>CADAZC010000056.1 GCA_902792295.1 uncultured Eubacteriales bacterium
CTCTGGCACGACCGCATCCACGCGCACGCGCTTTACCGCCTTGCGATCACGTTCTGGAATAAGGAACGCATCGAAAATCCGTTCTTTTTTGTGACGGACAGGTGAGAATAAACGCCGAAAAGGCGGCTTGTTCGGGAAGATTTTCAATCGCGAAAAATATACCTTGACATTTCGGGGGCGCTTCCTCTATAATGGGAAAGGTTAATTTGGCGTTATGCGCCATCACTATATTCGGAAGAAAGAGGTGTAGGATATGGTACGTACCTATCAGCCCAAAAAGAGACAGCGCAGCAAGGTTCACGGGTTCCGCAAGCGTATGGCGACTGCGGACGGTCGTAATGTTCTGAAGCGCAGACGCGCGAAGGGCCGCAAGAAGCTGAGCGCGTAATCCGCGTTCACGGTATTTTTTGTCCAAATCAGATGAGACAGAGCGCTTGCGGCAGGCATTTCGCTTGCCGTATGTTGCTTTATAAGGGAACTCGTATTCGGTGAATCGATCCTATTCTCTGAAACGGCATAAGGAATTCCGCTATACCTACGCGCGCGGGCGCTCGCAAAGCGCTTCGCTGTTCACGCTGGTCTATGCAAGGAGCCGGAACGAATCGGTCCGCGTCGGCTTTTCGGTGTCGAAGCGGGTCGGCAACGCCGTACAGAGAAATCGCGCAAAGCGCCGCATGCGCGCCGCGCTGACGCCGATGATCGGCGAGATTTCCGGCGGGTGGAACGTCATTTTCATCGCAAGACCGGAGGTGCTTGACGCGCCTTTCGCAGAGATCGGAAAGCAGATGGAATCGCTCCTGAGGCGCGCGGGGCTTTGGAGGAACGAGCCGTGAAGCGCATCCTGCTCGCCCTGCTGCGGTTTTACAAGCGGAACATTTCGCCGCTTCTGCCGAACGCGTGCATCTATACGCCGACCTGCTCGGAGTACGCGATGGAGGCAATTCAGAAGCACGGCGTTCTGAAGGGCACGGGGCTTGCGATCTGGCGGCTTCTGCGCTGCAATCCCTTTATGAAGGGCGGATACGATCCCGTCCCGGAACCGAAAAATCACAAGGAGAACCATTCATGAATTCATCCTTTTTCCTCGTCAAATGGCTGTTCATGGCGATGGACTGGGTCTATCGGCAGATGTGCGGCTTGTTTTCCGAAGGCGGATGGGTCGTCGTTCTGACGATCTTTCTCTTCACGCTTGCCATCAAGCTCTTAACGGTTTTCTCCGACATCAAATCGAGAAAATCGGGCATTCAGATGCAGGCGATCCAGCCCGAGCTTGACAAGATCAAGAAGAAATACGCCAACGATCCGCAGAAGCTCAACACCGAACAGAGAAAGCTCATGAAGGAGCACGGCGTAAGCACGTTCGGCGGCTGCCTGCCGATGCTTATCATGATGCCGCTTCTGTTCATGTTCTTCGCGGCGTTCCGTGCATGGTCGAACCAGCAGACGCTCGACCTACTGCTGAAAATCGATGCGGAGCAGGGCGCGCGGGCGTTTGCGGACTTCCGCTTCCTCTGGATCACCAACATCTGGCGTCCCGACAACCTGAAGGCGGGCGGCACGCTGATGACCGGTCAGGAATTCTGGACCACGTTCACGTCGACCAACAATATCAAGGACTTCATCTTCTTCTCGAAGAACGAAGAAGCGCTTTCCCGGATCCTCTACGAGCTGCACTTCTTTACGAAGACGATCGCGGAGGACGGCACGGTGCAGTACGTGTTCGCGCAGGACGGCGGCAAGGCGTTCATGGAAGCGTATCAGAGCTTCGTTTCCCCGATCACGTCGAATACCGAGCTGATCGGCGGCGCGTATGAGAAGATGTCCAACGGCTTTGCGATCCTGCCGATCCTCGCCGCGGCAACGACGTTCCTGTCCTCGTGGATCATGCAGCGCAGCCAGAAAAAGACCATGGCGCAGCCCGCGTCCGACGACAAGAACGATCCGGCGGCGCAGACGCAGAGCATGAGCAAGATGATGATGTTCATGATGCCTGCGATGTCGCTCTTCTTCTGCTATCAGTATGACTCGACCTTTGCGTTCTACTGGATCTTCTCGAACGTCATTTCTCTGGGAATCACGCTGATCCTGAACGCGACGGTCTTCAAGAAAATGCAACAGGAAACTGTGGAGGTAATCAAAAAATGAGGAGTATGGAATTCTCCGGCCGCAACATCGACGAGGCGATCTTTCACGGTCTCAACGAGATGGGGCTGACGATCGACGAGGTCGATACGGAGATCGTACAGAGAGAGAGCAAGGGACTGTTCGGCATCGGCGCGAAAAACGCGATCGTGCGTCTCACCGAGCGCGAGGTTCCCGTGGTGCCGGATTTCGAAGCCGAAAAAACCGCGGCGCATGAGCGCAAAAGCGAGCGGAAACGGAACGACGGCGAGCGTCGCGAGCGGACCGAAAAGAAGCCGCGCAGCGACCGCCGCGAGCAGGGCGGACGCCGCGAGAAGCAGCCGGAAGTACCGGCAATCGCATACAGCGCGGAGCTTGCAAAAGAAAACGACGCCGCGATCTTCCTTTCGGAGCTTTTGGAGCACATGAAGATCGAAGCGACCGTGGAAGCGGCGGAGACCGAGGACGGGCTGCGGCTCAACATCCTCTCCGCAACCGACGGTCTGCTGATCGGGCGCAGAGGCGAAACGCTCGATGCGCTGCAGTACATCGTCTCGCTGTATATGAACAAGGACCGCAAGGAGAACGGCTACCGCCGCGTCTCCATCGACACCGAGGGTTATCGCGCGCGCCGCGAGGAGACGCTTCGCCGCCTCGCCCGCAAGAATGCCGCGCAGGTTGCACGGACCGGACGCTCGGTCGCAATGGAGCCGATGAATCCCTACGAGCGCCGCGTGCTGCATTCCGCGCTGCAGGGCTTCAAGGGCGTCACGACGCACAGCGAGGGCGAGGAGCCGAACCGCCGCGTCATCATCACCCCCGACAAATAATCAACCGAACCTTTGGCCGCAGATCGTTGCGGCCTTATCTTTACCCTTATGATCGAATCCTTTGACACCGTTTTTGCGCCGTCCTCGGCGATCGGCGGCGCGATCTCAGTCATCCGCGTCTCCGGCGGACAAGCGTGCGCGATCGCACAAAAACTGCTCGACAGACCCGTGTGGGAGCAGCCGAATCAGATGCGGCACACGCGGATCTTGCGCGGCGGACAACCGGTCGACGACTGCATGGCGGTCTTTTTCAAAGCGCCGAAGAGCTACACCGGCGAGGACATGCTCGAGCTGCACTGCCACGGCGGCATGACCACCGTGCGCTGCGTGCTTGCCGCGCTTTCGGAGGCGGGCGGCGTGCCCGCGGGACCGGGCGAATTCACGCGCCGCGCCTTTTTGAACGGCAAGATGGACCTTTCGCAGGCGGAGGCGGTCATGGACGTGATCAATGCGCAGGCGGAGAACAGTCTTCGCGCCGCGCTGGAACAGCTTTCCGGCAGCGTCAGCCGCCGCATCCGCGAATCGGAGGAACGGCTTTTAAATGTCCGCGCCGCGATCGAAGCGGCGATCGACTATCCGGACGAGGCGGAGGAAGCCGCCTGCGCGTCCTTAAAGACCGATTTGCGCGCGGCAGAGGAAACGGTCGCCGCGCTGATCGAAGAGGGACGGAAGGGGCGTATCCTGCGCGACGGACTGAAACTCGTGATCCTCGGACGCCCGAACGTCGGAAAAAGCTCGCTTCTGAACGCGCTTTTAGGCGAGGACCGCGCGATCGTGACCGCGGCGGCGGGAACCACGCGCGACGTGCTGGACGAGCGGATCTCGATCGGCGGCGTTCCGGTGCGGTTGATCGACACGGCGGGCGTGCGCGAAGCGTCCGACGAAGCGGAGCGCATCGGTGTGGACCGCGCGAAAAAAGCGCTGGAAACGGCGGATGCCGTACTGCTCGTGCTGGACGGCAGCATGCCGGAAACGCCGGAGGACGAAGCGCTGCTTTCGGAGACCGAAGGGAAAACACGCCTTGTCGTCGCGAACAAAAGCGACCTCGGAACCTGCATCCCGGACGCGCTTCCCATCAGCTGCAAAACGGGCGAGGGGATCGGCGAACTCGTAAAGCGGATCGAAGCGATTGCAGCGCCTTCCGCACAGTCGACGTCGGCAATCACCAACGAACGGCATCTTACGGCGCTCGAACGCGCGCTGGAAGCGATCCGCCGCGCCGGGGAGCAAACGGAGCCCGACTGCATCGCGACCGAGCTTGCCGAAGCGCTGCATGCGCTCGGCTCGATCACCGGCACGGACGTGGACGCCGAGATCATCGACCGCATCTTCGCAAATTTCTGTGTCGGCAAATAAAGCAGAACAACAAAAAAGGTCCTTCCGGAGAAGGACCTTTTTCTTTTTTTATCACGTTGTCGGGATCATCCACATAAACGGGTTCATGCGGTAGAAGAACCCGGAAAGCGGCGTGTCGATCAGCATCCGTCCGAGCTTCGGCACGATCGTCAGGACGATCGGCGCGAGCAGGAAGAAGATATAGAGCAGCACCACGCCGTGCAGAAAGCCGATCCCGCAGGAAAACAGCGGATCAAACCGTTTCAGCGCGGGCAGTCCGCGCCTGCCGTAGTCGATCATGCGCAGAATGAACCCCAGCAGGATGCGAATGACCGCGAATAAAAACAGCAGCGACAGGATGTTCAGCACGACGTCGACGATGGTCTGGTTGAAGTAATCGCCGAGCGTGGTGATGCCGCGGTCCGCATACGCTTCTCTGCGGATGTTCTTGGTGACCGCGCTGCCGAGGGGCAGGGGCAGGGCGGCGTTTTCGACGACCTCCGAAAGCGTTTCGCCGTCGATCGACGCGACGGGGTCGTGGATCATTTCCACACTCGTTTTGCTGACGGATTCGTAGCCCTCGAAATAGTAGAGCAGACTGCCGTAAAGCGTCTTGCTTTCACGCACCGGTCCCGCGATCACGGGGATCAGCAGCAGCGCAAGCAGGAACGAAAGAAGCGTCACGCCGATGCTCACGGCGGAATAGATGACCCCGCGGTAGTAACCCGCAAGGATGCACAGTCCCAGAACGACCAGGATCAGAATGGTAATGATCATTGCCGGCTCCTTTCCGTGTTATTCAAGCGTCGCGCGGTAACAGTTCTGTCCGGTCACGACAAAGAATCCGTCCGCGCCGTACCGGAATGCCTCGACCGGCGCAACCTGCGGTTCGAGGTCGAGGAGTTTCTTGCCGGCGAAGGAATACTGCAGGAAGTTTTCGCGCGTGAACACGCAGATGCTTCCGTTGAACAGGAATGCGCCCACGACCGGCGAGGGCATGTATTTCTGCATGACGTTCGACCACAGGTCATCCGTTTCGGAGATCGTGATCAACCGTACGAGACTGTTTTCTTCGCCCTCCGCCGCGACGGGCAGAGCGATGAAGTATGCGGTCTCGGTACCGGCGTAGAAATCGACGATCGTGCTGCCGTACACGCGCACACGGTCGCGCTCGGCGGAGAAGCCGTCGCCGTCGCGGTCGTAGCGGATGATCGACTGCGTGCCGACCATAAAGAGACAGCGGTCGGAAAGATACAGGTTATAGATTGCCTGATTGTAGAACGGCGAGGTGTAGTGGATCATGGAACCGCCGCTGCCGCAGTCGTAGATGCGGACGATGGATTCCTCGGTGAACTGTCCGACGTCCATTGTGGAGACCCACAGGAGCTCGGTTGAGCCCGCGTCGAGAAAATCGAACGCGACGACCTCGCTGTCCTTGAAGGAGAGCTGGTTCACCGAATGCATGTTTTTATCGATGATGAGGATAAAACGCTCGTCACGGTCCGCGCCGGGGTTTTTGAACAGCAGCGCGGCATAGTTTCTGCCGGCGCGTACGCCGAGGATGGTACCGTTGGAGATCGAAAGCGGCTTGTCTGCGCCCTGAATCTCGAACTGCGAGCCGGCGTATACGATCGTCATGGAATCGGAGCTGTCATAGCCCTCGATCATTCCGATGCGGTAGAATGTGGACACGTCCTTTGCGCAGTCGTAGGTATAGAGCCGGTCCTCCGTACGGTATGTGATGCGGTCGTTCTTCATCCGGTAGGTATAACCGCCGGCGACGTCCGCGCGCGTAAAGGTCAGCCCCTTGTCGCGCTTGGACAGCACGAGGAAGAGCAGCAGCAGAACGCCGACGACAACGATGCCCGCGGCAACGCCGAAGAACGTAAGCCGCGAAACGGCCATACGGCCGACCGTCAGCTTGCGGTCCTTGCTCTCCCGCAGGTATTCACGAATGTTGTCGCCGAGATTGCTCATGCAATGCGATCCTTCCGATCAGTTTGATTTCGGGGCGCGTACCTTGAGCGCGCCGGGGAGGATGCGGAAGGTGACGGGCGTTCCGTCCATGCGTTCGCCGTCCACTTCGATGCGCGAAACGGGGTCGCAGACCACCGAAACTTCGGTTGCCTTGCGATAGGTGATGCATTTCAGACCGAGATGCTTTCCCTTGATGAATTTCGGAAGCAGCTTCAGAACGCCGATCCGCTTCACGTCGTGCGCGATGCATACGTCCAGAAGCCCGTCCGACATGTCGGATTCCGGCAGCACGTTCATGCCGCCGCCGAAATGCGTGCCGACGCCCGCCGCCGCCATCAGTACGTTCCGTTCGATCGTTCCGTCGGGGAACGTCAGCGTCGAACGCCGCAGTTTCAGCCCGAGCACGGCTTTGAGACAGCCGAGCCGGTACGCGGTTTCGCCGTTTCGGCACTTCGGCTTGAATTCCTCGGTGTAGTCCAGAACGTCCACGTCGAAGCCGAAGCCCGCGATGTTGAAAAAGATCTGATCGTTCGCCATGCCGGCGTCCACGGTACGGGTCTCTCCGTTCAGGAGGATATCCAGCGCCGCTTCGGCGTCGGTCGGGATGCCGAGCGGACGCGCGTAGTCGTTGCCGGTTCCGCATGGGAGGAGTCCCAGAACACGATCGGTATGCACCACGCTCAGCGCGGTTTCACGAAGCGTTCCGTCGCCGCCGACCGCGACGATCACGTCAAAGCCCTCGTCGACGGCCGCTTTCGCGAGCTCCGTCGCGTGACCGGGATACTGCGTTTCGCGGATCTCAAAATCAACGCCGCGATTCTCCATAAGCGCTTTTACGCGGTCGATATACGCACCGGCGCTTCCGCTGCCGGCGACACGGTTCGAGATCAGACAATACCGTTCCATTGATGCCTCCGTTTTTTGCCCATCCGTTCTTAACATCTTATCTTAACACAGATCGCGGGACGGGTCAAGATTGCGCGCGGAGGCGATCGGACGGCGCATTGCAAACTTTTTGCAACAGAAATGCAAAAAACGTGTTCCATGCTTGCAAACGGAGAGGTCTTGTGATATGATACCAAAATCCGGCGAAGAATGCCGACACGGTCGGCTTGCAAGGAAATAGATAAGGAGTAAGGAACATGGCACAACTGGAAAAACTTGAGGGGAACAAAGCAAAACTCACGATCACGGTCGATGCGGAAACCTTCCGGAAAGCATTGAACGAGGCGTACAAAAAGACGGCGGGCCGCTATGCGGTCCAGGGCTTCCGCAAGGGGCATGCGCCGCGCAAGGTGATCGAGACCTATTACGGCGCGGGCGTATTCTTTGAGGATGCGTTCGAACTCTGCTGGGGCGAGCCGTACGATGAGGCGGTCAAGGAGCACGATCTGTTCGTGGTCGACCGTCCCGACGTCGACATCCTTTCGATCAGCGAGGAGGAAGGCGTGGTTTACACCGCGGAGGTCACCTTAAAGCCCGAAGTCACGCTCGGCGAATACAAAGGTATCGCGGTGCCGAAGGCGGACTATACTGTAAGCGACGAGGACGTTATGAAGGCGCTCGAAGAGGAGCGTGAGCATCAGGCGCGTTTCGCGGACGTCGACCGTCCCGCGGAAAACGGCGACCGTGTTCTGCTCGACTACTCGGGCAGCGTGGACGGCGAGAAGTTCGACGGCGGCACGGCGGAGGATCAGACGCTGGTTCTCGGCAGCAACACGTTCATCCCGGGCTTTGAAGATCAGCTTATCGGGATCAAAGCGGGCGAGTCGCGCGACGTCAACGTGACGTTCCCGACGGAGTATCACGCGGAGCATCTTGCGGGCAAGGCGGCGGTGTTTGCGTGCACGGTCAAGGCGGTCCAGAAGAAGGAACTGCCGGAGATCGACGACGATTTCATCGGCGACATCTCCGAGTTCGAGACCGTCGATGCATGGAAGGCAGACAAAAAGGCCAAAATGCTCGAGGAAAAGAAGAAGAGTCTGGACAGCATGCGTGAGAATCTTGCGGTCAAGGGCGCGTGCGACAACGCAACGGTGGACATCCCGGACTGCATGATCGATCGTCAGGTCGACTACATGCTGCAGGACGTCAAGTACCGTCTCGCGGGCAGCGGACTCGACTGGAACACGTACCTTAAGTACCTGAACACGACGGAAACCGAGATGCGCAAGAACTACCGCGCGGAAGCGGAAGCACGCGTCAAGATGCAGCTTGTGATCGACGCGATCGCAAAGGCGGAAAACGTGCAGGCGACCGACGGGGACATCGAAGAAGAGATCAAAAAATACGCGGAAAACAGCGGTACGGACGTTGAGACGTTCAAGGCGCAGCTTACCGATGCTGACCGCGAGTATTTTGCGGACCGCATCATGGTCGACAAGACCGTGCAGCTGATCGCGGACGCGGCTGTGGAAACCGAAGAACCGGAGAAAGCAGCCGAATAATCACGGCGAAAAGCCGAATTTGTATCAAACGGGAGGTATCTTATGAATCTGATACCGATGGTGGTCGAACAGTCCGGCCACGGCGAACGCTCCTATGACATCTGGTCGCGTTTGCTGAAGGATCGCATCATCTTCCTCGGCGGCCCGATCGACGACGATACGGCAAATCTCGTCATCGCGCAGATGCTGTTTCTGGAAGCGGAGGATCCGGACAAGGATATTTTCCTTTACATCAACAGCCCGGGCGGCTCTGTGAGCGCGGGTCTCGCAATCTATGATACGATGCAGTACCTGAAGTGCGAATGCGCAACGATCTGTGTCGGTCTTGCGGCGAGCATGGGCGCGTTCCTGCTTGCGGCGGGCGCAAAGGGCAAGCGCAGAGCGCTGCCGAACAGCGAGATCATGATCCATCAGCCGAGCGGCGGCGCACAGGGACAGGCGACGGATATCCGCATCCATGCGGAGCAGATCATCCGCATCAAGGACCGTCTGAACCGCATCCTTGCGGAGCGTACGGGTCAGCCGCTCGAAACGATCGAGCAGGACACCGAGCGCGACAACTTCCTGGACGCGGAACAGGCGAAGGCCTACGGCATCGTAGACGAGATCATTGCACCGAGGAGATAACGGAATGGCAGGCACAAGAGACAGAGACAATTTCGATAAGGTGCGCTGCAGCTTTTGCGGCAAGCAGCGCAGCGAGGTCCGCAAGCTGATTGCGGGTCCGAACGTGTATATCTGCAACGAGTGCGTCGAGCTGTGTCGTGAGATCGTGCAGGAGGATATGCGCTACGAGCAGCCGAACGAGCAGCAGTCCGCATACGTGAAGGAAGACATTCCGAAGCCGCAGGAAATCGTTGCGGCGCTCGATCAGTACGTGATCGGGCAGACGGACGCAAAGAAGGCGCTTGCCGTTGCGGTATATAACCACTACAAGCGCATCCGCGTGATGGGCGGCAAGAACGAGGACGTCGAGCTGCAAAAGAGCAACATCATCATGCTCGGACCGACGGGCTGCGGCAAAACGCTGCTCGCGCAGACGCTCGCGAAGATCCTCGACGTGCCGTTCGCCATGTCGGACGCGACCGCGCTGACCGAGGCGGGCTACGTCGGCGACGACGTGGAGAACATTCTCTTAAAGCTCATCCAGGCGGCGGATTACGACATCGCAAAGGCGCAGATGGGCATCGTCTACATCGA
>CADAZC010000057.1 GCA_902792295.1 uncultured Eubacteriales bacterium
CGGTAACGCCACGGATCGGACATTCCGATCGTGTCCTGCACTTCGACGCCGATGAATCCGCCGAGACGTTCGAGACAGTCGCGAACGATCTGCGTTTTCGTTTTCAGCTGTTCCGCATAGTCCATGTGCATCAGCGCACAACCGCCGCACTTTTCATACGCTTCGCAGAGCGGCGCGACGCGATGCGGCGATTCGGAAAGGATCTCGACGACTTTGGCGATACAGAAGCGTTTTTCGACCTTGATGATATGTGCCTTTACAGTCTCGCCGGGCAGCGCGAACGGGACGAAGAACGCGACGCCCTCGCTTCTGCCGACGCCCTGCCCTTCGCTCGTGACGCCCGTGATCTCAAGGATCAGCTCCTGATTTTTCTGAAAAGGATTCTCCCGGATCATTTCAGCACCACGTTTTCCTCTCCGAATTCGGCTTTCAGCGCCGCAAGCAGCGATTCGCTCGGGTTCACCGCCCAGTCCTTCGGAGCGCCTTTGGCGATCTTTTTTGCGGTATCGTAAAGAACGACGGACGTGTTGCCCGAATAGGCGTGCGTCACGCGGCGAACACGCTTCTGCTGCTCGGCGTCGAGATACGGAAGACGGATATACAGCGTCTGCAGCGCGTCTTTCAGCGAGCGCAGCGAATCGACCAGGATCGAGTTTGCGCGGTCCTCACGGATCGACAGCCGCCCCGTGATCTCGACGATGTTTTCATCGTAAAACTGACCGGAGCACGCCTGCAGCGCTTTCGGGAACAGCATCAGCTCCACCGTGCCGGAATGTCCTTCGAGCTCACCGAGCCCGATCAGCCCGCTTCCGCTCTTGGTGGGACGCTGTTTGCAGGCGGACAGCATGCCGCCGACCGTGACGAGCGCGTCGTCCCTGATCTCGCCGGTTCCGTCCGCTTCGGAAAGCTGCAGAACGGAATACGGCATGCGTTCGAGGATCGCGCCGTACGCGTCGAGCGGATGACCGGACAGATACAGTCCCGTCGCTTCACGCTCCTTCGCAAGAAGCATCGTATGACTCATTTCCGGCATGTTCGGGATCGTCAGCGACGCTTCCGCGGAAAGCTCGCTGCCGCCGTCAAGGTCGAACAGCGAAAGCTGACCGGCTTCGCGCGTTTTCTGCGCGCGCTGCGCGGCGTCGAGCGCCTGCGCGTAAACCGACAGCAGACTGCTGCGCGTGTATCCCATTTCATCGAAGCAGCCGGCTGAGATCAGTCCTTCGAGCATCCGTTTGTTGAGCCCGTGCGTGCGGTTGATGAAATCCTCGAAGCTCTTGAATGGCCCGTTCAGCTTCCTGTCCTGCACGACGTCGCGCATGACGTTTTCGGACACGTTGCGCACCGACGAAAGCCCGAAGCGGATCGCATCGTTTTCCACGTTGAACAGTGCCATCGAGCGGTTGACGTCCGGCGGAAGGATTTTGATCCCCTGCCGCCGCGCGCTGTATACGTACGCGGCGACGCTGTCGGTGTTCTGCCGGTAGCCGTTGATGGTGGCGGCGAACAGCTCCGCGGGATAATAGTGCTTGAGATACGCGGTGCGGTACGCCACGACCGCATAGCAGGCGGCGTGCGCCTTATTGAACGCATAGGACGCAAAGTCCATCATCTCGTCGAAGATATGGTTCGCGACGTCCTCCGGCACGCCGCGCTTGATCGCGCCGTCGACGCCGTCCGTGCCGTATACGAAGAAGGTCCTTTCCTTCGCCATCACGTCATGCTTCTTTTTCGACATGGCGCGGCGGACAAGATCGCTTCGCCCGTAGCTGTACCCTGCGAGCGAGCGCACGATCTCCATGACCTGTTCCTGATAGACCATGCAGCCGTAGGTGTTTTTCAGGATCGGCTCCATCAGCGGATGCGCGTATTCGATGTTGCCCTCATGTTTGCCGCGAATGTAGCGCGGGATCTGCTCCATCGGACCGGGGCGATACAGCGAAATCCCTGCGATCAGGTCCTCAAAGCAGTCCGGGCGAAGCTGCATCATGAACTGACGCATGCCGCCGGATTCAAGCTGGAAAACGGCGTCCGTATCGCCGGACGCGATCATGTTCCATACGCCGGGATCGTCGAAGTCGTTTTTCGAGAAGTCGGGGACGGGCTTTCCCTCCTGCCGGATGAAGTTCAGCGTATCGCGAATGATCGTGAGCGTTCTGAGCCCCAGGAAGTCCATCTTGAGAAGACCGAGCTCTTCAAGCGTAGTCATCGGGAACTGCGTGGTCAAGGCGCCTTCGTTGCTCGTCAGCGGAACAACCGTATTCAGCGGAACGCCGGAGATCACAACGCCCGCGGCGTGAGTCGAGCTGTGCCGCGGAAGCCCTTCGAGCTTCATGGAAAGATCAAGCACCTTTCGCATTGTCTCGTCGGAGTCGTACAGCGCTTTCAGCTCGGCGTTCATCTGGATCGCGTCAGACAGCGTGATTTTCAACACGTTCGGGATCAGCTTCGCCAGCTTGTCCGCGTCCGCATACGGAACGCGCAGCACGCGCGCAACGTCGCGCACGACCGCTTTTGCCGCCATCGTGCCGAACGTAATGATCTGTGCCACATGCCCCTCGCCGTATTTCCGTCCGACGTAGTCGATGACCTCCTGACGGCGTTCGTAGCAGAAGTCGACGTCAAAGTCCGGCATGGATACGCGTTCGGGGTTCAAAAAACGCTCGAACAGCAGGTTATACTTCAGCGGATCGACGTCTGTGATATCGAGGAAGTACGCGGCAAGCGACGCGGCGCCGCTGCCTCTGCCGGGACCGACCATAATATCGTGCGTCTTTGCATAATGGATGAAGTCCCAGACGATCAGATAATAGTCGACGAACCCCATCTTTTCGATGATCGAAAGCTCGTATTCCAGCCGGTCGCGCGCTTCTTTGCCCGCGTTCGGCATCTTGCGCTGCATCCCTTCGTCGCAGAGCTTGCGCAGGAACGTTTTGTTGTCCGTTCCGTCCGGCGCGGTAAAATGCGGGAGCCGACGTACGCCGAACTGTATCTCGACATTGCATTTGTCGGCGATCTCATTGGTGCGGTCGAGCGCGTCCGTGTCGTCCGGCAGCGCTTCCGCCATCTCGTCGTAGGATTTCAGGTAGAACTCCTCCGTCTCCATGCGCATGCGGTCGGTTTCGTCGATGAACCGCTGCGTCTGGATGCACAGAAGCACATCCTGCGCCTCCGCGTCGTCCTTCGTAACGTAGTGAATGTCGTTTGTGCCGACGGTTTTGATGCCGAGCGTCTTTGCGAGCTTCCGGAGTTTCGGAAGGACTTCCTGCTGCTCGGGAATGCCGTGATTCTGCAGTTCGATATAGAAGTCCTCTCCGAACATTTCGTGCAGCATCCGTGCGATCTCGTAGGCGCGTTCGTCCTGTCCGCGCAGAAACGATTGCGGAATATCACCCGCGAGGCAGGCGGAAAGACAGACCAGTCCTTCATGATGCGCGCGCAGAAGCTCATAGTCGATGCGCGGCTTGTAATAGAATCCGTGGATAAACGCCTCGGAGGACAGAAGCATCAGATTCTGATAGCCGGTCTGATTTTTTGCAAGTAAAATGAGATGCGCAGAATCGCGTTCCTTGCCGTCCGCCGCGTCGTAGCGCCCCCTGGCAACGTAGGTCTCCATGCCGAGAATCGGCTTGATCCCCTCCGCCTTGCACGCGCGATAAAAGTCGATGACGCCGTACATCACGCCGTGATCCGTGATCGCAAGCGCGGTCTGTCCGAGCGCTTTCGCACGCTTCACGAGATCCGGAATGCGCGATGCGCCGTCGAGCAGACTGTACTGCGTATGCACATGCAAATGAACAAACGGTTTCATGGCTTCCTCCGCATATTTCTTCATGATAATTATAGCATAGGAACCTCTTTTGTGCAATAAAAAAGAACGGCTTGCGCCGTTCAGAAAGACTCCGTTCAGTTCAGGAGTTCGTTTACAAGATCGTCCATCGAATACAGTCCGTTTTGTTTGGTCAGAAGGAACTGCGCGGCTTTCAAAGCACCGTTTGCAAACACCTGCTTCGAGTACGCTTCGTGCCGCACCGAAAGCTCCTCGTCCTGTCCGATAAACCGGACTTCGTGCTGTCCGACGATCGTCCCTCCGCGAACGCTGTGGAATCCGATCTCCCCGGGCGAACGCCGACGGTCCTTCTCGCTGCGTCCGAATACATACGCATGCTTCGTCCCATCCGCCTCCGAGATCGCTTCCGCCAGCATCAGCGCGGTGCCGCTCGGCGCGTCCTTTTTGCGGTTGTGATGCGTTTCGATGATTTCAATGTCGAACGCGTCGCCGAGTGTTTGTCTTGCCTGTTTCAGAAGCACGCGCATGAGATTGACGCCGAGCGACATGTTTCCGGACCGGAAAACGGGGATCTCTTTGCTCGCTGCATCAATTTCGGCAATCAGCCCGTCCGAAAGCGCTGTCGTACAGATCACGGCGGGGATTTTGCGTTCAAGCGAGAACGCAAGGATCTCCTCCGTCGCTTTCGGCACGGAAAAGTCGATCACAACGTCGACCGGAACGTCGATATCAGCCGCCGACGCAAAAATGGGAAACGGAAGATCGTCCGTGCAGAAAGGATCGACGCCGACGACGATCTCGAATCCATGATCGGATTCACGTACCGTTTTCACAAGCGCGCGCCCCATCTGTCCGCCGATTCCGTTGATCAAAAGACGTTTCAATGGCTTATCCTCACAGCATTCCGTATTCGCGCAGCGTGTTTTCCATCAGTTCGTAATGCTCGATCGACGGTTTGACGAGCGGCAGTCGAACTTCCGGATCGCAAAGCTTCAAAAGACCCATCATGGTTTTGATCGGGATCGGATTGACCTCGCAGAACGCCGCCTGCTGCAGCGGGAGAAGCGCAAGCTGCAGGCGCTTCGCCTCCTCGACGTCGCCGTCAAAATACGCCTTGCACATCATGTGCATTGCCTCCGGATGGATGTTCGCAATGGTCGAAATAACGCCCTTGCCGCCGATCGACATGATCGGGACGACCTGATCGTCATTGCCGGAATAGATGTCGCATTCGGGGCAGATTGCGGCAAGCCGCGTGATCTGGCTGATGTCGCCGCTTGCTTCCTTGATGCCGACGATGTTTTCACAGGAACGGACCAGTTTCGAGACGGTCTCCGGCTTGATATTCAGCCCCGTTCTGGACGGAACGTTATAGATGATGATCGGCAGACGCACCTGTTCGGCAATCGAGCTGTAATGCGCCAGAAGCCCCTCCTGAGAGGTCTTGTTGTAGAACGGTGTTACGATCAGAAGTCCGTCCGCGCCGACCGCTTCGGCAAAGCGGCTCTTCCGGATCGCATCCTCCGTGTTGTTGCTGCCCGTGCCGACAATGACCGGAATACGGTTGGCGACGCGTTCCACAACGAAGCGAATGACCTCTTCGCGCTCGTCCTCCATCAGCGTGGCGGCCTCGCCGGTCGTGCCCAAAGCAACGATGGCATCCGTGCCGGAAGCGATCTGCAGCTCGATGAGCCGCGTCATTGCGGTAAAGTCGACGGAACCGTCATGAAACGGCGTGATCAAAGCAACGGCGGATCCTGTGAAAATGCTCATTGTTTTTCCCCCTTTATCAATAGCTCCATGATCTGAACCGCGTTCAAAGCGGCTCCTTTGCGAATGTTGTCCGCAACACACCAGAAATTCAATCCGTTCTCGACGGATTCATCCCTGCGGATTCTGCCGACATAGACAGGGTCGGTTCCCGCCGCCTCGATCGGCATCGGATAAATGTTGTTCTTCGGATCGTCCCGAACGATGATCCCCTCTTTTTCGTTCAACAGACGGAAGACTTCGGAAAGCTCGAACGGACGCTCGAACTCGACGTTGATGCTTTCGCTGTGTCCGTGATAGACAGGCACGCGCACGCAGGTCGCGGAAACGCGGAGATCGGGACGGCTCAGGATCTTGCGCGTTTCATCGATCATTTTCTGCTCTTCTTTGGTGTTGCCGTTGTCGAGAAAAACGTCGATGTGTGGGATGCAGTTTCCGGCGATCGGATGCGGGAATTTCTTCGGCAGCGCGCCGCAAAGCCCGTCTTCAAGGTCCTGATAACCCTTCTGCCCTGCGCCGGAAACCGCCTGATAGGTGGAATACACGACGCGGCGGATGTGGAACGCATCGTCGAGCACCTTCAGCGGCACAACCGCCTGGATCGTGGAGCAGTTCGGGTTGGCGACGATTCCCTTCGGAACGGACGCAAGCGCTTCCGGATTGACCTCCGGCACGACGAGCGGAACGTCCGGATCCATGCGCCACTGACTGGAATTGTCGATCACAATCGCGCCTGCCGCGGCGGCAAGCGGCGCAAACTTTGCACTGATCGAACCGCCTGCGGAGAACAGCGCGTATGAAAACCCTTTGCCGGCAAAGCTGTCTTCCCTGAGTTCGGAAACGGTATGCTCCTTTCCGAAGAAGGTCAGTTTTTTCCCCGCGCTGTTTGCGGAAGCAAACAATTCATATTCGGCGTCGATCCCGTGCTCTTCAAGAACCGTCAGAAACATTCTTCCGACCATGCCGGTCGCGCCGACGACCGCGATCCTGCGTTTATCCATGCGGAACGCTCCTTTCCGTCATTTGGTGATAGTATATCATTTTTTGTTTCAAATGTCAATTCGACACCCAGTCCGTCTGTTCGACAGTCCCGGGCAAAAATGCATAGACAATACTTTCCGCAAGGTACGGCATCGCCGCCTTCGCCTGCGCAAGCGTGTTCGCATTGTGACCGACTTCAACGAGAATACAGTTCGGCGTCACATGCTGGTTGTATCGCCCGGTTTTGATACGGACCGGACGGCAAAGCTTCGGCTCGACGGAATTGAGATAATCGGTGATCCGCTGCGCAAAAGCGACGTTGGACGCATAGTATGGCTTGTCGTCGTACTTCTCGCCTTTGCCGACGACCAGCATCAGTTTTGCCGTTTCCGTACCGTTGATCGTCAGGAAATCGCACGGTGCGGAATCGGTCGTGTATGCGTCGCGGTGCAGATCGATGAACAGAACGATGGACGGATATTCGCGGTGATACTTTTCCATCGTTAAAAGACTGCGCTCGTATGCGGTCGAAAGCTTCGGCGGTTCATGATCGGTCGTATCGTGGATGACCCGAAATCCGTAATCCTTTTCCAGAATCTCTTTCAACACCTCACCGACGGCGACAATGTTCTGCGTGTTGTCTTTTGTACGCCATTCACCGGCTTCCTTGTAGGAATCCGCCTCCGTCTGCGTATACGCTTCCGTCGTATGTGTGTGATAAATGAGGATCGTCGGCTTGTCCGTTCGCAGCGCAGAAAGCGCGGGAAGATTTCGGTACGAACATTCAACTGCGGGCAAATACGGCTCGGGCTGTTCCCCGACTTGTTGAAATACGGGCTCGGTTTCCGCTGCGGCGGTTTCGACGGGACGAAAGACGAACGCCGCGACCGGCAGAACGCAGAGCCAGGCAAGAAACAGCACAAACCATGCCGCCGCACCCGGCTCATCCTTCGCGTAAGAACGGTAATATCTTCTTTTCATGCTGCACCTCCGCTACAGCGTATGCGGCGGTACAGGTATTTATCTCAGTAATTTTTCCAGTTCCGGATAGGCATTTCCGAACAGCATCAGGTTGATCGCGTCGGAAAGCACGCGGGAAAGATCGCGGATCACGGCATCGACGTCCTTCGGCGCAACGATCAGATCATTCCATTTTCTTTCTCCGTTCGGCTCGCCGCCGTTTTCGCGAACGATCGTTTCCGCGCTGACGACCGTCGGCACGCCGATTGCAATGACCGGGACTTTCAAAAGCGACCGCGTCAGCATGGTACGGAAATTTCCGACGCCCGCCCCCGGTGCGATCCCGCTGTCGTTGCACTGGATCACGCAGCCGATATGCTCGGTGCACGACGCCGCGAGCGAGTCGATCAGGATCACAACGTCGGGACGGATACGGTCGGTCAACGCCGAAACGACCTCCGCCGTTTCCATGCCGGTCATGCCGAGCACGTTTGCGCAGAACGCGGACGTAACCGGCGTGTTTTCGGGAAGAACGCCCTGCATATGCATATGGATATGCCGCGTAACAAGCACGTACTCCGCGGTTTTTGTACCGAGCGCGTCGGCGGTCACATACCGGTTTCCGAGCCCAACGACCATCGCGCTTTGAATTGCGGGCGACATGGCGCGAAGTTCCTCCGCAAGCACGGCGGAGATTGTGCTTCTCCGGTCACGGTCCATGTACTCCTCCGGCGCTGCGGAAACGGTCACATACCGTCCGACCGGCTTGTCGAGCCGTTCCGCCGCCTGCCGTTCCGTAATGTCGATGCGCGAGACGGCGATCCCGTCCTTCTCCTCCGTTTCCTCATGTATTCCGTCGATATGCGCTGCATGCAGCTTGGACTCTACGGCAAGATCGGTTCGCATACGTTCCTCCGGACAAAAAAACTCGGTCATTCGACCGAGTATAGTTTGTGCATCCTTCAAAGCATAATGCAGATCATTCCGCTGCAGCCGTCATTTGCGATCTTTTGCAGTGCGTCGTGGAGCTTCAGCTGCACCTGTTCATTCATATTCGATCCCTTGCCCTGCATCCCCTCGGAGATCAGCTCATACAGCGATTTGCCGAACAGATTGGTCTTCAGGTATTCCTCGCCGTCGCCGCTTTCACCGAGATAGTCGATCAGGTCCTTGCTTTGCTGCTCGGTACCGATCAAAGGTTCGATGTCATTCTCGATGTCTACGCGGATGAGATGAAGCCCGCTCGCTTTCGCGTGCAGACGAACGCCGTATTTCGATCCGTTTTTGAACAGTTCCGGCTCGGAGATCTCGATTTTCTCGGGATCGGGCTCCACAATGCCGTAGCCGGTCGACATCGCCCGGTTCAGCGCCGCGGACAGCCGATCGTATGCCTTCTTCGCCGTTACAAAGCCGTTGACCGCAGACATCAGTTCGTAATCGTTGCGAATCTCCATGCCGCAGGCGTCGCTGAGAATCGAATAGAACACACCTTCCTTCGGATGCAGCCCGACGCACGCTCTGCCGGTGCCGAGGTCGGTTCTCTGCACCTCCGCCGACTGGAAGAGTTCGAGCGCGGAAAATGCGTCCGTTATCTTTTGTACGTCGCGCACGCAATGCACGTCTTTAACGCCCGAAGCAAGCGTTTCGATCATCTGTGTAAGGACCGGATGGTCCGACGGCAGCGCGCGCAAAAAAGACGGTCCGTTCAGCTCGATCATTTTCAGCGGGAACGCATAAAGAATCTCGGAAAGCAGATTTGTAAGGGTCCGTTCGGACAGATGCATCAGGTCGACAATCATCGGCCGGACGCCATACCGCTCCTCGATTTCGTCCGCAGCATGCACGGCGGAATCGCCGTTCGGATCCGCGGTGTTCAAAAGGATCACATACGGTTTTCCGGTCTCATTGACCGCGTCCATGCACTTTTGCTCGGCGTCGAGATAGCTTTCCCTGCCGATGTCCGTGATCGTTCCGTCCGTGAATACGACGACGCCGACGGTCGCATGATCGGAAATCACCTTTCGTGTGCCGATCTCCGCCGCCTGCTCAAACGGAATATCCTCGTCGAACCACGGCGTTGTGACCATGCGCGGTGCACCGTTCTCCTCCGAGCCGATCGCGCCGGGGACCATGAAACC
>CADAZC010000058.1 GCA_902792295.1 uncultured Eubacteriales bacterium
TCATGTAGCCGAAAAATCCCAAAGCCAAACCGATCAGAATCATGATAATACCAAGCGCTACATGCATTGTTCTGCCTCCTTTATCCCATACGAAATGATTCGTCATTCCGTTCTTTGCATTCATTATAACCCGGAATTGCAACAAAAAATCATATTCTATGTTACAATTCTTCGAATTTTACATTTTCCCGCAAAATATCCTATCTTTGGTAATCATTATATATCATTTCAAAAGGCATTTCAAGGGCTTCCGGGAAGAAAGATTGTGAACAAACCGCGACAAACGTATGCGATAAGACTCGGCGAAGCAGGCGGACACAAAAAAGAACCGTCCGGAAAGCGGACGGTTCTTTTGCATGAACGGATAATCGCGTCAGATCTCTGTGTTCGCATCGCCCATGAGATCGGCGAGGACTTTTTCGCGCACGACGCGCACGTCGATCTCGCGGACCTTCTGTCTGAGCGGCAGCACCGACCGCGGGGATACGGACAGCTCGTCGATGCCGATCGAAAGGAACGTTTCGGTCAGCGCAAGATCCGCGCCGAGCTCGCCGCAGATGCCGACCCAGATGCCGTTCTTATGCGCGTTGTCGCAGACCATCTTGAGGAGGCGCAGCACCGCGGGATGATGCGGATTGAAGAAGCGTCCGAGGTCGTTGTTCTGACGATCGCACGCGAGCGTGTACTGCGTCAGGTCGTTCGTGCCGCAGGAGAAGAAGTCGACTTCCTTTGCAAGACGGTCGGAAATGATCGCCGCCGCAGGCGTTTCGATCATGATACCGACTTCGACTTCGTTGTCGAACGGGATGCCTTCGTCCGTCAGTTCCTTCTTGACGCGTTCGCACATCTTCTTTGCTTCGCGCACTTCCCAGACGGATGTGACCATCGGGAACATGATGGAGAGCTTGCCGAACGCGCTCGCGCGGTAAAGCGCGCGGATCTGCGTGTGGAAGATCTCCGGGCGGTTCAGACAGATGCGCAGCGCGCGGTTGCCGAGCGCGGGGTTCTCTTCGTTCGGAAGATTGAAATAGGCGATCTGCTTGTCCGCGCCGATGTCGAGCGTGCGGATGACGACTTCCCTGCCGCCCATGTCGGAAAGCGCTTTCTTGTACGCCTCGAACTGGTAATCCTCATCGGGATAATCGTCGCAGTTCAGATACAGGAATTCGCTGCGGAACAGACCGACGCCGCCTGCGTCGTTCTTGAGAACCGCCTGCACGTCGTCGGGGCTGCCGATGTTGCAGTAGATGCGAACGCTCTGCCCGTCCTTCGTGACGTTCGGCTTGCCCTTGAGCTCGTCCAGAAGCGCCTGCATCTTTTTCTGCTCTTCCATCTTCTGCAGCATCTTCGTCCGGGCGGCTTCGTCCGCGTCGACCAGGATATTGCCGTTGGAACCGTCGATAACGACCTCGTGCCCGGCCATTTCCGGCTTCATCGCGTCGCCGACGCCGATGATCGCGGGAATGCCCATCGTGCGCGCAAGGATCGCCGTATGGCTCGATCCGCTGCCGCCCTCGGTGATGAAGCCCAGAATCTTGCTCTTGTCAAGCTGCACCGTTTCGCTCGGCGCAAGATCGTCCGCCGCAAGAATGACCGGGACCGGTGAATCCACACCGCCTGTGACCGCGCCGGTGAGGATCCCCAGGATGCGACCGGAAACGTCCTTGACGTCCGCCGCGCGCGCCTGGAAATACGCGTCGTCCATCGACGCAAACATCTCCGCGAACTGCGCCGCTGTATCGGATACCGCCGCTTCGGCGTTCAGCTTGTTTTCGTTGATCGCGTTCTGAATGCTCTCCTCATAATCGAGGTCCTCCGCCATCATCTGGTGCGTCTCAAACAGCATCGCCGCTTCGTCGCCCGCTTCCTCGCGCGCCTTTTCCGCGAGCGCGCCGAGTTCGGCGACCGCCTTTTCCTGCGCCGCCTTGAACCGCGCCCATTCCGCGTCGGTGTCCGTCACTTCATAGCGGGATACGGTGCTCTTTGCGCGCTGATAAAAATACAGGGGACCGAGCGCAACGCCGGTGCTGACGCCCTTGCCTTGAATTGTAATCATTTAAACCTCCGTAATTCAGTATGGACAAAGACGGCTGCCGTTTTGACAGCCGTCTTTTTTCGATGCTTACAGGTTTGCTTTGAAGAACGCTTCGATCTCCGCCGCGGCGTTTTCTTCGTCCGCACCCTCGACGTCGACGCGGATCGTGTCTCCCTGCTTGATGCCCATGCCCATCAGCGCCATCAGCTTCAGCGCGTTGACGGACTTTTCGCCCTTATTGACGGTGACGGTCGAAGCATACTTCTTGATCTCCTTGACGAGAACGCCCGCGGGACGCGCATGGATGCCGACCGGATCGGTAATGGTGTACTCAAACGACTTCATAGTATTGTCCTCCTGTGTATGATCTTTATTTAGCACCGCACTCGACGCCCTCGAGGTCGTCGGAATTGGTGAGAAGCACCGCAACGGTATCGCTGTAGCCCGCCGCCTTGATCTTTTCGCGGCTGAAGCGGATCAACGGCTGTCCGAGCTTGACTTCGTCGCCCTCGTTCACAAGGCACTCGAAGCCGTCGCCCTGCATGTTGACGGTATCGACGCCGACGTGGATCAGCATCTCCATGCCGTTTGCTTCGATGCCGATCGCGTGCTTGCTCTCGGCAACCGAGCTGATCGTGCCGTCAAACGGCGCGACGACCAGTTCGTCCTCCGGCTCGATGCCGACGCCGTCGCCGAGCACACCGGAAGCGAAGGTATCGTCCGGGATCGCTTCGCGCGCGATGACGTTGCCCTTGACCGGCTGCATGACCGCACCCGCCGCGCAGCGGATGACGGAAACCGTCGGAAGCTCCGGCGCCTTTTCGGGTACGGGAGCAGCTTCCTCTTTCGGCTTGTCTTCCTTCCAGATGAAGATCGTAAGCACGAACGCGACGCCTGCCGAGATCAGAAGTTCAACGAGATACAGCGGGATGTTGTTGACCGCCGGGATCGCCGGAATGCCCGTAACGCCGTAGACCGGTGCGCCGAGCTTAAACAATGCGCCGAACAGCGCGCCGACCGCGCCGCCCGCCATGCCGCAGAGGAACGGTTTCATGAAGCGGTAGTTGACACCGAAGATTGCCGGCTCCGTAATGCCCAGGGACGCGGACAGCGACGCGGGCAGCGCAACGGACTTCGTCTTGGCGTTCTTGACTTTGATCGCGACCGCAAGGCACGCACCGAACTGTGCGAAGTTCGCCGCCGATGCGATCGGCATCCAGGTGTTGAGACCCGTCTGTGCGATCATGCCCGCCTCAATGACGTTATACATATGATGGAGTCCCAGGAAGACCGTCCACGGATAGATCGCGCCCATGATCATCGCGCCCCACGGGGTTCCTGCAAGCCACTTTGCGCCGATCAGCACGTAGTTCTCGAGGAAGGAGAACACCGGCCCGATGATCGTGAACGTAAGGAACGCGGTGACCAGAACCGTAACGAGCGGCGTCACGAACAGGTCGATCATTTCCGGCACGATCTTATGCAGCAGCTTCTCCAGCTTTGACATGAACAAGACCGCCAATATGACCGGTATGACGTGTCCCTGGTAACCGACCTGCTGGATCGGATAGAAGAAAATATGCCATTCGGGGATGACTTCCGCGGTACCGACCGTCCATGCGTTGATCAGCGCCGGATGGACCATCATCAAGCCGATAACGGCGCCGAGGAAGATGTTGCCGCCGAATACGCGCGCCGCGGAAATTGCGACGAGAACCGGCAGCAGCGCGAACGCGGTGTTCGCAACAAGGTCGAGGAAGGAGAACCAGTCGGACTGTCCGAACGCCGGCCAGAACTTCGGGATCGCTTCGACAATACCCATCATCAGACCGGAAGCGACGATCGCCGGGAGGATCGGAACGAAGATGTCGCCCGGCGTCTTTAAGATCTTCTTCCACCACGGCATCTTCGATGCTGCGGCGGCTTTGACGTCCGCCTTCGTTGCGGCGGATACGCCGGTGACGGCGAGGAACTCATCGTACACCTTGTTGACGGTACCCGTTCCGATGATCAGCTGAAGCTGACCGTTCGACTCGAACATACCCTTGACGCCTTCGACGTCTTCCAATGCCTTCTTGTCGATCTTGCTGTTGTCTGCGATTACCAGTCGAAGACGGGTCGCGCAGTGTGCCGCGCTGATGACATTGCTGCCGCCGCCGATCAATTTGGCGATCTCTTCAGCGCACTTGCGGTAATCCAGTGCCATATACGGTACTACCCCCTTTTTTCTCAAGCTTTTGGAAAACAAAGCCTGTTTTCTTATACATTATATCGCATGTTTTCGCAAAGCGCAAACACTATTTCATTTTTTCGGAATAAAACTGTTTGTTTGCTTTTTGCTTTTCTTTTTTCCCGTTCCGTGCTATACTGAACGCGGAAAGGAGCGGCATATGGAAGAACGATCCAACTCCCCCGCCCGTTGGCATATTCTGTTCGAAGGCGACGTGCAGTTCGTCGGCTTCCGGTATACCGCGCGGCTGATTGCGCGGAAGCTCGCTCTTTCCGGTTGGGTCCGAAATCTGCCCGACGGACGCGTCGATCTCGAGGTGCAGGGCGCCGTTTCGGACCTGCGGCGCTTTCTTCTGCAGATGAAGAGCCAGCCGCACATCCATATTTCGCGTTATACGATCGACGTGATCGAACCCGATCCGGCGGAACGGCGGTTTACGGTCCGCGACGGGTTGAACTGAAAAAGGACTGCGCGATGCAGTCCTCTTTTTTATATCAGTCCGAGCTGTTCAAACGCGACGGCAAGCCCGTCCGCATCCACCGCGGGGCAAACGATATCGCTCAGTTCTTTAAGCTTCGGGCTGCCGTTGTCCATGCACACGGAGGTCCCGACGGTCTCGATCATCTCGAGATCGTTCATGCTGTCGCCGAACCCGATCGTATCCTCAATCGCGATCCCGTACGCGTCCGCCACGATGCGCACGCCCTTGCCCTTGTCGAAGTTCCGGTTAATGAGCTCGCCGTTCAGGCAATGATGCGCTGCGACGTCCTGCACGACGAACTTGAAATCCTTTTCAAGCGCCTCCCGCGCGGGCACGAGCTGGCTCGCCTCGGTGCACATGAACACGATCTTATAGACGGGTCGCCCGTCGTACTCGTGCATCGGCAGGATGTTGAGTTCCTCGGCGAGCGCCTTTCTCCAGCGCACCAGTTCGCTGTTCCCCTCGCCTGCGCTTGCCAGAAAATCGCCGAGATCCTCGTCGCCCCACGTGGCGTCCTTTGCTTCGATCGTGCGGAACACGCCGTTTTCTTTCAAAAGCCGCATACCCGTTTCCAGCTGTTCCGGCGTCATCGGGCAATCGAACAGCACCCGGTCTCCCGCAAACACATATCCGCCCGCCGCGGCGACCGCGCCCTCAAATCCGAGCGCCAGCACCGGCGCGAGCATGGCGGGGTTGCGCCCCGTGCAGAGAAAGACCTTGTGCCCGTTCTTCTGCGCCGCCCTGATCGCGCGCATGGCGCTTTCGGGAGGCGTGTTGCTGCCCGCGGGGGTCAGCGTGCCGTCGATATCCAGAAAGATCAGTTTTTGATTCATGCGTTCCCTCTGTTCAAAACGTTTGATGCAGCCAGATATAGCCGCCGGCAGGCAGCGAGATCGCGCCGGCGTCGCGCCGTTCGCCCGTGATCAGGTCCGTGTACGACGAAAGATCGTGTACCCAGGCGACCTGCGGGTCGTCGGAAAAATTGAACAGCGCCAGCAGCTTTTCTTTTTGATAATAGCGTCCGATGCCGAGGATATGGTCGTTCTGCGTATCGAGCAGCCAGGTGTCCGCCGCGTCGTCGAATACCCGGTAATATGCCCGCAGCTCCTCCTGCCGCTTGATTGCACGGAACACCTTGCCTTCCGTGGCTGTCCGGTCGGTTCTGCGCGCCGCTTTTTCCCAGTCCAGATTGCCGCGGTGCAGATAGCGGCTGTCTTCGCATCTCAGCGGATCGTCATGATAGCCGTAGTCGTTCTCCTGCGCGATCTCATCGCCGCTGTAAAGCACCGGCACGCCGCTCATGGTGAACATCAGCGCGTGCAGCATCGTGTCGCGGCGGATCGCATCGGAAAGCGCCGCCATGTCCCCGCTTTTCTCCGCCGCCTCGATCCCGCAGAGCGATGCGGTCGTGCCGCACAGCCGCGCGTCACCGAGCCGCGGATCGTCGTTGTAGAGCTCTCCGCGGGCAAAGCTGCCCTCCCGTTTTCCGGTCAGGTAGTCGTTGAGATACTTTTTGTGCGGAACCTCCTCCTGCCCGAACCACCGGAGGAATCCGTAGTCCAGTCCCCAGCCGATGTCGTCGTGACAGCGCAGGTAGTTCAGGAATGTGTACTGCTTCGGAAGCGCGAATACCTGTTCCATCTGATGCTTCAGCAGCCGTACATCCTTCGTCGCGACCGTGTGCCAGATGGACGCCATGGTGGTCACGTTGTAAAGCAGATGACATTCGGGCTTTTCGACCGTGCCGAAATACGGAACGACCTTGCTGGGTTCCATGACGACCTCGCCCAGAAGCAGCGTGCCCGGGCAGACGATCTCGCATACCATGCGCATGATGCGCACAAGCGTATGGACCTCTTTGAGGTTGCGGCACTGCGTGCCGAGCGCTTTCCAGATATAGGGCACCGCGTCAAGCCGGATGATGTCCACACCGTGATTGCACAGATACAGCATGTTGTCCGTCATGTCGTTGAACACGGTCGGGTTCGCGTAATTCAGGTCCCACTGGTACGGATAGAACGTCGTCATGACGACCTTCTTCGCTTCCTCACACCATGTAAAGTTGCCCGGCGCCGTTGTCGGGAACACCTGCGGCACGGTCTGTTCGTACGCATTCGGGATTTCCCAGTTGTCGTAGAAGAAATACCGGTTCTGGTATTCTTTTTCGCCGGCGCGCGCGCGCTTTGCCCATTCATGATCTTCGCTCGTGTGATTCATGACGAAGTCGAGACAAACGGCAATGCCGCGCTCGTGGCACGCTTCGGACAGCGCGAACAGATCGTCCATCGTGCCGAGTTCCGGCTGCACCCTGCGGAAATCGCTGACCGCGTAACCGCCGTCGCTTCTGCCCTTCGGGCTCTCCAGAAGCGGCATCAGATGCAGATAGTTCACGCCGCAGTCGGTGATGTAATCGATCTTTTCCTTCACGCCGTTCAGCGTGCCGGCAAACGCGCTGACGTACATCAGCATGCCCACAAGATCGTGTCCGCGGTACCAGTCCGGGTATTCCTCCCGCGCACGGTCCATATTCTTCAATGATTCGGGACGCGCCTCATATGCGCGATAGAGCATATCGACGAAATAGCGATACGCTCTCATGTCGTTGTGATACAGCTCGCAGTAGAGCCATTTCAGTTCGACCTCGTGCCGAACGTACCGATCGGTAAACTCTTTCGCCCAGTGTTCGCGTTCCATCATGGCATTATTCCTCCGTAAGTTCGTCTTCGGTCGGCATGGCTGGGATTGCGCCGGGTCGGCTCGCGGTAATCGACGCGGCGCGGTTTGCATAGCGCACAAAGTGCTCGATGGTTTCCGGCGTCAGCCCGTTCAGTCCGCCGTGCTTGGCGATCCGGCTCAGAAACGCGCCGAAGAAGGTGTCGCCTGCGCCGTTGGTATCCGCAACCTTGACTCTGAATCCCGGAACCGTGCCGGAATCTGCGCCGAACCGCCAGTAGGCGCCGTTCGCGCCGAGCGTAACGATTGCGAGCCGTACGCCGCCGCGCAGCAGCGCGTCCGCGGCTTTCTCGGGTTCTTCAAAGCCCGTCAGAAGCGCCGTTTCCTCCTCGCTGATCTTCACGATGTCGCAAAGCGGAAGCACCGAGCGCATCTGTTCCATCGCTTCCGTTTCTCCGTGCCACAGCGACGAGCGGTAATTCGGATCAAAGGTGATCAGCGCGCCGTTCTCCTTCGCCCGCTTCACGACGGAAACGACCGTTTCGCGGCAGGCGGGATCGGTCAGCGAAACGCTGCCGAAATGCAGGATGTCCGCGCTTCCGACCGCTTCCAGCGCACGTTCCCTGTCGATCTGCGTGTCCGCACCGGGCTTCCGGCAGAAGGCGAAACTGCGCTCGCCGGACGGATCGACGGTCACGACGGCAAGCGTCGTGTCGGCGCGATCCGTAATCTGCAGCCCCGACGCATCGACGCCGTATCGGTTGAGCGTTTTTTGAAGAATCGTTCCGAACGGATCGTTTCCGGCGCAGCCGATAAAGGCGGTTTTGACGCCGAGTTTTCTTGCCGCCACCGCGACGTTGGCGGGCGCGCCGCCCGGGATCGCCGCAAAGACCGCGTTGCCGTTTGCGTCGACGCCGGTTTGCGTCATATCGACGAGAATCTCGCCGATGGTCGTGATCTGCATATCGCATCCGTCCTTTCTTTCGGGCAGAATCGCCCCGTTAAAATCAGTATACCGTATCGCCGAACCGTTTGCAAGCAGAAAAGCAGGCGTCTTTGATACTCCTGCTTTTCGATCGTATGCCGTTATTCAACCTTGAAATCGTCCGTGACCGCGCGTTTCAGCTCCCAAAGATGTACCGAAGCGTCGCCGATCGCGATCAGCCGATTCTCCTCCGCCGTCGGGAAAATACGGGAAGAGAACACCGCGTCGCCGTCGTTGACGAAGATCTCGACGGAGCTTCGGTCGATGAAGATGCGCAGATGGAACAATCCCTTCGGCAGCGGACGCGTACGCGCCTCACCCTGCTCCGTATTGAACCGCCGCATGAGATTGGAGCGATCGACCGTGACGGTCTTTTTCCCGTCGTCGTACACGATGCAGAGCCCGCCCGTTCCGTCCGCCTTTGCAAAGAGCCGAAGAACCAGATCCCCGCCGCGGCTGATCACCTCCATCTCGCATACACGCGGCAGAACGTCGGTG
>CADAZC010000059.1 GCA_902792295.1 uncultured Eubacteriales bacterium
GCGGGGCTCGTCGGCACGCTCGGGTTCGGGCTGATGTTCAACATGCACGGCAGAGGCATTCCGTTCGCGCTGCTGGGCAGCGTGATCTCGTGGCCGGTGTGCGTGCTTTGCATGCGGCTCGGGCTTGCGGAGCCGATCGCGTACCTGATTGCGGCGGCGGTTTCGGCGGTCTATGCGGAGATCATGGCGCGTATCCGCAAATTCCCGGCGACCAGCTATCTGATGTGCGCGCTCGTACCGCTGATCCCCGGTTCCGGCATCTATTATACGATGGACTTTATCCGGCGCGGTATGCTGCCGGAAGCGTATGACAAGGGCATGCTGACCGCGGCGATCGCGGGTTCCATGGCCGTCGGCGTGCTGCTGGTTTCCACCGGCTTCCGTATGTGGGGCGTTTGGAAAGCAAACCGCGGCAGGAAAACAAAAAAAGCGTAATAAAAAAGGGACTGTGCAAACAGTCCCTTTTCTTTCAGTCTTCCACTTCTATTTCTTTGATGATGCACTCGTTGCCCTTTAAAAGCCACGTCTCGCCGCTGCCGCAGTAGGGACAGGTGCGTCCGTACTGCACGGTGGGATAGGTCTTTTCGCAGTTCCCGCAGAATGTGACCGCGGGAAGCGTCTGAAGGTCGAGCTCGGCGGATTCGAGCACCGGATGCTTTCTGCGAAAATAGTTCCAGCAGTCGGTGAAATAGTCCGTCAGGATGCCGGACACCTCGCCGACCTCCAGCGTCACGCGCGTGATCTTTTTGATCTGTTCCTGCTCGGCGGTTTCCTCAAGGGTCTTTGCCAGGTGCAGGATAATGCCCATCTCGTGCATATCAGTCCTTCATGAGCTCTTCGACGCTCACGCTGTTTCCGGTGTGCGGATGCGTCTTATGGAACTCCTTGGTCGCCTTGTTGTATGCGCGGCGTTTTTTACGCATGGCTCTCGCTTCCTTGGAGCCGCTGTGCAGCAGGATCCTGATGCCGCGCTTTGCCGCGTAGGAAAGAAGTCCCGTAACCTTGTCCTCCGCGCGGCGCATATCGGAATTTTGCGGATGATCGCGCAGCAGATGGATGGCGTCGAACTCACAGCGCGTGGTGCACAGACCGCAGCCGATGCACTTGCCGGTGTCGACGATCGTTGCGCCGCAGCCGAGGCAGCGCGCGGTTTCGATCTTCACCTGTTCCTCGGTAAGCGGCAGCCGCGGATCCTTAAAGCCGTTCTTCGCGTCGATCGCGGGGTCGACGGGCGGAACCTGCCGCTGCGCGCGGTCATATTCGTCGATCGCGATGTTGTTCTTGTCGAGCTCCTTAAAGAACCGGCGGTCGCGGCCGAGCGTCTGGTTCACGCTGTTCTTCGAGACGGCGCGGGCAAGCGATTCCGCCGCCTCATGCCCCTGTCCGATGGCGTCGATCACGAACTTCGGACCGGTGAACACGTCGCCGCCGACAAAGATCATCGGATCGTCGGTCTGATAGGTGAACTTGTCGGCAACGGGATAGTTGCCGTGATGGAACTTGACGTTCGTGCCCTCGAGGAGCTTGCCCCATTCGATTGCCTGACCGATTGCGAACACGATCGTCTTTGCTTCGACCGTGATCGTTTCGTTTTCGTCGTATTTCGGCGAGAACTTTCCGGTTTGCGGATCGATCGTACTGACGCAGCGTTTCAAAACGAGCCCCTTGACCTTGCCTGCTTCGTCGACAAGGACTTCCTTCGGACCCCAGCTCGGCTGAATCTGCACGTTCTCCTCTTCGGCTTCTTGGATCTCTTCGGGCGAAGCGGGCATCGTTTCGCGGGATTCGAGGCAGAACATCGAAACGTGTTTTGCGCCGAAGCGGTGCGCGGTACGCGCGCAGTCGATCGCCACGTTGCCGCCGCCGACGACGATCACGTCGCCTTCGAGTTTGCGGCTGTTGTCGGAAAGCGCCTTGTTCAAAAAGCTCACCGCGATCTCGGTGCCTTCGGCACGCTCGTTCGGGATGCCCGGGAGTCTGCCGCCCTGGCAGCCGATCGCGATGTAGAACGCTTCGTAGCCCTGCTGTTTGAGCTGCTCGATGGTAATGTCTTTTCCGACTTCGACGCCGCAGCGGATGTCGACGCCGAGCGCGCGGATCACGTCGATCTCCGCGTCGATGACGTCCTTTTCGAGCTTGAACGACGGGATGCCGTAGGTCATCATGCCGCCGGGCTTCGCGTTCTTTTCAAACACGGTGGGGCGATAGCCCATGGTGCCGAGGTAGTAGGCGGCGGAAAGTCCCGCGGGGCCCGCGCCGATGATGGCGATCTTCTGCGGCCATTCGCCGGTCAGGTTGTTGATGATCTTCTTGGGAATGTAGCGGGTTTCGGCGGAAAGATCGCGGTCCGCAAGGAAGCGTTTCACGTCGTCGATCGCCACCGGCTGATCGATGGTGCCGCGGGTACAGGCGTCTTCGCAGCGCTTGTTGCAGACTCTGCCGCAGATCGCGGGGAACGGGTTTTCGCGCTTGATGAGCGCGAGCGCCTCGTCGTAGCGTCCCTCTTTCGCCATTTTGAGGTAGCCCTGAATCGGCACGTGCGCGGGGCACGCGGTTTTGCAGGGCGCGGTGCCGGTCTTGTGCGTGTTGACGCGCGCGGAATCGCGGTAATTCTCATCCCAAGCATACTTGCCCCAGCGCAGACGGTCCGGGATCGGCGACGTCGGATATTCGACTTCGGTGCCGTCCTTTTTGCACAGCTTCTGACCGAGCTTCAGCGCGCCGGCGGGGCAGATCTCCACGCAGCGTCCGCACGCGACGCAGTTTTCCTTTTTGACGCTTGCGGTGTACGCGGACTTCGACATGTTCGGCGTATTGTAAAGAAGCGAGGTGCGAAGCGCGTTGCAGATCTTGACGTTGCAGTTGCAGATGTCGAAGATATGATCGTCGCCGTCGATGTTCGTCACCTGATGCACGTAGCCGTTTTCCTCGGCGCGTTTTAAAATTTCGAGCGCTTCCTCCTTGGTGATATAGTGCGCGCGGCCGGTTTCGACCGTGTAGTCCGCCATGTCGCCGACCTGAATGCACCAGTCGTTCTCGTCGTCGGTGCAGCCTTCGCCGAGCATCGCGCGGGACGCGCGGCAGGAACAGATGCCGGCGGACAGATGCCCGTCGTATTTCTGCAGCCAATAGGAGATTTTTTCAATGCCGATCGATTCGCGGTTTGCCGCGACTTCCTTTTCGACCGGGATGACGTGCATGCCGATGCCGTTGCCGCCCGGACGGACCATCGGGGTGATGTGCTCCAGCGGCAAGAACGTCATGCGCTCAAACATCTTCGCAACCGGCGGGTTCTTTTCAATGCGGTCGCGGGAGGAATTGAACAGCTCCGCGCTGCCCGGCACGAAATAGCTCGTGCGGTAGCGGATCTCCTTCGGCGCGCCGGGGATCGGACCGTTGTCGTCGTAATGATCGCCATAGTCGTACTCGACGAAGCCGTGGACGCACAGAAGATCGAGCGTCTCCTTGAAGAGCGGTTCGCCCATCGCTTTGTTCATCTCGAAGAGCTGTTGATAGGTGTACCATTTGCGCTGCTTCATTGAAAGCGCAATGTCGACCTCGTGCTCGTTCAGGATTTCGCGCAGACCCCAGTATTCCTCGTCGGTCGTCTTAAGTCCGAAGAGCTTGTGTGGGACGTTGTCCGTGATTTTCGCGCCGAGCTTTGCATACTTTTTCTGCAGGACCGGCTCGCCGTCGAATTTGGATTTGGTGCGTGGATTTTGATCGTAAATTTCCGGCATGGCAATACTCCTTTATCCTTTTTTTCGGGTTTGTATTTGTTGTTCCGTCAGTTTTTCCAGTTTTTCACGGCTGATTTCAGCCAGGCTTCCCATTCTTCAAAACCTTCGCCGGTCTTGGCGGAAACCTTGAAGATCGTGATGTTCGGATTCAGCTTCTTCGCCCGCGCGATGCACGCGTCGAAATCGAAATCGAAGTACGGCGCGACGTCGGTTTTCGTGATGATCAGAACGTCCGAGACCGAAAACATCAGCGGATATTTTAAGGGCTTGTCGTCGCCCTCCGGCACGGAAAGCAGCATCACGCACTTGCCCGCGCCGGTGTCGAATTCCGCGGGGCAGATCAGATTGCCCACGTTTTCGAGCACCACGAGATCGAACGGCTCGTCGCCGAGCCCCTCCAGCGCGCGGCGCGTCATGCCCGCGTCCATGTGACACATGCCGTCGGTGTGCGCCTGCACGGCCTTCGCGCCGATCTTTTCGATGCGGACGGCGTCCACGTCGGAATCGACGTCCGCCTCCATCACCGCGATGTTCATTTCATCCTTGAGATCGCGGATCGTGCGCTCCAGAAGCGTCGTTTTGCCCGCGCCGGGCGACGCCATCAGGTTGACGAGCAGCGTACCCTTTTCCTTGAGCTCCGCGCGCAAAACCGCCGCGTCGCGGTCGTTCGACGCCGTGATCGTTTCTTTCAATTCGATGATCTTCATTCGATTTCCCCTTCTATGAGTTTATATTTTATTATATCAAGCCGCAGAAACAAACGCAAGGAAAAAGCGCCTTGCGGCGCCCGGTTATTTTTGTTCCAGTTCCAAAAGAGTTTGCTTCCGTTCCAATCCTCCGGCGAAGCCGGTGAGCGCGCCGTTTTTGCCGATCGCGCGATGGCAGGGAACGAACAGAAGCAGGGGATTTTTGTGCAGCGCGTTTCCGACGGCGCGGGCGTGGCGCGGCGAAAGTCCCATCCGCTCGGCAAGCGCCGAATAGGAGACCGTTTTGCCGTAAGGGACGGTTCCGATCGCGTTCCAGACCGATTTCTGAAACGCCGTGCCGGCAGGCGCAAGCGGCGGGGTCTGCCCGGGATCGTTTCCCGCAAAATACCGGTCGAGCCATGCTTCGGCTTCGCAGAGTACCGGAACGGACGGTTCGGTTTCTTCCGCGCCGTCAACAAACGACGCCGAAACGAGCGCGCCGTCTTTCTCCGCGACGCGCAGCATGCCGACCGGCGAGCGATAGAAGAACGCGTTACTCAAAGCGGTTCGCCTTCCACGGGGTGGGGTAGTCCGTGACCGCGAAATCGCCCTTGTCCGTCCTTGCGTAGGCGGTATCGGCGTCGAGCGCGGGCACGAAAAGCTCGTCCGCCTCGACCTTATTCGGCGTGACGAGGAACAGGGATTCGCCGGATGCGGACAGATTGAAGCCGGTGCAGAACGGATCCTCGTCGGACGCCGCCGTGCCGCCGGTGCAGTAGAGCACAAGGTATTCGCCGGGCTTCAGAATCGTGCCGTCCGGGAAGCGGTAGCGGAACGGATGCTTGATCTCGGTGGAAAAGCCGTAGCCGGAAAGGTCGATGTCCGTATCGCCCGGGTTATAAATCTCGACCCAGTCGACCGTGCCGTAAGAGGGGTGGTCGTACGCGCCGTGGTTCGAGGTCATGACCTCCGAAAACTCCGGCAGTCCCGAGGGCTTCGGCAGCAGCATCGCCGCAGCCGTGATGCCCCCAATCAGAACGACCAGTACCGCAACGAGGATCAGCGCGCGTTTTCGCGTAAACCCGAAGCGTTCCTTTTGAAATTCGTTCTCCAAAGAGAGTTCTTCCGAAATGTTTTCCATATTTGCATTATACACGAAAAAAAATGTTTCCACAAGAAAAAAACCGTGATATAATAAATTATTAAGGAAAGGCGGTACCGATCATGCAGAAATATCTTTTGTCGCTGGATCAGGGCACGACGAGCTCGCGCGCGATCCTGTTTGATCTTTCGGGAAAGATCGTCACCTCGGCGCAGTTCGAGTTCACGCAGCATTATCCGATGCCCGGCTATGTCGAACACGACGCGAACGAGATCCTGAAAACCGAGCTGGACGCCGTGCGCGAGGTTCTGAAGCAGGCAAACGTGCAGAAGGGCGAGGTCGCCGCGATCGGCGTCACGAACCAGCGCGAAACGACGATCGTGTGGGAGAGGGCGACGGGCAAGCCCGTGCATCCGGCGATCGTGTGGCAGTGCCGCCGTACCGCGCCGCTGTGCGAGCAGCTGATCCGCGAGGGCATGCGGGACTATATCGCGCAGTCGACCGGACTTCTGATCGACGCGTACTTCTCCGCGACGAAGCTCCGTTACATCCTCGACGCCGTTCCGAACGGGCAGATGCTTGCGGAAGCGGGGAACCTTTTGTTCGGCACGGTCGACACCTGGCTCATCTGGAATCTGACCGGCGCGCACGTCACCGATTACAGCAATGCGTCGCGCACCATGCTCTATAACATCCATACGCTTTCGTACGATCCGGTCATCATGCGGCGGCTGAACATTCCGGCGTGCATGCTGCCGGAAGTGCTTCCCTCCGCGCACATCTACGGATACGTCAAAGACGGCATCGAGGGACTGGAAGTGCTGGCGGGCGTCCCCGTTTCGGGCGATGCGGGCGACCAGCAGGCGGCGCTGTTCGGACAGGCGTGCTTCGAGCCGGGACAGGCAAAGTGCACCTACGGAACCGGCGGATTTCTGATGATGCAGACGGGCGAAACGCCGGTCGCAAGCAAGAACCGGCTTCTCACCACGATCGCATGGGGCGTCGGCGGCAAGGTCCGCTACGCGCTGGAGGGCAGCATCTTCAACGCGGGCAGCTCGATCAAGTGGCTCCGCGACGAGGTCGGGCTGATCTCCTCGGCGAGCGAGATCGACCGGCTTGCCGAATCCGTGCCCGACGCGGGCGGGGCGTACTTTGTCTCCGCGTTCACGGGTCTCGGCGCGCCGCATTGGGACATGTATGCGCGCGGCGCTCTGGTCGGCGTCACCCGCGCCACGAACCGTGCGCACATCGCGAGGGCGGTCCTTGAGGGCATCGTCTATCAGGTGGGCGATCTTGCCCGCACGATGGAGTTCGACAGCGGCAGAAAGCTCGACGAGCTCAAGGTCGACGGCGGCGCATCCGTCTCGAACGTGATGATGCAGTTCCAGGCGGATATGCTGGACGTGCCGGTCAACCGTCCGAAGTGCGTCGAATCGACGGCGCTCGGCGCGGCGTACCTCGCGGCGATCGGCGTGGGACTCTACAAGGATGAAGCGGACGTCATGCGCTACTGGGAGAGCGAAAAAATCTTTACGCCCCAGATGAGCGAGGTCGAGCGTGCAAAGCGGCAGCGCGGCTGGACAAAGGCGGTCGAAAAAGCAAAGAACTGGGAAGATTGATCCGAAGGGAGAGTAAAAATATGGCAATCAAAGAAACAAGACCTTATGTGGACTGGGAAACCATCGGAAACTTCATCGTCGACGCGTTCGTCGCGTACGGCGTTCCGCGTGAGGACGCGGAGATCTGTGCGGACGTTCTGATGGAGAGCGACCGCCGCGGCATCGAGAGCCACGGCGTCAACCGTTTCAAGCCGATCTATCTGGATCGCATCAAGGCGGGCATCCTGAACCCCGTTACCGAGTACGAAGTGCTCAAGGAAACGCCCACGACCGCGGTGGTCGACGGTCACGACGGCATGGGCATGGTCATCTCTAAGCGCGCCATGCAGACCGCGATCGACAAGGCGAAAAAGTTTGGCATGGGCATGGTCGCGGTGCGCAATTCCTCGCACTACGGCATCGCGGGCTACTGGACCACGATGGCGACGAAGCAGGGACTGATCGGCATCACGGGCACGAACGCGCGTCCGTCCATTGCGCCGACGTTCGGCGTCGAAAACATGCTCGGCACGAACCCGCTGACGATCGCGCTTCCCACCGACGAGGAGTTCCCGTTCTGCATCGACTGCGCGACGAGCATCACGCAGCGCGGCAAGATCGAATACTACGCCCGCAACGACAAGCCCACCCCCGCGGGCATGGTCATCGGCAGAGACGGCAGCGCGCTGACGGATTCGAAGCAGATCCTGATCGACCTCACCAAGGGCGAAGCGGCGCTTGCCCCGCTCGGCGGCATCGGCGACGAGCTGGCCGGCTATAAGGGCTACGGCTACGCGACGGTCGTGGAGATCCTCTCCGCGGCGCTGCAGGCGGGCAGCTATATGAAGATGCTCACCGGCATGGACGAGAACGGCAATAAGCGTCCGTATCATCTCGGTCACTTCTTCATCGCGATCGACCCCGAAGCGTTCATGGGTCTCGAAACGTTCAAGAAGACCTGCGGCGACATCCTCCGTGCGCTGCGCAATTCCGAAAAGGCGCCGGGCGAAGAGCGCATCTACACCGCGGGCGAGAAGGAATGGCTTGTGTGGCAGGACCGCAAGGACAAGGGCGTTCCCGTGAACGAGGCGGTGCAGAAGGAAATGATCGCCGTCCGCGACGAGAAGCACCTCGACTATCACTTCTCCTTCGAGAAATAACGGCGGTCGATCACGACGCCGGATCATTTGCGGCAACAGAACCGGATCGCGTTTTGCGGTCCGGTTTTTTGCTGTGTTCTTGCAAAAACCGACAAAACGTGATATAATCCGGCACATGAAAAAGTGCCTTGTTATTATGCTTTGCATCCTGTTTTTGTGCGGCTGTACGGACTATCGGCCCGCGCAGCAGACGATCGTGCCGGAAACGGAAGCGCCTGCGGACGTGCCGGAACCGCCTGCTTCGGATGACGTGATCGCCGCAGTCG
>CADAZC010000060.1 GCA_902792295.1 uncultured Eubacteriales bacterium
CACCGGCCACGAGATCACGCTGCCCAGCAGCGCGAACGGAATGCCTCTGCCGTGCATGTTGAACATCAGCCCGAACCCGAGCGTGCCGACGAGCCCCGCAATGCATTGGATCCACAAAGGATGTGAGATCGGTTCCAGCGTGAATGCAATGTTCGGGAAGATGTGCCGCGCCAGAGATACGCCGGAGCTCGTGCCGAACGCCAGCGCGATCGCGATGATCAGCACCTGCACCAGACGGTTCAGTCCCGACATCGTGTCGCCGTAGATGACGTCGCGCAGACTGTTCGTAAACAGAAATCCGGGAACCAGCAGCATGATCGCGCCGATGACCGTAATATCCGCGTTTCCGGAAAACCCGACGGCGGTAAACGCGTTTGCTAGGAACCCGAGGATAAAGCTGCAGACAAACGATGTGAAAAACGTGTTCGCGTGGAACTTGCCCATGAACCGGGTCGCCGCACCGATCGCAAGCCCGCAGACGCCCGCCGCGAGCGCTTCGAGGATCCCGCCGCCGAAGAACACGCCGAACCCGATGCCGATCAGAAACGCCGCGAAATAGAAGATCGGAAGCGGATAGCGGCAGACCTTTTTCTCGGTTTCGCGCAGGAGTCGTCTTGCTTCCTGTATGTCCGGTTTTTCGGTGCAGATGCGTCGGCTCAGCGCGGTATAGCGTTCGATGCCGTCCAGCATGGTCTCGCTGTTTTTCAATCTGCGGATCTTTGTGATGATCTGTCCCTCGTCGGTCTCCAGACTCGCCATGATGCTGCTCGGGATGACGAACGCATCGACGCGCTCCACGCCGTATGCCGCAACGATGCGGTTGATCGTCTCCTCCACGCGGTAGGTCTCCGCGCCGCACGCCTGCAGCTTGTTCGCAAGCGACACCGCAAACTCCAGAAGCTCCTCGTAAAAGTCGCCTGCTCTTGCCTGCGTTTCCTGCGCCGCGATCGCCTGCTCCGCGCGCGCGATCTTATCCTTTTTTCCGAATAATGCCTTTCGCTTTTCTCCGGTGATCATTTTGTTACATCCTTTGACGGTTCGATTTGCTTGAAAAGTATAACAGCGGTGCCGGTAAATTGCAAGACATTTCACGCGGGGGCTTTTCAAAAGCCGTTCGCTGCGGTATACTCATATGAAAGAACAAAAGGAGTATTTCGGGATGTCACTGGAACGGGCGAAAGCGTATCTTCGGGAAAAGGGACTGGAAACGCATATCATCATTCCCGATCACAGCAGCGCAACGGTCGAAAAAGCCGCGGAGGCATTGGGCTGCGAACCCGGCATGATCGCAAAGACGCTTTCCTTTTTACAGGGCGAGCAGCCGGTGCTGATCCTTGCGGAGGGCACCGCCCGCATCGACAACGCCAAGTACAAAGCGCGGTTTTTCCGCAAGGCAAAGATGATCCCCGCGGAACAGGTGGAAACGCTGATCGGGCACGCCGTCGGCGGCGTCTGTCCGTTCGGCGTCAACGAAAACGTCGTCGTCTACCTCGACGAGAGCTTAAAACTGCACGACACGGTCTATCCCGCCGCCGGAACCGACCACAGCGCCGTGCGGCTCACGATCGCCGAGCTCGAGTACGCCTGTCCGGACGCCGAATGGATCGACGTCTGCAAGGTATAAGACCGCCGCGTTGACAGACGGCGCAGCGGTTCGTATAATACAAGAAGAACAAAACAGGAGGTTTCTTTTTATGGCAAAACGGTATCGTGTCAAATGCCCGGTATGCGGCGAAGTCATCAATCTTCCCGGCTCCGGTCCCTGCACCAAGTGCGGCACGCCGATCAGCGTGGATCAGCCCTGCTCGATCGAGCTGTATCGCATGGGCAATATGATGGGCGCGGCGACCGGCTTCGGTCTCTACGTCAACGAGGTCCCGTACGGTGCGATCGCCAACCGCGAATCGCTGATCCTTCCGCTGCCGTACGGCAGCTATAAGCTGCACGTCGTCTGCGGCATGAACCGCAAGTGCAACGATCCGGTCGTCAATCTCACGCCGGAAGATCCCCATGTCTGCATGAAGGTCCATATGAAGATGGGCTTCATTCAGAACACCTTCCTTCTTGAGCGCGTCGATCCTTCGACGATGCCGCAGAACTGATCGGATAGAAGCGGAGGAGCTGTTCCGGAATGCGGGACAGCTCCTTTTTGATCGGAAAAGAACGTGCCGGACGGAACTTTTTCCGGCGCAGTTCGAGATTGTCAGGCGGAAACGGATGTGATATACTATATTTAATATGAAGCGCGGAGGAAACGCTATGTATCCGAGAACGGAGTTTTACGAACAGGTGAAGGAGCGGCTGATCCGCTATGCGAAGGTCGATACGCAGTCCGACGGAAGCAGCAAAACCACGCCGACCACGCAAAAGCAGTTCGACCTTGCGCGGATGCTTTTCGACGAGCTCAACGCGATCGGCGCAGACGACGTATATCTGGACGAAACCGCCTGCGTGGTCTATGCAAAACTGCCCTCGACGATGCCTTCGGGCGGCGGACGCCCCGTCGGCTTTGTCACGCACATGGACACCGCGCCCGACGCGTCCGGCACGAACGTCCGTCCGTGGGTGCTCGAAAACTACGACGGCGGCAGGATCGTTCTGAACGAAGCGCAGGGCATCGCGATGTCGCCGGCGGAGTTTCCGAATCTTCTCGCATACGTCGGACAGGACCTGATTCTGACCGACGGCACGACGCTTCTGGGCGGCGACGACAAGGCGGCGATCGCGGCGGTGATGACGTTTGCCGAGCATGTTCTTTCGCATCCGGAGATCCCGCACGGACCGGTTTCGCTGGCGTTCACGCCCGACGAGGAGGTCGGCGGGCTTGCGAAGGACCTTGATCTCGACCGCTTCGGCGCAAAGGTCGCGTACACGCTCGACGGCGATCATCTGGGCTTTTACATGGACGAGACCTTCCATGCGTCCCACGCAAAGCTGACGGTTTCGGGACGCAGCGTGCATCCCGCCACGGCGAAGGGCATCATGGTCAACGCCGCGGACGTTGCGAGCGAATTCTGCGCCATGCTGCCGCGGTTCGAAAAGCCGCAGTACACCGCGGGGCGCGAGGGCTTTTTCCACGTGATTTCGATCCGGGCGAGCTGCGAGCACGCGGAGGTCTCCCTGATCATCCGCGATCATGACCGCACGCAGTTCGAACAGCGGGAAGCATATGTAAGAAAGTGCGCCGACGCGCTCAAAGCGGCATACGGCGCGGAGCGGATCGATCTTTCGATCGAGCAGTCGTACCGCAACATGAAAGAGATCGTCGACCGGCATCCGTATCTGATCGAAAACCTCGTCGCGGCGATCCGCGCGGCGGGGATCGAACCGAAGACGGAACCGTTCCGCGGCGGCACGGACGGCTCGGCGTTAAGCTGGCGCGGACTGCCGTGCCCGAACCTTTCGGCGGGCTACGAAAACGCGCACGGGCGGTTCGAGTACGTGCCGATCCCGTCGATGGAAAAGAACGTGGAGATTCTGCTGCACCTTTGCAGACGGTTCGGTGAAACGGAGGAATAATAAATAATGAAGACAATTTTTCTGGCAGGCGGATGTTTCTGGGGCATGCAGAAGTTTCTGGATCAGTTCGGGGGCGTGACGTTCACCGAGGTCGGTTACGCGAACGGACCCGATACCGCGCCGACCTACCGCGAGGTCTGCGACAACTCCGGACACGCGGAAACGGTGCGCGTCGAGTACGACGAAGCCGTGCTTTCGCTTCCGGAACTGCTGCGCTTCTATTTTCAGGTCATCGACCCCGTTTCCGTGAACCGGCAGGGCATGGACGCGGGGATCCAGTACCGCACCGGCATTTATTATACAGATGAGGACCAGCTTCCCGCGATCGAGGCGGTTTGCAAAGAGGTCGAACAGAAGGTCGGCACGCCGCTGGCGGTCGAGGTCGGGCCGCTCGAAAACTTCTTTCCCGCGGAGCTGTATCACCAGAAGTACCTCGATAAGAACCCGGGCGGCTACTGCCATATTCCGGCGCGGTACTTTCATCTCGAAGAGAAAAAGGAATGAAAAACCCGTCGGCACGGACAAAAGACATAAAAAATCGGAGAAGGTTTCCGCCTTCTCCGATTGTTTCATATGATCGCTGCCCGTCAGCGAATGATCTTGCAATACGGGATATGGGATTTCAGCTCGGCGTACTGCTCTTGCCCGATGCTGCTTGCGAAGAGATAGAGCTTTTCCAGATTCACAAGTCCGAACAGCGGGGAGACGTCCGTGATCAGATTGGACGCGATATACAGCTTCGTCAGATTCGTCAGCCCGCTCAAAGGAGAGATGTCGGCGATCTTTTCGGAGGAAACGTACAGCGTCTCCAAATCTGTGAGTCCGCTCAACGGGGAGAGATCGCCTGCGGAAGGATTGCCGATCAGATACAGTTCTTTGAGACGGACGAGCTCACGCAGCGGGTCGAGATCGGAGATGTCGTTTGAGGAAAGATCGACAAACGTCAGGCAGACAAGCCCGCGCAGCGCGGAGATGTCGCTGACCTTGTTCTTGCGAATAGAAAGCTCCCGAAGGTTTTCGAGTCCGCTCAGCGCGGAAATATCTTCGATCCGGTTTTCATCGAGAATCAGCACGGACAGGTCGTGAAGCTCGCTCAGCGGATCGAGACTGCTGACCTGATTGATTTTGAGATCGAGCTCCGAAAGGGTCGCGACCCCGCGCAGCGGGGAAATGTCGTCGATCCGGTTTTCGGCGGCGGTAAGCGCTTTGAGGTTCGGAAGCTCGCCGAGCGGGGTCAGATCGCGGATTTGATTTCCGGAAAGGATGATGGTCTCCAAGCTCGGACAATCGACCAGCTGAGACAGGTCGTCGATCTGGTTTCCGGAGAGATCGAGCGTTTCGAGACCTGTGAGTGCATCCAGCGCCGGAACGCTTGTGAGCCGGTTGCCGTAGAGACGGAGGACCTTCAGGTTTTCCAGCCCGTCGAATACGGGAGCGACTTCAATCAGATTTCGTCCGGCATCCAGCTCCGTCAGACTGTGAAGTCCGTTTACGGGGGAGATGTTGTTGATGGTATTCCCGGCAATGTTCAGGATGGAAAGATTCGGCAGTCCGCGCACGCCGTCGATCGTATGGATGCCGGTATTGCTCACATCCAGCGTTTTGAGACTGGTCAGATAGCGCGCCGCGTCGATGCTGAAGATCGGATTATCCCGGAGATACAGTTCCTCCAGTTCAGTCAGCTTTTCCAAGGCGGAAAAGTCGTTGATGAAAACGTTATCGGAAGCGTCCAGTTTCCGGAGCTTCGTCAGGTTCTGCAGCGGCCTGACGTATTGAATGGAGTTTCCGTGCAGATCCAGTTCCCTGAGATCGACCAGCTCGCTCAGCGCGTTTGCGCTGGTAACTCTGTTGTTTGAAAGGTCGAGCTTCGTGAGCTTTTTCAGTTCGCGCAGCGCGTCGATCCCCTGGATGCTGTTTTGTCCCAGATACAGTTCTGTGAGATCCGTCATTCCGCTCAACACGGAAATGTCGTTGATTCTGCCGTCGGTAAGGTCGAGATACGTCAGATTTTTAAGCGCGTCCAACATGGAAATATCTTTGATGCGCATGCCGTGAAGATCGAGATGCGTCAGATTTCCGAGTCCGCTCAGCGCGGAAAAGTCGCCGATCTGATTGCCGGACAGGTTGAGGTATGTCAGGTTTTCGAGTTCGCTCAGCGCGGAGATGTCCTCGATACGGTTGTTTGAAAGATCCAGATGCCGGAGATTTTTGAGCGCGGACAGCGCGGAGATATCGCTGACGGCGGCGTCGGTGATTGTCAGCTCGGCGAGGTTTACGAGCCCGCATAGATCGTCGATCTTCCAGACGCCCGTGCTTTGAAGCGTCACACTTGTCAGATTTTCGAGGTATTCAAACGCGGACAGGTTTGTGATCCGGCTTCCGCCGACGCAGAGCGTTTGGAGGTTCTTGAGCTTGTAGAGCGGGAAGATGTCGGTCAGATTCTCGCTGCGGACGGACAGCGTCGTGAGGTTCGGAAGCAAACCGATATCGGAGATGTCGGTCAGCTCGTCGTCGTCCAGCGTCAGCTCCGTCACGGCAAGAAGGTCCGACTGACGGATCGGACCGGACAAATGCAGGATGTCCCTCAATCTGCTTTCAAATTCGGCGTTCTGAAACGCAGCGACCGGTTCCGGCGTCGGTGCGGGCGTCGGTGCGGGCGTTTCGGCGAGCTGTGTCACGATTTCTGTCAGTTCGGTGCAGGAAACGGACAGCAGCATGGCAAGCGCAAGCAGGATAACAAGGATTCGCTTCATTAGGATACCTCCTCAACGGTATTGCCCCGGATTCGGCAACCGGGTTTCATCGGCGCGGCACAGGTCCGCGACGGCGTGCGCGGCAGCGGCGTCATTTTTGAGAAATATGCGGTTTTCCGTGTTTTCATTCACTTTCCGCACATTGCCGCGGCACGCATGGCTTTTGCATGATTTCTACATGATTATTAAGTATATCAAAAAAGGACCGTCCCCGCAAGTCTCGGAAACGCGCGGGATATTGAAACGGGATCGCGTTCATGCTATAATACCCGTAAATCCGGAAAAGGAGCAGCAGGCAATGGCGTTTTTCGATAATCTGTTCGGGAAGGGAAAGAGCTTTTCCGACCGCATGCGGTACGTGAACGATTTCAAAACGGAGGAATACAGGAACGCGCGCGGCAAGATCCGCACCCGGGCGATCTATATCGGTCCGTGGACGGTGTTGACCGAGCCGGGCGGAAAGACGCTTGCGAAGCTGATCGGCGCGGCGGTCCTTGCGGGCGCCGCTGCGGCGTCGCTTGTCTATGCGCTTTTGCAGATGCATGCGTTCAGCGGGAACCTGCTGGTCATGATCCCGCTGTGCGGGGCGCTGTTTCCGGCGTTTTACCTTTTGATGGGCGCGTTTTCGCTGCCGTACCGGCAGAACCCGATGCGCCGCGATCAGTATATGCACGGGATCACGCGGATGCAGCGCTCCTCGGTTGCCGTACTGGCGTTTGCCGGGGTCGGCGTTCTCGCGAGCTTTATTCTCCGGATGGTAAGAAACGACTGGCTTTTTTTGAAGGGCGACATCCGTTTTTTGGTCGGATGCGGGGTCTCCGTACTGTGCCTTGCGGCAATTTTGTCCCTACTCGGACACATCGACGTCGCCGAACGTCCGAACGATGCATATCCGAATTCGTAAAGAATACTTTTAAAGCGGAGAAAAGTCCCGAAAACAGCGTAAAATCTCATATTCGGGCGTTCGAAATACCGAAATAACGGAATAATTTGAAGGATTATAATATACAATTCAGAGACGGAATACACACGGTTTTTTGTCGGAAATGCCTTGACAAGGGTGTAATCTGTTTGTATAATTAATGAGTAATGTAGAGGCGAAGGGTATTTATACGTCAGTATTTATACATAAACACCACTGCACAAAAACAAAGTAGGAGGAAAACAAAATGAAGAAGCTAACAGCATTGTTGCTCGCTCTGCTCATGGTTTTCGCGATCATCGGCTGCACCAAGCCCGAGACGCCGGAAAACCCTGACAATCCCCAGCCGGTAGCAGAGCCGACAGCAAAGCCCGACGAGCCCGCACCCGAGGTCGTCAAGGTTACGCCCGATGACGTTGTCGAATCTCCGGAATTCGCGGCGACCAGGCTCGGCGCTCTCGAGTACGGCAAGGACTATCAGTCCCTGTATGAAGTCTACAGCGCAGCAAATCCCGACTTCACGATTGACGATGTCACGGAAGATGACGAGGGCTTCGGCTATGTCAAGGTGAACGGCGAAGAGCATCTGCTGGGTCTCGACTTCCTGACGATGGCGATGGTTTACAACACCACCCCGACCGCAACGTATCCGACTGAAGAGGATGTGTATGCGGCATGGTGGAGATTGTACATCACCCGTTGGAACTACCTGCTCCCCGAGATTCCGCTGTACAGCAACGAGTACTATGATCTGTACAATGCAAAGATCAAGGGCGTTCAGGAACATCCGACCAACCCGTTCTGGAGCGTTGCAAGCGCGCTGATCGACTGGACCTCCGAGAAGGAAGACAATTCCATCATCATGGGCAGCTCCACCGAGCTTTCCGGTCAGTTCCGTTATGCTACGTTCGGCAAATCCTCCCCGGGTTCTTCCGATAACGACGTCGAAGGTCTGACCACCGGTCTCGAAACCGTCTCCGCAAACAAAGAGGGCGGTTATCAGTGGAACGACACCGTTGTTGAATCTCACGAAGAGAAGCTCAACGAGGACGGCACCCTGACCTTCACGATCAAGATCAAGGACGATCTGAAGTTCTCCGACGGCAGCCCGGTCACCGCGAAGGATTACCTCGCGTTC
>CADAZC010000061.1 GCA_902792295.1 uncultured Eubacteriales bacterium
GAGATCCTGACCCGTGCGCTCGAACAGGCGCGCAAAGGCCGTCTGTTCATTCTCGACAAGATGGCGGAGACGATCGCAGAGCCGCGCGCAGAGCTTTCGCCCTATGCGCCGCGCATTCTCTCCTTCAAGATCAATCCGGACAAGATCCGCGACGTCATCGGCAGCGGCGGCAAGACGATCAACGGCATCATTGCCAAGACCGGCGTCAAGATCGACATCGAGGACGACGGCAGCGTGTTTATCGCATCGCCTGACCAGGCGGCCGCGGAGGAAGCGAAGCGCATCATCGACGGTATCGTCGAGGACATCGAAGTCGGCAAGGTCTATCTCGGCACCGTGGTCGGCATCAAGGAGTTCGGCGCGTTCGTGAACCTCAAGCCCGGCACCGACGGACTTCTGCACATCTCCCGCATTGCGAGAGAGCGCGTGAACAAGGTCGAGGACGTTCTGAACATCGGCGATCAGGTGCTCGTGCGCGTGTTCGAGATCGATCCGAAGACCGGCAAGATCGGTCTGACCCGCAAGGATCTGCTTCCCGAGACCAAGAATGACGCGGATAACGGGGAGAACTGACGAACAGAATAAAGGGGGGCGGCGAAAGCGCGGCCCCTCATTTTGCATCGGAGGTAACGGAGATGATCGAAAAAACGCTGCTGCAGAACGGGATCCGCGTGATGACGGAGCATATGCCGTCCGTGCGGTCTGTTGCGATCGGCGTTTGGGTGAATGCGGGCTCGGTTTTTGAATCGGAAGCGAACGCCGGCATTTCACATCTGATTGAGCACATGCTCTTCAAGGGCACGGAGACGCGCAGCGCGTCGGACATCGCGGCGGAGGCGGACGCCATCGGCGCCAACCTGAACGCGTTTACCGCAAAGGAATGCACCTGTTTCCACATCAAAGCGCTGGATGAAGATATCGAAAAAGCCGTCGGGCTGCTTTCGGACATCGTTCTCAGGAGCACGCTCGATCCCGAGCAGATGGACCGCGAACGCGGCGTCGTGCTTGAGGAGATCGCCATGACCGAGGACAGTCCGGAGGACATCGTCTTCGACCGCGCGAGCGAACAGCTTTTCATGGGAACGCCGATCGAGTCCGAGATCCTCGGCACGAGCGAGACCGTGCAGCGCATGGAGCGCGACGACCTCGTCCGCTACATGGATCGACGCTACACGGCGGAGAATATCGTGATCGCCGTTGCGGGAAGCTTTGACCGCGAAACGCTGATCCCGCTGCTGGAAAGCAGCTTCCGGGACGTAAAGCACGGAGAACGCGACGCCGCGCCGGTCATTTCGATCCGCCCCGGCTTTCGCACCGCGCTCGTCAAAAAGGACGTCGAGCAGATCAATCTGTGCCTTGCGGTTCCGGGCGCGGCACTCGGAACCGACGAATACTATGCGCAGGCGGTGCTGTCGAACGCTTTGGGCGGCAGCATGAGTTCGCGGCTGTTTCAGCACATCCGCGAGGAGCGAGGGCTTGCGTATTCGGTGTATTCCTATCCGATGGCATACCGCGGCGCGGGCTGTCTGTGCTTCTATGCGGGCTGTACGGAGGGGCAGGCGAAGGAAGTGCTTTCCCTGCTTTTGAAGGAGCTTGACGACGTGAAGCGGAACGGCATTTCGGAAGAAGAGTTCGTTCGTGCAAGGCAGCAGCTGAAGGGCAGCTATCTCCTCGGCATGGAGTCTTCGATGGCGCATATGAGCGCGATCGGAAAAACCGCGCTGCTTTTGGAAAAAGAATATGATCTTACGGCTACCCTGAACCGTATCGAATGTGTTACAATGGAAGCGGTGAAAAATGCCGCGCGTACGCTTTTCACACCGGACGCCGCCGCGTTCTGCGCGGTCGGACGGCTCGAGAGCGTCGGGGAAACGCTGAAAACCGCAGCGGAGGACTGGTGGAAGGAACATGGAAGACAAGCTTGAAGTGGTTTTCCGGCTGCAGAAGGCGCTGGACGAAGACATCATGGAGCGGCGGCATCTGGACTTTCCGTACGAGGTCTGGATGCAGAAGGACATCCTTGCCTGCATGGATGAGCTGACGGAGCTTCTGAACGAGCTGAACTGGAAATGGTGGAAGAATGAAAAACCGCTGGATCCGGACGCGATCAACGGCGAGCTCGTCGATGTACTGCACTTTTTCGTGAGCATGTGCATCCGAAGCGGCATGAGCGCACAGGATCTTTTCGACGGCTATATTGCCAAAAACAAGGAGAACTTCGACCGTCAGTACGGCAGATCGAAAAAGACGGGGTATGAGGTAACGGCGAATGGAACGGAGCTTCCGCGCGACTAAACGGTTTTATCTGCTTTTGTTCATCAGCGCGATCGCGCTGGTGGCATTTGTCGTGGGCTCGATCTATCTGATGAAGAAGGTCACCGGCAACGTGCGGAAACTGGAGCAGATGACGCTGTATACCGAGGTCGAAAGCGAAGCGGTCGTCGTGCGGAGCGAACGGCTGTTCACCGAATCCGCGAGCGAAAGCCACATCCTTTTGGAGGAGGGCGCACTCGTTTCCGAGGGCGACGCGATCGCGGTCCTGTATCCGTATTCCTACGAGAGCCAGATTTCCGCAATTTGTACGAAGGAAGCGGCGCTGTATACGCATCTGCAGTCGCTTTTAAGAACCGCGTCGGGCGGCACGCTGCCGCCGGCGGTCATCCAGTACAATGAACAGATATCCGCCGCTTCGCGCGAGATGCGCGCGGCTTCGAATGGCGAAACAGACCCGGTGAAGTACGCGCAGCTCGAGAGCTATCTCATCCGGCTCCAGAAGGAACGCCGCGATCTGATGGTCTCAAGTCTCGACAATCCCGCGCTTGTGGAGAGCGAAGTGGCGGAGATCGACGCGCTGCGGTCGAATTTCGAAACGAACAGCGCGCGCACGATCCGGTCCGAGTACAACGGATATATCAGTTTTTATTCCGACGCGAACGAGGAAAACCTGCGTGACGTGTCGCAGCTTACCGTGCCGCTGATCAAGCGTATTCTGAACGCGCCGTCGATCAGTATGGACAACGAAAACTTCAGCTACCGCATCGTGACCGACCGGACGACGTTCTATCTGGCGTTCGTGCAGAGCGCAAAGAATGCGGACCGTCTGATGCCGGGACTCACCTATTCATTCACGGTCAAGGGCGTCAAGGGCGCGTATCAGGGAAGGATCGTCGCCGAGCGCGATACGGAAAGCGGCGTTCTGTACGTGATGCAGGTCAATGCGGACGTGCGGCCGCTTTTGACCACGCGCGTCGTGGAGATCTCGGTGCAGAACAACGCGACGGGCTTGTATGTGCCGACGAAGTACATCCAGTACACGGACGGCGTTCCCTACATCTATGCAAAAACGACGGACGGGACCTATCAGAAGGTTGCGGTCTACATTGCGGGCAGCGACGGCGACAACGCGATCGTCAGCGCGCGCGACAGCAACATTTCGCTGTTTGCGGGATTGAAGGTACGCATCCCGCCGGAGGAGGAGAACGACTGATGACAATCCATGAGAATCTGGAGCAGGTTCGCGAAACGATGGCGCGTGCGTGTCTGCGCAGCGGCAGACCGGAATCGGACGTTGCCTTGATCGCGGTCACAAAATTTGTCGACACCGCGCGGATTTTTGAGGCGGTGCAGGCGGGGGTGACCGAAATCGGCGAAAACCGCGCGCAGGAGTTCACCGAAAAGTTAAATTTTTATAAACAGAATCATTTACGGGCGCATTTTATTGGACAACTGCAGACGAACAAGGTAAAATATATCTGCGGAAAAGCGGATCTGATCCAATCGGTGGACCGTGAGCCGCTGCTCGACGCGATCCATGCGTATGCCGCGAAAAACGGCATCGTGCAGGATATCCTCATCGAGGTCAATATCGGACGTGAACCGCAGAAGGGCGGCGTGACGCCGGAGGCGCTTCCGGCGCTGATCGAAAAGATCGCAGCGCTCGATTCCGTGCGGCTGAGGGGCTTGATGTGCGTTCCGCCCGCGATCGAAAAGGAAGCGGTGCGGCCGTATTTCAAGGAGATGCGCACATGGTTCGAACGGCTGAAAAGCGCGTACCCGGATCTGCCGATCGACACCCTGTCGATGGGCATGAGCCATGATTTCGATACGGCAATCGAGGAGGGCGCAACGACCGTGCGCGTCGGAACGGCGATCTTCGGACCGCGAAGAATTTAGGAGGAAAACAGAATGGGTAAGTTTTTGAATTTCATCGGACTGGAAGAATCGGAAGAGGACGAAGCCCTGCTCGGCGAAGAAACCGCTGAACAGCCGAAGCGCGAGCCGCGCAGCAGGAGACGTGAAAACGCGCTGGTCGGCGGCGGCGACGCACAGCCGATCCCGCAGAGCATGGCGTCGATGAAGATGATCGTGTATCATCCGGTTTGCTATGACGATGCACAGGCGATCGTGGACAATCTGAAGAACCGCCGCCCGGTCATCGTCAACATGGAGGAGCTCGACGGCGCCTGCGCGCAGCGCGTGCTGGACTTTTTGCTCGGCGCGATCTATGCGACGAACGGCACCGCGAACAAGGTCTCGAGAGGCATCTTCCTGTTTGCGCCGCACGACGTGGCGGTCGAGGATACCGTTGAGGACACCGGCTTCGGCGACATGTAATGTCCGCGGATACCCATGATCAAGGCGGAAAACATCGCGAATAAGGAGTTTCGGAAATCGCTGTTCGGGTATGACCGCGAGGACGTGGACAAGTACCTGGACGAGCTGATCGTGCAGCTTGCCGAAATGGAAAACGAGCGCAAGGAGATGGTTTCGACCATCGAATACCTCGTCTCGGAACTGACCGCGCAGGGCGAAAAAACGCCTGCGGAGGACAATGTGGTGGGACCGATCTCTCCGCATGCCACGGTCAGCGACGAGGAGCGCCGGCGTGCGCAGGAAGTCGAAAAGGAACCGATTTGAACCGAAAACCGATCAAAGGAATACCGCCGCTCAGTGCGGAGGAAATGAAAGCCCGCGGAATCGACGGGCTTGATTTTGTTTACGTGAGCGGCGACGCGTATATCGACCATCCGAGCTTCGGCACGGCGATCATCGCGCGCGTGCTGCAAAGCAAAGGGTATTCGGTGGGGATCCTTGCGCAGCCGGACTGGCACGACGTCGAGGCGTTCCGCAGTCTGGGAAAGCCGCGGCTTGCGTTTCTGGTGTCGGCGGGCAACCTCGATTCAATGGTCGATCACTATACCGCCGCGAAGCGCAGACGCAGCGACGACGCCTATACGCCCGGCGGAAAAGCGGGGAAGCGTCCCGACCGCGCCGTGATCGTGTACGCGAACCGCTGCAGGGAGGCGTTTCCGCACGTGCCGGTTCTGATCGGCGGCATTGAGGCGAGCTTGCGCCGCTTTGCGCATTACGACTACTGGGACGACCGCGTGCGGCACTCGATCCTGTACGATTCCGGCGCGGACATTCTGATGTACGGCATGGGCGAGCGCAGCATCGTCGCGCTTGCGGACAAGCTGGACGCGGGCGTACCCGTGCACGAGATCCGCGACGTTCCGGGAACCTGTTTCCGTGCGAGCGATCCGGGCGAGATTGAAAATGCGATCGTGCTGCCGTCGTTTTCGGAGGTTGCCTCCGATAAGCGCAGATATGCCGAGGCGTTCAGAACGCAGTTTGAGGAGCAGGATGCGATCCGCGGGAAGGTGCTTGTGCAGCCGCATGAAAAGGGCTGTCTCGTGCAGAACCCGCCGCAGCCGCCGCTTTCGACCGAGGAGATGGACGCGGTCTACGCGCTGCCGTTTACGCGGCGTCCGCATCCGTCGTACCGGGAGCCGATCCCCGCGATCGACGAGGTAAAGTTTTCGATCACGTCCTGCCGCGGATGCTTCGGCGGATGCAATTTCTGCGCGCTGACGTTCCATCAGGGACGCGTCATCTCGTCACGCAGCCATGATTCGATCCTCAAAGAGACGGTTGCCATGACGAAGGATCCCGATTTCAAGGGCTTTATCCACGACGTCGGCGGTCCGACCGCGAATTTCCGGCAGCCCGCCTGCAAAAAACAGTTGAAGAGCGGCGTATGCAAAAACCGTTCGTGCATCGGCTACGAGCGCTGTCAGAACCTTGAGGTCAGCCATGAGGACTATGTGTCGCTGCTCAAAAAGCTCCGCGCGGTGCCGGGCGTGAAAAAGGTCTTTATCCGAAGCGGCGTGCGCTTTGATTATCTGCTGTACGACAGAAGCGACGCGTTCCTGAAGGAGCTTTGCGAGCACCACGTTTCGGGCCAGCTGAAGGTCGCGCCGGAGCACATTGCGGACCGCACGCTCTATTACATGAACAAGACGCCGCACGCGCTCTATGAGGAGTTTCTGCGCCGTTACGCGCGCATGAACGAGCGGCTCGGCAAAAAACAGTTCGTCGTGCCGTACCTGATGAGCTCGCATCCCGGCTGTCAGCTTTCCGATGCGATCGAGCTTGCTCTGTACCTGAAAAAGACGGGGCACCGTCCGCAGCAGGTGCAGGATTTCTATCCCACGCCCGGGACGGTCTCAACCTGCATGTATCACACGGGGCTCGATCCGCGGACGATGCAGCCGGTCTATGTGCCCAAAAATCCGCAGGACAAAGCCATGCAGCGCGCGCTGATGCAGTATTTTCTGCCCGCCAATTTCAACACGGTTCGCAAGGCGCTGCGGCTTTGCAGCCGCGAGGATCTGATCGGAACCGGGAAAAACGCGCTCGTTCCGCCGGAGCGGACGCCGAACGAGCGGAAAATCCCGCAGAAAAAAGGAAAACAAACAAAGAAATCTGTTGACAAACGGCGGCGGAATGGTTAAAATAGCTGTTGGTTCATTTTGAGGTTGCGTATGGTTGTATCGGTCAATGAAGCATTGCGGCGGGTCGGCGAACCGTTCCCGTTTTCCTGGGAAGGCGAGCTCAAACCGCAGACGTTTGCGGGCGATCCCGTCACGTTTGTCGGTACGGCAAAGCTCTCCGGCACCTATGTGTACGACGGAAAGACCTTCCGTGTGGACGCGGATGCCGAGGCATCGTACGAAACGACCTGCGCGCGCTGCAATAAGCCGATGGTGAAGACGCTTGCGTTTTCGTTTACGGAGCACTTCGTGCGTTCGGTTTTCAAGACCGAGGACGACGAGCTGTACCCGTACGAGGGCGAAAAGCTCGATCTGACCGAAGCGTTTTTCGACAATCTCTTTTTAGAGATGCCGATGACGGCGGTTTGCAGCGAATCGTGCAAGGGACTTTGTCCGGTATGCGGCGCCGATCTGAACCGCGGACAGTGCGACTGTCAGAAAAACAAAATCGACGCGCGTTTTTCCGCGCTCGAATCATTATTGAACGATCATAAGGAGGTGTAATCATGGCAGTACCCAAGAGAAAAACATCGAAGGCGAGAAGAGATTCGCGCAGAGCGAACAATTCGAAGGCGATCGCGCCCAACCTCGTCGAGTGCCCGAAGTGCCACGAGCTGAAAGCGCAGCACACGGTCTGCAAGAACTGCGGCTATTATGACGGCAGAGAAGTCGTCAACATGGAAAACGAGACGAAGTAAAACCATGATTGCCCGTTCGGAAAAGACCGGATCGGAGCTTCCCGAGCGGGAGCACCACAACTTTTGAGCGAACCCATCTTTATGACGGGTTCGTTTTTTACACGGAAAGGAGAAGTCCATGGAGACACATTTCGGACCGGATCTGTGCGTTCCCTGCGGGGAAGGGCTTTTGAACGTGCGCGTCGGCGCGATCAT
>CADAZC010000062.1 GCA_902792295.1 uncultured Eubacteriales bacterium
GTTCCTGACGCCGCAGAAGGATCTCGGCAAATACGACGTCGAGCCCGACTATCAGATCACGGATATCTATGACGTTTACACGCTGCTGAAAAAGGAACGGGAAGCAGAGAACTGAGACCGTTTCCGAAGGGCTTCGGATAGAAAAGGAGGTCAAAAGATGGCAAAGAAAGGATGGAAACGTCCTAAAATGACAGGGAAGCGGTTCAAAAACCAACTCCTGAGCGTGATCGGGAATCCGTTCAATATGATCGTGTTCTTTACGCTGATCCTGTTGTTCATTACGATCATCATTCCGCTTCTGTCCATGGTGCAGAACACGTTCGTCGTGGCGAAGTCGGAGCTTCGGAACATCCCTGGCGCAAAGGTCGGCGATTATACGCTCTGGTATTGGAAATACCTGCTGGCAAGCCCGCTGACCAAGACGATCCTGTGGGTGCCGCTTCGCAACTCGCTGATCATCGGCGCGTTCGTCACGGTGTTTTCCGTGCCGCTCGGCGCGCTGATGGCGTGGCTGATGGTGCGCACCGACATCCCCGCAAAGGGGCTTTTGTCCGCGCTGATTCTGATCCCGTACATGATCCCGTCGTGGTGCAAGGCGCTTTCGTGGATGACGATCTTCCGCAATCCGTCGATGGGCGGCAACGGCGTGCTGTCGAGTTTAGGCATACCCGTGCCGGATGCGCTGGCGTCCGGCTTTATCCCGATCATTCTCGTCATGACGCTGCATTACTACGCCTTCTCCTACATCATGGCGTCCGGCGCGCTGCGCTCGATCAACTCCGAGCTGGAGGAAATGGGCGAGATCCAGGGCGCCAGCAAGGCGCAGATTCTGAAGAGCATCACGCTGCCGCTGATCCTGCCCTCCATCCTCTCCGCAACGATCATGACGATCTCTAAGTCGATCGGCACCTACGGCGTTGCGGCGCGCCTCGGCGGCAACAATCCGGACGGCACGCCGTTCTATGTGCTGGCGACCCGCATGAAGGACTTCATCAACAACAGTCCGAAAGGTGTCGGCTACGCAATGTCCATCCTGATGATCCTGCTCGCGGCGGGCACGATCATCGTCAATCAGCGCCTGATCGGCACGCGCAAATCGTACGCGACGATCGGCGGCAAGGGCACGCGCTCGAACCTCATTCCGCTGCGCGGCGCCAAGTGGCCGATGACGATCGTGATCGTGCTGTTCCTTGTGGCGGCAATGGTCATGCCGGTGTTCTTCCTCGTTATGGAGTCGTTCCAGATCGTGCCGGGCGGCGGCTACGGACTCGACAACCTCACGCTGTACGCATGGATCGGCGAGCTGCAGAACGCGCCGAACCCCGCGTTCAACCAAAGCGGACTGTTCCGCAATTCCGAGTTCGGCAGAGCGCTTCTGAACACCGTCAAGCTCTCCCTGATCGCGTCGCTGGTCACCGCGGTCTTCGGTCAGTTCTTCGGGTATATCACCACCCGCGGCAGAGGCAAGTGGTATGGCAACGCAGTCGAGCAGCTGATCTTCATCCCGTACCTGATGCCGGGCGTGGCGTTCTCGGCGATCTACTTCGCCATGTTCAGCCAGCCGCGGCTCGGCGGACTGATCCCGTCGCTGTACGGCACGTTCCTGCTGATTCTGATCGTTTCGATCGTCAAGCATTTCCCGTTCGCAAGCCGTTCCGGTTCCTCGAACATGATGCAGATCTCCGTGGAACTCGAGGAAGCGGCGACGATCAACGGCGCGGGCTTCTGGCGGCGCATCGGCAGCATCGTCATTCCGCTCGCAAAGAACGGCTTCCTTTCGGGCTTCCTCCTTTCCTTCATCAGCATTGCAAAGGAATTGGACCTGATCGCGATCCTGATGACGCCGAAGAACTACACATTGTCGTTCCTTGCATTCGACTATTCCAAGGAAGCGATGCCGCAGGTGGCTGACGCGATCTGCATCGTCATCATCGTGTTTATCCTCGTTACCAACCGGATCGCGGATCGGTTCGGCGGCAACGTCAGCAAGAGCATGTAACCATTACGGACATACAGAAAGGATTTGACCATGAGCAAGATCGTATTAAGTCACATCGATAAATTCTACGGCGAGAACCATGTTCTGCGCGACATCAACCTCACGATCGAGGACGGCGACTTTATGACGCTTCTGGGACCGTCCGGCTGCGGCAAAACCACCACGCTGCGCGTTGTTTCCGGTCTCGAAAAGCCGCAGCACGGCACCATGACGATCGACGACAAGCCGATCATCGACGCGGACGCCGCGTTCTATGAAGCGCCCAGTAAGCGCGGGCTCAACCTCGTGTTCCAGAGCTACGCGCTGTGGCCGCACATGACGGTGTTCCAGAACGTCGCATTCGGTCTGAAAATCAAAAAGATGAAGAAAGCGGAGATCGAGGAAACGGTCATGCGCGCGCTGAAAACCATGCGCATCGAAGAGTATCGCGATCGCTATCCGAACGAGCTTTCCGGCGGTCAGCAGCAGCGTGTTGCAATCGCCCGCGCGATCGCGTCGAGCCCGAAGCTCCTGCTTCTGGACGAGCCGCTTTCGAACCTCGACGCGCGTCTTCGCATCGACATGCGCGCGGAATTGAAGCGTCTTCACAAGGAAACCGGCACCACGATCATCTACGTCACGCACGACCAGGTCGAAGCGCTGACGATGTCCACGAAGATCGCGCTGTTCAAGGAGGGCGAGATCTCCCAGATCGATACCCCGCTGGGCTTGTACACCAACCCGATCGATCTGCAGGCGGCGGACTTTATCGGCAACCCGCGCATCAACTTCATCGACGCGAAGGGCGTTTACAACGGCGACACGCTTTCGGTCACCAGCGAGTTCGGCACCTATGTGTTCGCGCATGAAACGCTGAAGCTGGACGAGGAAATCCCCGAGGGCGAGGAGTTTGAATGCGTGCTCGGTCTGCGTCCCGAGATGGTCGATATCTATACCGAGGATCCGCATCACAAGAACACGGTCGCGGCAAAGGTCTATGCCAACCAGCCGGCGGGCAGTGAAACGCTGATCACGCTGACGGTCGGAAGCGTCGAGTTCCTTGCGATCCAGGTCGGTCTGGTAGAGTATGACATGAATCAGGAAGTATTTGTCGTCTTGCATCCGGGCCGCATGAATGTATATAATAAGAAGACGGGTCGTCTGATCAAGTTTGCCAAGACCAAGCATAAGGCGGGCGTCGACGACTGACGGTCAAGCCCTTCCGAACAACTCACAGAAAGGAATGTATACACATGAAAAAGCTTCTTGCAATCCTTCTTGCACTGACCATGGTTCTTTCGCTTGCGGCGTGCTCGGGCGGCGGACAGGAAGGTCCGTCGGACGACGGACAGCCCAAGACCGGCAGAGCTGCGATCGACGTCATCGGCGAGGACGGCATCGATTGGAATCATATGACGACGGACGAGCTGTATGAAATGGCAAAGGCGGAGGGCGGCACGATCACGATCTATGCGACGACCGCGGACGCCGATACCGCGCGCAAAAAGATTCAGCGCGTCTATCCGGATCTGAACTTCGAATACATCTCCTGCGACACCAACACGGTCATGAAGAAGATCGAGATGGAAGCGGAAAGCGGAAATCCGATGGCGGACGTGCTGATGGTCAAGGACTCGTCCGGCGAGATCTACAACGAGCTGGTGCTCTGGGACCTCGTAAAGGTCTACTATCCCGCGGACATCTGCGAGCATATCTCGGACGATCTGATCGCCTACGGTCTGCCGCTGTATTCCACATTCAACCCGTGGTTCTACAATACGCGCATGTACGACAAGGTTCCGATCGAGAGCTGGTGGGACATCGTCGAGGGCTACAACGTCGACACCCAGTCCTATAAGGATGCGAGCGGAAACTCCACGCAGTTCTGGACGATTTACTCGAAGGACATCACCGCGCCTTCCTACGCGGCGCTGTGGGCGCAGCTGATCGTCGACGGCGATAAGCTGCAGGCGCAGTATGAAAAACAGTACGGCGAGCCGCTCGTGTTCACCTATCACGAGCATCTGAAAAACACCCCGGGCGTTATGGAACTGCCGGAGAACAACGCGGGCGTCGAGCTGTTCTGGCGCTTCTCGCAGATGACGATCACGCCGTTGGCGGACGGCGACGCGGTGGTCGAGGCGGTGAACGACTCCGTCAACGGTCCGACGCTGGGACTTTGCTCCGCGTCGAAGCTGGACAATTCCAAGCAGGCGCAGGGTGAAAACGGCATGGATATCGCGTGGGTTACGGGTCTCGAGCCATACACCGCGCAGGATGCGGCGGCCTACTCCTATGTCGTCGGCAACTGCGACAACCCGGCGGGCGCACGTCTGTATATCCGGTTCCTGATGGGTGATACGGACGGCGTGAGCGGCTGCTATCAGGCCTTCGACAAGCTCGGTCACTGGTCCGTGCGTGATGATGTCACCTATGAGAAGTCCGGCATCACATATGAGGAGGTCAATCTGACCGTGCCGGACTTTGCGAAGATCTATGCAAACTACCCGAATGTCAAGGCTTACTGGAGCCTTTGGAACAGCACCCGATAACCGAATGAAACGTCCCGCGGAGCGTGCATTGCTCCGCGGGGCGTCCGAGGATTTGTATGGCAAAGGAACGCTCCAAACTGCAAAGATGGGTTGACAGCTTTACGCGCGCGCTGTTTTTGGATGAAAACGGCAAGCCGAAAAGCGCGACGTTCTTATACGCATTTTTACTGGCGCTGCTCTTTGTCGCCGTGTATATCGCGGCATACCTTTTTCTGCTTGATCCGCTGCATGAAGCGTTTTCGGGCATTCCGACGTTTTGGCAGAATGTACTGCAATATCTCGTTCCGGCGCTCGTCGGCAGCGTGCCGTGCGTGCTGCTGATTTTCGTGTTTCGCGACGAGAACAAGCGTCTTGTGCCGTGCGCATATCTCTTTCTTTTCGTCATGCTTGTGCTGACCATGCTGGCGGAGCTGCTTTTGATCGACTGGTCGGACGCAAAGACGGAGTACACGCTCTTTTGGATGCTTCTGGGTCTGCCGCTGCTGCTGTCGGTCGTGTGCGGCGGCGTACCGGCGTTTCTGATTTGGCGCCGTATTCGGAACAAGCAGAAAAAAGAACAGGAGAAGGCGCCGAATCGTCCGTCCTACTACCAAACCTAAGCCATGCTGGAAGTTTTCTTTTGCAACGTCGGCGACGGCGACGCCGTGCTGCTTCGGGAGTACGTCGGGGATCGACCCGCATACACGGTGCTGGTGGATACGGGCAGACCGTTTCTGGAACCGAAAGAAGGTTCGCTCCGCAAGGAAGCGATCTACTATCTCAAGGCGCTGAACGTGGAGCGGATCGACCGGATGTATCTGACGCATCTGCACATCGATCACATCGGCGGCGCTATCCGGATTCTGAACGCGATCCCGACCGAACGGCTCTGCGCAGCGTATCTGCCGCCGCAGGACGCGGGATGGATCCTGCCGTCGTTCACCTCCGTCGACAAGACGGAAAACGGGCTCAAGCATATGCTGAACATTTACCGCGAGGTGATCGAAACGGCGCATGCGCGCGGATGCGTTTCGGAAACGGTTTCCGAAGCGCCGGTCAGGCTCACGGAACGCCTTTCCGTTGCGGCGATCCTTCCGAAGCGCGAGATTGCGAACCGGCAGACGACGGTTTTCGACGCGCTGTACCGCGGCGAGCCGGTCGACGGAAGGGAAGCGTATCAGGCGGCAAAACAGCGCAACCTGTCGAGCTTGATGCTCCGGTTCGATTATGCGGGCAGAAGCGTTCTGATCACCGGCGACCGCTATGCCGACGACTGGGAGGACGAGCCGATCGGTCCGGTCGACGTTCTGAAGCTGCCGCATCACGGCGATCCGAAGTCCATGACGGAAACGCTGCTCGATCGGCTGAACCCGCAGTATGCGGTCATCTCGTGTCAGAACGATCCGATGGCGAAAAAGGACCGTCCGAACGCGCAGATCGTTTCCATGCTGCAGGCGGCGGTGCCGCAGGTGCTCTGCACGGAAAACAAGCCGCTGCCGACGCTTTCGGCGTCGACGCACAACGGAATCCGGATCACGATCGCGGACGACGGCGCGATCGCGTGCGGAACGGAATAACGAAGCATACTTCGCCTTCGGGCGGGATGTGATAATCAAGAACACAAAACACAAGGAGGAATATCATGAAAAAGCTACTTTCCATTATGCTTGTCCTGCTGATGGCACTGTCGGTGGTTGCATGCGGCAGCACGCAGCCTGCCGAACAGCCTGCGGAACAGCCTGCCGAGCAGCCGGCGGAACAGCCCGCAGAACAGCCTGCTGAACAGCCTGCGGAGCAGCCCGCGGAACAGCCTGCCGAGCAGCCGGAAGAACCCGCGGTTGCGTACGAAGGTCTTGCGCTGCAGCTGAAGAACAAGACCGGTCTGACGATCAAGGCGCTTTACATCTCCGAAAAGGGCACCGATCTCTATGCCAAGAAGATGAACAGCGTGGTCGAAGAGGGTTGGAAGGACAAGGACGCCGACGAGGAGAACTACGAGAAGTTCATCTACATCGTCCGTGAAGCGGGCAAGGAGATGGAAGTCACCGTCGTGTTCGAGGACGAAACGGTTGCGACCTGGGACGTCGGAACGCTTGCCATGTATGACGAGCTCTCCCTCAAGAAGGGCACGGACGTTGCCAACTGGGAGCATGAGCAGGTGAAGGACGAAGACAAAGCGCTCTGCGACCTCGCGGCGGCGCTGGGCAAGACCGCGGATAACTTCTATCCCGGTTATGAGCTGATCCCGGTCGAACTCAAGAACAAGACCGGCAAGGGCATCAAGGAGCTGTACTTCTATGAAGAAGGCGGCGATCCCAAGATGTACAACAACATGATCGACTATCTGTACACGCCCGCAGGCGAGAAGATGGACGTTCTGATGAGCGGCAAGGCGAAGGAAGGCGGCATGTACCTCTTCAAGTGCTTCATCCGTCCGCATGCCGACAACTACATGATCGACGTCGTATACGATGACGGCGCAACGATCACCTATCCGATCGACGACTGGTTCAAGCCGGACGGAAGCGGCAACCTGCCGAACGAGATCTCTCTGAAGAACACAGAGGATCCGGACGACATCAAGGTCCAGTATGACGACGGCGTACCGGAACCGATCGATTACCTTGCGGAATCGCTCGCAAAGGGACTGGTCGTCGACCAGTGGTATCCGACGTATGTGCAGACCGAGGTTGCGGCGGAAACCGTTGAGGAGCTGAAAGCAGAGCAGGCGAAGATTGTGGTGCCCGCGTCCGAAGAGCCCGCGGAAACGCCCGAAGAGCCCGCAGCGGAAGCTCCCGCAGAAGGCGAAGAACCCATGGCAGAGGTTCCCGCAGGCTACACCGGTCTCCATCTGATGCTCAAGAACAAGTCCGGCAAGGAGATCGAAAAGGTCTATCTGTTCGC
>CADAZC010000063.1 GCA_902792295.1 uncultured Eubacteriales bacterium
TCCGGTTCTTCGACGGTATACCGTTCAATCCCGACATGTCCCGAAGCCAGATTTGCCAGATTGGGAACACAGATCTCCGGATGAGAATCGTCATATACCGTATTGGCGGGGATATCATCCTTTTCCTCCGCTTCGGTCAGCGAAACCACAACAGTCGACGCTTCATTGCTGGCAACGAATCCGTTGGGAGCATCGGAAACCAGCAGAGAATATGTGCCCTGCGGAAGAAAAACAGTGAAATTCTCCCCCGCGTTCGAGATCGTCTGAACGACCGTTCCGTCGGAATCCAGCACCTGAACTGTTGCGCCGGCTTTCGGCGTTCCGTTCGCATCGGTCACAGTAACATACACCGGCTTTTCGATGGTCGGTGCGGTCGATCCTCCTTCTGCGTTTGCTTTGAAAACGCCGAACGGAATCAGCGATACTGTCAGAACAAGTACCAGTACGATACCAAGCATTGCCACTCCCGATATTTTATACCCTATTTGATTTATTTTAACACAGAAAACGAAAGAAGTCCACGAACAAAATATGATAAATCTGTCCGAAATCCTCATCTTATGTCAGAAAGGTTGCTTCCGCAGAACCGGCGCATGAGATCCGTTCGATCGGGCATACTCGAAAAAAAGGAGGAATTGTATGAGAAAACGAATCGGTGAACGGACGCTTTTGTTCCGGAGCGAGCCGCGCGTCAGAAGCGCTGCGGCGATCGCCGCAAAGAACGAGGGCGACGGCGCATTTTCCGGGCTGTTCGATACGGTGCTCGAGGACGACAAATACGGCGAGGACAGTTTTGAAAAGGCGGAATGCAAGATGTTCCGTACGGCGGCGCTTCTGGCGTGTCAGAAGGCGGGGCTGGAGCTTTCCGACATCCACGCCATGCTCGCAGGCGACCTTTTGAACCAGCTGATCACGGCAAACTATGCCGCGCGCGATCTCGGCATTCCCTTTCTCGGTCTGTACGGCGCATGCTCCACGATGGCGGAATCGCTGCTGCTCGGCGGGGTTCTCTCCGACGGCGGCTACTGCTCGCCGGTTCTGTGCTGCGCCAGCAGTCATTTTTCGACCGCGGAGCGACAATACCGTTTTCCTCTCGAGATGGGCACGACCGCGCCGCCGACTGCGCAGCGCACCGTGACCGGCGCAGGCGCGCTGCTTTTGTCCACACAGGACGTTCCTCTCCCGGTCTTTTCGCATGTTGCGCTGACCGCCGCCACGATCGGGCGCGTAGTCGATCTCGGCATCACCGACATGAACAATATGGGCGCGGCGATGGCGCCCGCCTGCTGCGATACGATCCTGGCGCACCTGAACGACACCGGCAGCGATCTTGCGGATTACGACCTCGTTGTTTCGGGCGATCTCGGCACGTTCGGCAGCGAAATGCTGCTCGATCTCGCCAAAAAATACGGCCTCGATCTCATCGGACGCTATCTCGACTGCGGCGCGAGCATCTATCTTCCGGAGCAGGGCTTTTCCTGCGGCGGCAGCGGCGCGGGCTGCTCGGCGGTCGTTCTTGCCGCAGAGCTTCTCAACCGCATCGAGCGCGGTGACGTGAACCGGATGCTGTTTCTCGCGACCGGCGCGTTGATGAGCCCGACCTCCGGCATGCAGGGCGAAAGCATCCCCGGCATCGCACACGCCGTCGTGCTGGAACGGAGGGACTGATGCAGTATCTTTGGGCGTTTCTTGTCGGCGGCGCGATCTGCGTGATCGGTCAGCTGCTTCTGTCCTTCACGCGGCTGACCAGCGCGCGCATTCTCGTTCTGTTCGTCGTAACGGGCGTTGTCCTCGGCGGGATCGGCGTTTACCAGCCGCTTGTCGACTTTGCGGGAACCGGCGCAAGCGTACCGCTCCTCGGCTTCGGCAACGCGCTTGCAAAGGGCGCGATCGAGGGTGCAAAGGCGCACGGAATCTTAGGCGCGTTTTCCGGCGGGATCTCCGCAACCGCCGCGGGCGTTTCCGCCGCGATCCTGTTCGGCTGGCTTGCCGCCCTCCTGTTCCGCCCGAAAACCAAATAAAAAAACGCTCCCTCGCGGGGAGCGTTTTCTGTGTGTCAGATTTTCATTCTCCTGCATTTTGCCCGTGCATAGAGGTACAGGAACAGCACCATCAAAATCTCGCCGAACATGCTGATAAAGAAGATCAGATCGGTGTTGCCGGTCGCGGGTCCCAGCGCCGAGAACGCGAACATGAAGAAGCCGGACAGGAACAGATGCGGCGTCTTCTCCTTGATCCAGACGATCACGCCCGCGATCATCATCGGAATCACCGTGCCGAACGACAGCACGCGGCTGATCGCCTCCGCCCATTTCGGCGTTCCTTCGCCCGCCTTCATACGCGTGACGTTTGCAATCGTCTCGGGAACGAGCGGCGTTTTCACCGCCTGCAGCACGCCCAGGACCATCAGCACCAGCGTAAACGACCACACGATGAACATCAGGAATTTTTTGAAGTTCAGTGAATACCCCATGATCGGGAACAGCAGCGGGATCAGAAGCCCGTGCGCAATGAAGCGGACCGGGCTGACGGTTTCGAGCGCTTCCGGCGTCAGGATGGAGCCGAGACCGATGATCGCCGCATCAAGGATCAGCCCCAGCGTCAGAATACCGGACCAGCGTGCGACCTTTGACTTTTTCCGTGCGGACAAGCTGAACAGCAGCGCCGCGATCACAACTTCGCCCGCAACGATCCCCCAGATCGCATACGGACAGATCATCATCAGAAATTCTCTCATGGTTACCCTCCCTGTGCCGAACCGAACGATTTGCGTTGTTCGGCGCCTTTCTCCTTATTTCTTGCTTTTTTCCTTGGCGCGCTTGTCGTTGATGATCTTCATGTGCTCCGCGGTGATCAGCTCAACGTTGTTTTCCTTCGCCCAGTCGACGCAGCCGCGCAGCACAAGCGGCAGGAATACGCGCGGCACGTTCAGGATCGTTTCAAGCGCGTCGTCGGTGAACTTCACCTTGTCGTCGGCGCGGTCCGCCGCATAGCGGACGGATTCCAGCGACTGCTTGCGGATCGCGAGCAGCTCCGAACGCATTCTGGTCTTTCTGTGGAACCAGAAGTTCTTGGAATCGCGGTAGCCGTAATCGACCGGCAGCGGCGGGAAGTCTTTTGCCTTTACGCCGTTGATGATCGCGTCGCTGTAACGCTTCTTCATCAGGATCTTATCGACGCGCAGAATGAAATGCGCGCCGAACTTCGACGTAATGCCGTTGAAATCGTGATACGGCGGTTCGTAACCGGAGAGTTCCCCGGGCTGATCGCCCGCCGCGCCGTCAAGCTCCCGCATCCATGTGCACTCGATCGCCTGAATCGCATCGGTCAAAACCATCGGACGCCGCTCGCCCGTTTCCTCCTCGATCATGCTCTTTTCCAGGCGGAAATTGCACTTCGGCATCTTGTCGGAGGGCTTGTCGCCGGGCCAGCTGAGCTTGACCGCTTCCTTGAAGCTTTTCGGATTGTCGTCGATGAAGTTCAAAGCGCACTTGCCGTTGCGAAGGATGTTCTGCGCCGTGTTCGACGAGTTGCGGCAGCACAGCAGCATGGCGTAGTAATCCTTGCCCGCCACATAGTACGGCTGCACCAGCGAATACGGTCCCAGCGTCGTGCTGCCGTCCTCGCACAGCGTGCTGATGATGACCGTCGGCATCGGAAAATACAGCGACGTCTGGTAGAAATTGTCCACGATACGCAGGTTTTCAAAGCTGCTCATTTCTCATTCTCCTCACTTTCGTTTTGTCGATCTTTCATCGGCGTTTGCGCCGGAGGCGCCGCCGTTGTTCAGCCAGTCAAGAATTGCCTTTGCCGTGATGCGGATCTGCTCTTCGTTTGTGATCGAGGGCTGCCCGTCGCCGTCCTGTGCGCCGTACATGCCGAAATACGAATGACAGCCGCCGTCGATGACGGTTTCCGTCACATCGGCCGGAAGCAGGTTTTTCGCCTGCTCGTATGCCTCGCGGTTCAGCACGCGATCCTCGCTGCCGTAAACCGACAGCACGCGAAGAGGTTCTTCCGTGAGGTCCTTATCCGAAAAGGAAGCGAGCAGGACCAATCCCTCGTAAACACCCGGATGCGCCTTGAGTTCGATCGAGGCGACCGCGCCGCCCAGCGAGTGCCCGCCGATATACCAATGCGCAATGTCCGGAAACGCTTCGCGCACACCGTCCGCGGCGTGTGTATCGAAAACCGCCAGCCGGAACGGCATCCTGCACAGCACGCACAGGACGCCTTTCGACGAAATGGCGCGCATCAGTGGCACGTACGCCTCCTGATCGACCTTGCCGCCCGGATAAAAGATCAGCCCGATCTTCGCGTCGCCCGGCTCAAAGACCATATCCCCGCCGATCGTCCGTTCCTTCACGGCACGATCCGCGGAAAACGCCGCGATCGCGTCGTCGGCGGCGTGATAATAGCTTTCCAGATAAATGAGAGCCGCCGACAAAAGCAGCGCAAAAACCGCGACCGGAATCACAATCCAAAGAAGTCTTTTCTTCTTTTGTGCGCCGTTTTTCTTCATACACCCTCCGCGGCAACAATATATATCATTGTATGCCCGGGGCTCGGAAAAGTCAATCGCGCACCGTGTCGAAAAACGCCCCGGACGGAGCGTTTATTGTTCGGTCAGCCATTGATCCGCCTCGTCCCGGGTGCGGAAGATCAGAATTTCCCTGTCCGCATACCGACGGAACAACTCGGAAAGCACCGGATTGTTTCGTTCCTTATAGGTCTTTACGATCGCAACGAGCTCCGGATCGAGCGTTTGTTCCGTCCAGGGGATATCCTGCCGCGCCTTGCCGACGCGATCGATGATGCCCTGCATACAGACGTCCGTATCGTAATCGAGCAGGATCACTGTGTCACAGGCGCGGATGCGCGGCTCAAACGTGCGGCTGTAACTGCCGTCGATGATCCATTCGCCCGTTTTCAGGATCGCCTCGTGCACCGCATCGAATTCCTCGCGCGTGATGTGCGTGCGATCGGGCTTCCACCAGATGTTGTCCAGCGAAAAAAGCGGCAGCCCCGTTTTTTCCTGCAACTTCCTGGCAAACGTGCTCTTCCCGCTGCCCGGCGAGCCGATGATCGCAATGCGTTTCAATTTATATCCCCTTCGAACTCATTTTTCTTTGCAGTAGTAATGGAGGCAATCAGTTTTCTGCGGATATTGCCGCAAGTTTTGCTCAATGCTTTGTCTTGCTCCTCCGTAATCGCATGTACCCGATACAGGATTTCGATCCAATAGTCTGTTTCATGACACTCCTTGAGCGCAATCTCCATTTTGTTGATAAAATCCGCGCGGCTTTGTGCATATTTTGCCTCAGATACGTTTGCTCCGATAGAAGAACAGGAGCGAAGCAGTTGATTCTTAAATACGGATTTCCCTGTAATGTTTTCGCACATTTCAGTAATTGCAACCGTCAATTCAACGGACAACTCCCGAATCGTTTGTTCCTGCATTTTCTTGTCTCCTTTGACGATATACTGCTCTGCAGTACGATATATTTGCTGTGCAAATACGATATACGGCTCGCTGCGCTCACCGGGCGATATGATATAAACTCCCTGCGCCCGCAGGCATATCGTTCCGAAGGAATATCGTACCCCTCAGGGTATATCGTAAACTCCCGCAGGGAGTTTATATCGCTGAAAACCTGCCCCGCAGGTTTTCACTCCTCATCTTCATCCTCGTCTTCGTCCTCGTCGACCCAATCCGGATCCTGTTCGACCAAAAGCCGCAGAATACGCATGCGCTCTTTTTTCAGCACGGTCACGGTCAGGTCCTCGAACACAAAGCTGTCATAGAGCTTCGGATAGCCGCCGAGCTGCTCGACCGCCCACCCGCCGACGGTGGCGTTGTCGTCGTCAAGGTCCTCTTCTTCCTTGTCGAACTCGTCGAGGAAGTCCGATAGCCGCATGTCGCCGTCCACCTCGTAGCGGTTTTCGCCGACCTCCGTGAATTCCTCCTCGATCACGTCCGATTCGTCCCAGATCTCGCCGACCAGCTGTTCCAGCACGTCCTCCATGGTGAGAATGCCCATCGTGCCGCCGTATTCATCGGTGACCACGACCATATGGCTCTTCCTGCGGCGCATCGTGTCGAGCACGTCCGGCAGCGGCATGGTCTTATGCACGTACACCACCGGCATCAGCAGCGATTTGATCGGAACGTCCGGGTCCTCGACCATCGCCTTATACAGATGATTCAGATGCAGAATGCCGACCATGTGATCCGGCGTGCCGCGATAGACCGGAATCCGGGTAAACGGCGAGGCAAACGCGATCTTCATCTGCTGTTCGCGCGAATCGTCGAGGTCGATCGCCACAAGGTCCACGCGCGGCGTGATGACTTCGTACGCCAGCACCTCGTCAAAATCGAACGCCGACTGCAGAAGGTCCGCGGTGTCCTCGTCGACCACACCTTCGTCCTCCACGGTGTCGAGGATCGTTTCCATATCGTCCTCGGTAACGACGTCGTCGCTCTCCTTTTCCTTCCAGATGCCGGAAAGCAGCTTCAAAAACCGTTCCAGAAGCCAGATCAGCGGGAACAGCAAAAGCCACAGTGCGGAAACCGGAAGCACGACGAGCTTTGCAAAGCCCTCGGCGCGCTCCGCCGCAAAGATTTTCGGCAGAATTTCGCCGAACGTAATGATGAGCACGGTCATGATCGCCGTCGCGACCCACGCGCCGCCCTCGCCCATCAGCGCAATCGCGATCGCCGCCGCGATCGACGACGAACCGATGTTCACAAGGTTGTTGCCGATCAGGATCGCGATGAGCCCGGAATCGAACCGTTCGCGGAACTTCAGCGCGAGCTTCGCAAGCCGACTGCCCCTGTCCTCGGCGTCGTGTTTGAGCTTCGTCGGATTCAGCTGCATGAACGCGATCTCCGCGCCGGAGAACATGGCGGAAAGCACGATGCAGACGACGATCAGAATGTATCGCAGGGTGTTACTCATCGATCACACCCCCTACGTCGTCCTCGTCGTAGATCTCGCCGACGAGCTCTTCCAGAATATCCTCGACCGTTAAGATTCCGAGCACGTTTTTGTCGTTGTCCCGCACGATCGCGATGTGCGTTTTCGCCTTGCTCATGCCGGCAAGCTGCTCGTCGATCGGCGTGCCGACCGTCACGTAATACGGCTTATCCATCACGCGAGACAGCGAAACGTGTCCGCTGCGCCGCAAATACTCTTTCAGATATTTGCGAATCTGCACCACGCCGACGATCGCGCCTTCGCGGTCCACGACCGGCAGACGGCTGTGATTCGTGTTTTCGATGATCTTCACGACCTCTTTGGGATGCATGGCGAGCGAAACGGTCTCCACGGAGTCCAGCGGCACATAGACCTCGCCCACCGGCGTTTCGGTGAAGTCCAGCGCGGACTGCATGAGGTCTGCCGTGTCCTCGTCGATGTCGTCCTCCTCGTCAAGCGTTTCGATGATATCGTGAAGCTCCTCCTCGGAAACGGTCGGCTCCTCCTCATCGTGAACACGGAACAGCTTTTTGATGCCGTTCGTGAGCGAGGTAAAGACGAAGTTCAGCGGGTACAGAACGCGCATCAGAAACCGCAGCGACGGCGCAACAAACAGCGCAAAGCTTTCGTTGCACGCCTTTGCGATGGTTTTCGGGATCATTTCCGCAAGCAGGAATACGATCAGCGTCGTCACGAGC
>CADAZC010000064.1 GCA_902792295.1 uncultured Eubacteriales bacterium
ATCCATGTTCGTCTGAACGGAAACGAGTATCTCGACGGTGTGAATATCACGCACAAAGAGATTTACGCCAATTATGAAGAAAAGCATACCCTTCCCAGCACCTGCGCCATGAACATCGACGAATACGCAGCCGTGTTCAGACCCTATATCGAAAAGGGGTATGACATCGTTCATGTCTCGCTCGGAAGCGGTCTTTCGTCCACCTGCGGCAACGCGCGTCTTGCGGCGGAGATGTTCGGACCGGATCGCGTGTTCGTCATCGATTCCAAGAGCTTGTCCACCGGCAGCGGGCATATCGTATGTGAATGCGGCGAGCGCATCAAAAAGGGGCTCGACGCAAAGCAGATCTACGAAGAAGTCACGCCCATTACGGACAAGGTCAGCGCGTCGTTCATTCTTGACGATCTGAAGTATCTGCACGCGGGCGGTCGCTGCTCGGGGCTTGCGCAGTTCGGCGCTTCGCTCATGAACATCAAGCCGTGCATCATGGTTCGCAACGATCTGTTCGGGTCCATGACCGTCGGCAAAAAGTACATGGGTTCCTATAAGCGCAGCGCGCTGAAGTATGTGGAAAACATGATCAAGGACCGCACCGATATCGTCCTCGATCGCTGCTTTATCACGCACTCCGGCTCGGATCCCGAGGTGCTTGAAGCCATGAAGGTGCTTGCAGCGGAACTTCAGCCGTTCAAGGAGATCCATATCACGCAGGCAAGCGCGACGATCTGCGCGCATTGCGGACCGAATACCACCGGCATTCTGTTTATCACGAAATAATGATTGCAATCTGTTTCACATTGCTGTTCGCGATCTCGGGGATCTGTATCTCCGAGGTCGTGTTTCAAACGCATAAAGCGAAGATCCGCATCTGGCTCGGACTGGCCGCGGGGCTTTTAATGCTCACATGGCTCCCCTCCCTGTTTGCCCTGCTCATCGGCTTTACCTTGACCGCGCAGATTCTTGCCGCGGTTGTCGCCGTGCTTGCGAGCGGCGTTTCTGTGGTTATCCTGCTGTCCCGCAAAAAGAAAGGCGTCGGAAACGCATTCTATTTCGGAAAGGATTGGACGATCCTTCTTCTTGCAGTCCCGATCCTTGTTCTGTGCGGTTATCTTCTCCATACGCATATTCTGAATCCGCATAAAAACGGCAGTCTCTGGGTCGGACAGGTCACGTACGGCGACCTTGCCATGCATCTCGGATTTATCACAAGCATTGCAGAGCAGACGATGTTCCCTCCGCAGTACAGTATTTTTCCGGGGCACGCGGTCAACTATCCGTTCCTGTGCGAAACATCCGCCGCATCGCTCTGTCAACTCGGCGCATCCGTGCGGCTCGCATATATCGTCTCCGCGTTCTATGCGTTTGTTCTCGTTGTGTTCGGCGTGTATCTGTTCTTCGAGCAATGGCTGAAACGGCGGAATCGGGCAATCTTTGCAACGCTGCTGTTCTTTTTCGGCGGCGGTTTCGGTTTCTTTTATTTCTTTGATCTGTCCAAGACGGGCGGGATCCTGTCTCCGCTGCTCGGAACGATGGGACAAACGGTGTCCGAATCGCTTCTTGACGGATTTTACCTTACTCCGACCAACATTCCCTCGCTCGGTCTGCGCTGGGTGAATCCGATCGTCGACATGCTGATCCCGCAGCGCGCCACGCTGTTCGGCTGGGCGTTCCTGTTCCCGTGTCTCTTTTTGCTGCACGGGTTCGCGTTCGAAGGAAACCGTAAAAACGTCCTTCCACTTGCCGTCATCGCGGGATTGATGCCGATGATCCATACGCATTCGTTTCTTGCGCTCGGCATCGTCAGCGCCGTGTACTGCATCACAGATTTGATAACGGTCCGCTTCGAGAAAAAACGGCTACTTGGCTGGCTTACCTATGGCATACTGGCCTGTCTGCTTGCGGCGCCGCAGCTTGTACTGTTCACCTTCCGTCAGACGTCGGAAAGCGGCATGGTCCGCTTCCACCTGAACTGGGCGAATGAGGCGGATTCCTATCTGTGGTTCTATATCAAGAATCTCGGGCTGATCTTCCTTTTGATGCCGTTCGCTTTCCTCGTTCTTCCGAAGCGGGACAGAAAGATTTATGCGGGCGCAATCGCGATCTTCCTGATTGCGGAACTAATCGAATTTCAGCCGAACAACTACGACAACAACAAGCTTCTGTTCATCTGGTTTGCATTCACATGCGGCATTGTTTCGAAACTTGTTTTCGTGATCGGACACAGGATTTCCCATGCGATCGACCGGAAAAGCCGCCCCGAAGACCGAAGCTTTACGCACGGGGTTTGCATTGCCGTTCTGACCGGAATTATCCTGCTGTATTTCCTGTTCAAGCTGGCATTCGATTCGAAAACGGGATTCATGATGCGCCCGGGGACTGCGCTGACGCTGTTCTTCGCGGCAGGTCTTTTGCTGGCGCTTTGCATCGGCGCAATGAAGAACGCGCAGTCTGATTGGAAGCGGATAATTCGTTTCGCCATACCGACTCTGCTGTCCGCAGGGCTTTTGATCGCTTTGTTCGTCTTCTGGATTGTTCAGTACACGCAGACGGCGTACAGCTTCCCGAAGCTTTTCGGTGCGATCGTGACGATTCTTTGCGTGCTGACGCTGATCCTGCTTGTTCTGCCGCACATGTCGCCTGCGCAGAAACGCCGCCGGTTTATCGGCGCCTCCGCCGCGCTGACGATCGCGTTTTATGTTCTGTTTGTTTCCGTGACGGCATCTTCCGCAATGACGATCATTCGCGAGTGCAAGAGCGCGTATCAGGTCTATACAAAAGATGAGGCAGAGCTCGCCGAACAGATCAAAGCGGCGACGGATCCGGACGACGTCATTCTGGCAAACAGCTATCACTGGAACCTCGTTACGCCGCTCACCGGACGCAGCATTGTGACCGGAACAGGAACCTTCCTGTTCTATCACGGCATCAATCCGTCGGAGCGCGAAGCGGACGTTGCGCAGATGTACGAAGAACCGTCGGGTGCATCCGATCTGTTCAGACAGTATTCCGTACGATATGTTCTCATTTCCAATGCCGAGCGCGGCAATTATGACATCGACTACAACTATTTCAACGCAAACGGCGAAGTTGTTGCCGAAAACCGTGCCGGAAAGCTCTATCGGCTAAATCCGTAAAAAAATCAAAACAAAAGACGGTCGGATGATTCCGACCGTCTTAATTGTATGCTGCTTTATTTGCAGTCCTGCTGCATGATGCTGATGATCGTCTGATCCGTTTCCACCATGCCCTCGGACGCGATTCGGCCGATGTTGCGAACCGTGGCGTCCGCATCCGGCGCGACAATTCCTTCGCCGTGATTGAACTGCTGCTGATGCAGATACATCTGATATCCGAGAATACCGGTGTCGATCGCCGCAGCGATCTTTGCCGCGCAGGACGGCTTTGCACCGTCGCAGATCGTTCCGGAGATCATGGCGACCGCATTTACGAGCGTATGCGCAACGACCCTTTCGTCGCCGCCGAGCAGATAAGCGACGCCCGCGCCCGCCGCGCATCCTGCGCTGACGGCACCGCAATATGCCGACAGGCGTCCGATTCCCGCCTTCTGGTAGACCGTCAGAAGGTCGGAAAGGATCATGGCGCGGTACATGCGTTCCTTGTCCGCCGAATAGTGCTTTGCATAGCAGATGATCGGCACCGATGCGGTGATGCCCTGGTTGCCCGAACCGCATAGAATCGCGACGGGCATTTCGCAGCCGCTCATCCTCGCGTCGCTTCCCGCGGCGGCGTACGCCCGTGCAACGGTCTTTGCGTCGTTTGCGTTTTCCGCAAGGAGCACCTTGCCGATGTTCGCGCCGTAGTCGTTTTTCATTCCTTCTTCGCAGATCGCCATGTTGTAGTCGATCTGCATATCCAGAAGATCCTTTACCTCAAAGATGTTGACTTTATCTGCATACTCGTAGATGTCGTGCAGATTCAGGCAGGACTTGTCGGTCAGATTGTCTTCGCTCTGCGCAACGATCGGACGCTTCACGATCGCTTCCCCGTTTTTCATGATCTCGACAATGTTGGAGTGATTGTTGGCAATCACGACGCGGGAATAGGATGTTCTGGCGTACAGCGTGATGCTGATATAGAGCTGACAGTCGGTTTCGGCGCAGGATACGTCGATATTCACGGTATCCATGAAGTTCGCAACGGCGGCGCGCTGTTCCTCCGTGACGCGGCTGATCACCTGCATGCCCTTTTCCGGATCGCCGCAGACAATGCCGGCAGCGACGGCTGCGCGGATGCCCTTCAAGCCGTTCGTGTTCGGAACGACGACGCTTTTCACGTTTTTCAGGATGTTTCCGCTGACCGAAACGGTAACGGCGGTCGGCTGCATGCCGAGGACCTGATGCGCTTTTGCGGCGCAGTATGCGATGGAGATGGGTTCGGTACACCCCGTTGCCGGAATAATCTCTTCCCGCAGGATGCGGGAATACGCTTCACGGTTTTTGATTGCATCTGCCATAGTCTACCCCCTGAAACTGTCTGTCAAAAACATGAAAAAATGACGGTGAGCAAGCCGTAAGCCGAGTTCTGTCAAAGGACGATCATCTATCTGGTCGACCCGTTGCCGGGCCGCTCAAGCGATTATAAGGAGCGTAGCGGGCCGCTATTGAATGCTCCCATTCCAATCTTGCACCGAGTGGGGTTTACAGAACGGACAAGTCGCCATGCCGTTGGTGAGCTCTTACCTCGCCTTTCCACCCTTACCCGAAAAACGGGCGGTATCTCTCTGTTGCACTTTCCTTGAAGTCGCCTTCACCGGGCGTTACCCGGCACTCTGCCCTGTGGTGCTCGGACTTTCCTCACCTCTAAAAGAGTCGCGATCGTCTGTCTTACTCACCGTCAAACGTTATTCGTTGTCTGCGTATAAAAGCCGTCCGCAGTTTTCACATTCGAGTATCATATCCTCGCCGATCAGTCTCCGGATCGCAAGACTCGGCAGGGACATATTGCATCCGCTGCATTTCCCGTCCCGCACCTCCACAACGGGCATGTTGTGATGCTGACGCACGCGTTTGTAACGGTTCATCAGCGTGGGACTGACCTTCTTTTCCAGCTCCTCCATTTTCCTGTCCGCAGCGAGCAGATCAATGGCGGCGTCATCTTTTTCCTTCTGGCAAACGACCTTCAGCTGGTCGTATTCCTTCTTCGCCTTTGCGCCCTGCTGACGCGTTTTCTGGAATTCGGTGACCGATTCTTCCAGCGTGCGGAACAGCTGTTTGATCTCTTTTTCAAGGTTGTTTGCTTCGCGCTGCAGTTTTTCGATGTCATGGCGGAACTCCGTCATCTCTTCGGATGTGCATTCCTCGTCGCCCTTCAGCGTTTCGAATTCGGACGTTTCCAGATCAAGCCGGTCCAACAGCGCGGTATACTGCGTGTTCAGCTTGGACATGGACGCGGAAAAGGTTTCGATTTCCTCGTTCAGCTTCGTCAGGTTTGCCTGCTGCTGCTTGATGAACTTTGCGAGCTTATTCAGCCGCACGCGGTTTTCGGTCGTGCGAAGATCCGCTTCAAGCTGCTGCTTTTCGAGATCGGCGTCCTGATAGGCAAGCAATGCAATGGGTTTACTCATTTCGATATCCTCCTTAAAGGCCGCGCAGCGGTGCGCCGCCTGAATGTGCTAACTGATATTTTACATCATTTTTCCCGATCTGTAAACGGGAAATCAAGGTTTTTAATACGGGAGATTCCGTTTCGTAATGTCCGAGCACACAGCAGTTCAGACCGTAATATGCGGCGGTCAGCGCCTGACTGTGTTTCATCTCTCCGGTTACAAACGCGTCGCAGCCCGATTGATGCACAAATTCCACATCTCCTCCGCCGGAGCCGCCGATCAATGCGACGGTGCGGATCATGCGGTCGAAGTCGCCCGTAAACCGCCCGCGCGTATTCAGCTTCGCTTCGCAATGCGCGGCAAATTCGGAAAAGCGCACCGGAGTTTGAAGCGTTCCGATCCGTCCGAGGTTTTCGGGCGGAAGCGGCTTCACATTCTGTAACCCGAGCAGTTCCGCAAGCGTATCGTTGACGCCGCCCGCGCATGCGTCGAGATTGGTATGCGCCGCAAAATGTCCGATCCCGTGCCGCATCAGAAGATACGGTGCGGCAAGATCGGGGTCCGAAGGCGAAATACTGCGCACCGGTTCCCAAAAGACCGGATGGTGCGTCAGAACAAGATCGTACCCGCCTTCGATCGCTTCCTGTGCAACCGGAACGGTCAGATCGAGCGCGACGAGGACATTTTTGATCTCGTCGTGATCCGGTCCGATCAGAAGTCCGACGTTGTCGTAATCCAGCGCAAGCGCCTTCGGCGCGATCGCTTCCATCCGTTCGCAAAATTCGTAAAGCTTCATGTGTGATTCCTCAATTCAACTCGATCCAGGATTTGCCGGAGTGCGTCAATATTCTTTTGAATGACGGCTTCCCCGCTCGTTCCGTGCGCCGTTTTCAGCATCTTTTCGTGACACGAGAGCTGTTCCCTGCACAATGCGGGCAGCAGCGGATCATTGGTTTCGAACGAACGGTATCCGACGTCGAAAAAGTCCTCCGGAAATCCGTTCGGAAGTGTGTCAAGCATGCCGCACGTTTCCGCTTTGAATACCTGATAGAAGCGTCCGTGGTCCGAAACGACGCGGTCGTCCGTGATCCGATATCCTTTGCGGTAAAGATATTCCCGAATCTCGTCCTGCGCGCGCATCGGCTGCAGAACAAGCGCTTTTGCGCCCGCAAGCGGAACGGAACACGCCTCGAGGATACGGCACATCAGCGTTCCGCCCATGCCGAGCATTGCGATCGCGTCGCATTCCCCCGGCTCCAGGACGGAGCAGCCGTCGCCGACGCGGAACGAAACGCGATCAGCAAGTCCGATATGCGCAATCAAACGTCTTGCCTTTTCAAGCGACGAGTCGCTGATATCGGAAGCGATCACCTTTCTGCAGCCGTTCTGCTGCAGCTGCGCCGCAGTAAGGCGACCGTGATCGCAGCCGACGTCGGCGACCGTTTCGTACCCTTTCAGCATGTCTGCCGCAGCGGCAAGCCGCGGCGTAATGTGAACGAACCGCCGGCTCATATGCGGATCGCTTTCAGCGGCGCAACGACGTCGATCGGGCCGCCGCCGAGACAGGTTTCCCCCTGATAAAAGACGACCCATTGTCCCGGCGTCACGGCGCGCTGCGGACGGTCGAAATCAACGTGCGCGCC
>CADAZC010000065.1 GCA_902792295.1 uncultured Eubacteriales bacterium
CATCGGCGACCACACCGACATGTATGCGCAGGGCTACTTCGCCTACGACTCCAAGAAGTCCGGCGGCTTCACGGTATCCCACCTGCGCTTCGGCAAGACCCCGATCCAGAGCCCGTATCTCATCGACCAGGCGGACTTTGCAGCATGCCACAACCCGTCTTACGTCACCCGCTACGCGGTTGCGGAAGGCATCAAGGAAGGCGGCACGTTCCTTCTGAACTCGCCGTGGACCCTTGAAGAGATGGAGAAGGAGCTTCCCGCGTCCATGAAGAACGCGATCGCGAAGCACCACCTCAAGTTCTACAACATCGACGCGATCAAGCTCGCGCGTGAAGTCGGCATGGGCGGCCGTATCAACACGATCATGCAGTCCGCGTTCTTCAAGCTCGCGAAGGTCATTCCGGCAGAGGAAGCGCTCGAATACATGAAGGCCGCTGCGAAGAAGTCCTACGCCAAGAAGGGCGATGCAGTCGTTGCAAAGAACTATGCCGCGATCGACGCCGGCATGGACGCGGTCGAAGAGATCAAGTATCCGGAATCCTGGGCGACCACGACCGAGGGCGCAAAGCCCATCGCCGTCACCGACGATCCGTACTTCATCGACTTCATCAAGCCGATCCTTGAGCAGAAGGGCGACGAACTGCCCGTTTCGAAGATGACGCCGGACGGCACGGTTCCGACCGGAACGACCCGTTATGAGAAGCGCGGCATCGCGGTCGACGTTCCCTCCTGGATTCCCGAAAACTGCATCCAGTGCGGACGCTGCTCGCTGGTCTGCCCGCACGCCTGCATCCGTCCGTTCGTTCTGAACGAGAAGGAAGAGGCGGAGAAGCCCGAGGGCTTTGTCACGAAGCCCGCAGGCAAGGATATGCCCGGCATGACCTACCGCATGCAGATCAGCCCGCTGGATTGCACCGGCTGCGGCAACTGCATCGACGTCTGCCCCGCAAAGGTCAAGGCGCTCACGATGGTTCCGCTCGAGAAGAGCGTTCAGACGGAAGAGAAGAACTGGGAGTATGCGATCAACCTGCCCGACAAGGAACTCAATGTCAACCGCAAGACGGTCAAGGGCAGCCAGTTCCTGCGTCCGCTGTTCGAGTTCTCCGGCGCCTGCGCGGGCTGCGGCGAGACCCCGTACATCAAGCTCCTTACCCAGCTGTTCGGCGATCGCATGATCATCGCGAACGCGACCGGCTGTACCTCCATCTACGGCGGTTCCGCACCGACGGCTCCGTACTGCAAGAACGACAAGGGTCAGGGTCCGGCATGGGCGAACTCCCTGTTCGAAGACAACGCAGAGTTCGGCTACGGCATGAACATCGCGTCGAAGCAGCGCCGTGCGCGTCTTGCCGACACCGTGAAGAAGATGATCGAGGTTCCGTATCTCGACGAAGAGATCGCGGCGGCAGGCAAGGAATGGCTCGAAAAGATGAACGATGCGCAGGGTTCCCGCGAAGCGGGCGACAAGCTCGTTGCTCTCATCGAGGCGCATCCGACCGCCACAAAGGGCTGCGAATGCGAAGCGTGCACGCTCGCGCGTGAAGTGCTTGCGCAGAAGGATCAGCTCGTGAAGCCGTCCATCTGGATATTCGGCGGCGACGGCTGGGCATACGACATCGGCTACGGCGGACTCGACCATGTGCTCGCACAGGATGAGGACGTCAACGTGCTCGTCGTGGACACCGAGGTATACAGTAACACCGGCGGTCAGTCCAGTAAGGCGACGCCGACCGGCCCGATCGCGAAGTTCGCGGCAGCCGGCAAGCGCACCAAGAAGAAGGATCTCGGTCTGATGGCAATGTCCTATGGCTATGTCTACGTCGCCAAGGTCTGCATGGGCGCCGACCCGAACCAGCTCCTGAAGGCGGTCAACGAGGCGGAAGCGTACAAGGGACCGTCCCTGATCATCGCATACGCACCCTGCATCAACCACGGCATCAACATGGGTCACAGCCAGGAAGAAGCCAAGAAGGCAGTCGAAGCCGGTTACTGGCCGATGTACCGGTACAACCCGGATCTGGCACTCGAAGGCAAGAACCCGTTCCAGCTGGATTCCAAGGATCCGAAGGCGAGCTACCGCGAGTTCATCATGGGCGAAGCGCGTTACGCGGCTCTGACCAAGCAGTTCCCGGAGGTTGCGGACGAGTTGTTCACCCGCGCCGAGAACGAGGCGAACGAGAAGATCGATTATTACAAGAAGCTCAACGATATGTAATCGCAGGCTGTCGTATAAGGGATCAGACCGTTTGCGGCGATTGGATCGCAATAAACACCGATAGGAAGAAAGGGCGCAAATCGCGCCCTTTCTTTGATCATAATCGCTGCATACTATCCGCTTCATAGCCGAACAGCTCGTCGATCGTCACGCCGAAGCAGTTGGCGATCGACGGCACAAGCTCCATGTCGGGGTAGCAGATGCCCTTTTCCCAGCGCGAGATCGCCTGTGCGGTCACGCCGAGTTTTCCCGCAAGCGCCTCCTGCGTCCGTCCGTCGCGCAGACGGAGTTCCTTGATTCGTTCTCCAAGTTTGATCATAATCATCGCTCCTGTTCTGTGGTTTCACCGGTGTTGCCTTTATCATACACACCCCGCCCCGCAAATTCAATTATCAATTTGTTGTTTTCTTTTCAACAATTCGTTAAGCCAGACAGCAAATCAAAAAGCGGGCTGTTCGCCCGCTTTGCTCACCACGCGTTATACAGCGTGAACGTGTCCCGCGATGTATCCTTGTAGTAGTTGTAATCGTTCAAAAACGGCGAGTAGGTCGTGATCGCGATGTTGCGCGTTTTCGGATTGAACATCAGGATCCGCGCGTAGCCGAGTCCGTATTTTTTGTCGTCCTGGAAGTTATACATCACGGCGTTCACGGTGTGATCGTCGTCATAGGTTTTCGACCAGCGCGCCGAGCCGTCGTTGTGCCCGCACAGGACGAGCCGCACGGAGGGGGAGCGGCGCAGGATCTCCTTTTCCACGCGCTTGCCGTTCACGGATAGCGAGCCGTCGTCGTTCAGGAAGCTGTGCACCAGCAGCACGGCGGGGAGCTCCCGGTACGCGTCGATGCGCTCGTTCAGCCAGTCGGCGTACATTGCGTCGTTCTGCCAGCCGATGCCGCAGAGCAGGATGCCGTATTCGCGCATCGGCAGCACCCAGCAGCGTCCGTCGTCATAGAACTCCATCGCCTCGGGCGTCGTGCAGAAATCGTACTGCCGATAGGTCGAATAGTCGACCGTGTCCGCGCCGACGTCATGGTTGCCTGCGACGCAGTAGAAGGGCATCGATTCACGGATGCGGTCGATCGCCGCCTCGGCGTTCGTCCAATGGCGCGTGTAATTGCGGTTGTCCACGATATCGCCGGTGCACACGACCGCGGCGGCGTTGTAATCGCTGCGGATGCGCAGCGCCCAGTCCGCCATGGACAGAAAGATCTCCGGCCGCTTATAGGCGTAGTACTGCGTATCGGAAAACCAGATCAGCGAGAACGGCTCCGTTTTGCCCGGCTCCGCAGTCGGCGCGGGCGTCGGCACGGCGGTCGGCGGAAGCGTCGGCGGCACGGGCGTGGACGTTGCAAGCAGGGGGATAAACACCTCGGTGATCTCGTATATGGTCGGCACCGGCGTCGGCGTGGGCGACGGCGTTTCGGTCGGCAGCGGCGCGGGCGTATGTACCACGGTCGCAACGACGGCGATCGTATCCTCACCGGCGATCCGCTCCTGCTGGGACTTCGTCGGTTCGCGGCGGTAATAGAACATCAGCACGCAGACAAGGGAAAGCAGCAAAAGCCACAGCGCCTGAAACATGCGGGTCTTGGACATGTAAGCTCCTCCGGATCGGTTTTTGGGGAGCATAGCATGCGAAACATGGCAGATGATGGTTTCGACAAACAAAGCCGCGGCGGGGGCGGATTCGTATTCCCTCGCATGCATATGCGAAACCGGCAAAAAACCCTTTGCAAACGCCGCGATCTGTGGCATAATAAAAGAACAGGTGATCGGGAGGATAAGAGCATGCAAAGCGGAACGGTACGCCGCACGGAGCAGTTTATCGAAAACAGACGCAGGATCGAACGCATATTCCGGATGTCCACGCCGCAGGCGCATTGTTTGTGCGCGCTGCTTCTGGGACTGGACGACCGCGACGCAGACCTCGACGCGATCCGCCGTGGAAGGAAGATTCTCAAAAAGAACACGGGGATATTTTCGACGTTCCGGGGGCTCGGCATGGCGCCCGCCGCAACCAAGATCGGCGAGTACGAGGACGGCGAACAGCGGCTGAACGATGCAAAGGACAATTTGAAAAAGCTCAAGGCGGCGGGATTCGCCGCGACCGATTATCTGTGCCCCGCGGCGCTTCTGATGGCGAAATGCAGCAACCGCGCGGAGGAAATCGCAAAGAACGCGCGCGGGCAGTACCTTGAAATGCGTCACGCGCACCGCATTCTGACCGGCGGCGAGGACGTGATGTTTGCCGTGCTGTTCGCCATGTACGGCGCGGAAAAGGACGTGATCTGTTCGCGGACGGATGCGGCGATGGACCTTCTTTCGGTGCGGTTCGGACGCAGCAACGCCGCGCAGACGGCGAGCTTTGCGATCGCGCTTTCGGACGGCGACGCGGATCGGCTCGCGCTGAAGACCGAGCGGCTTTACGACGCGGTCCGCGAGGCGGGCGAGAAGAACCGCGAAATGCTCGACCTGCCGCTTTTGGCGTTCCTTGCGGGGCTTGACGTGCCCGAGAAGGAGACGGGCGAGCTGATAGCAGAGCTTTCTTCGTACCTGAAAGAACAAAAGGGCTTTTCCGCCATGAAGATCGGACGGAGCCAGCGGCTCTTCTATGCGACTGCGCTTGCGGCAATCGACGCGCTTTTGTCCGCGCCGAAAACGGAAGCGTTCGCAAAGGAGCGCGATCTTTTGCAGACGATCATGACGTCGGGCATTCTGCTGTTCATCGTTACCTCGATGGCGGCAGCGGCAGTATAAATCATTTCGGAAAGGAAACGGGAATGGAAAACAAGCTCAGAGAGTACGCAAAACTGTTGGTGGAAGTCGGCGTCAACATTCAAAAAGGTCAGACGCTTTTGCTGTTCGCGCCGGTCGATCAGGCGCCGTTTGCGCGCATGTGCGCGGACGTCGCATATGAAAACGGCTGCCGCGAGGTCGTGATGATGTGGAACGACGATCACATGACGCGCGCGAAATACCTGTACGCGGACGACGCCGTGTTCGACGAGTTTCCGCAGTTCCGTGCCGATCTCTTTACGCACTATTCCAAGGAAGGTGCGGCGTTCCTGCACCTCATTTCGGACGATCCGGAGAATCTTCTGGGCGTGGACAGCAATCGCATCCTGCGCGCGCACAAGGCGTCCGGCGAGAAGCTCAAGGAGTACCGCCGCTATCAGGATCAGAACATCTTTCCGTGGGGCATCGGCGCGCTTTCGAGTCCCAAGTGGGCGAAAAAGGTCTTTCCGGACCTTTCCGAGGCGGACGCGGTCGACGCGCTGTGGGACAAGATCTTTGCGGCGTGCCGCGTGAAGGGCGACGGCTCGGCGGTCGAGGCGTGGAGAAAGCATGCGGAAAACCTTAAGGAGCATGTGCGCATCCTGAACGGGTATCATTTTGAAAAGCTGCACTACGAAAACGCGCTCGGCACGGACCTCTGGGTGGAGCTCGCCGAAAAACACGTCTGGGAGGCGGGCGGCGACTGCACCGCCGGCGGGCAGGAATATATGCCGAACATCCCGACCGAGGAATGCTTCACCGCGAATAAGAAGACCGGCATCAACGGCGTCGTATGCGCTGCGCTGCCGCTGTGCCGCGACGGCAACGTCATCGAGAACATCCGCTTCACCATGAAGGACGGAAAGATCGTCAAGGCGGAAGCGACGAAAGGCGAGGACGTGCTGAAAGCCGCGATCAGCGTCGACGAGGGCGCGTCGTATTTCGGCGAGGTCGCGCTCGTGCCGTACGATTCCCCGATCAGCAACAGCAAGACGCTCTACTACGAGACGCTGTTCGACGAGAACGCCGCGTGCCATTTCGCGTTCGGCAAGGCGTATGCCTCGAACGTGGAGGGCGGTGCGAACATGACCAAGGAGGAGCTGATCGCCGCGGGACTCAACGATTCGATCACGCACGTTGATTTCATGGTGGGGACGAAGGACCTGAAGATCACCGGCTACACGCACGACGGGCGCGAGATCCCGGTCTTCATCGACGGTAACTTCGCGTTCTGAACTGCACACCGCCAGCATGAACCGCCCCGAACGGGCGGTTTTTTGCATCTTATCGCGCAAAAATGCATCTTGCCTTTCGGACTGTTGCAAAGAGAATCGGAAGCGGTTACAATGCAGGCGAATCCAGGAAATGAGGTAATAATTATGAATATGGGACTGATTCTGTTTCTTCTGATGGCTGCGCTTGAGATCGTGCTTGTCATCATGACCTGCGTAAGAGCGACGGAAAAGAAACTCTGGCGGAAGAACCGTCTGTTCGTGCGAATTGCGGAGATCGTGATCGCAATCGCGGCGATCCTGCTCCCATTCGGGCAGAAGTGGCGCCTTACGGGCATTCTCGTCACGCTTGCTGTGCTGGCGTTCATCGCCGCGCTTGCGATCTTGATCAGGCGCAAAAAGGAAGAAGGCGCAGTACGCAAGTCGAAAGTGATCGTTTCCTGCGTCCTGAGCGTTCTGCTGATCGGCTTTTCGCTCGTCCCGGCGTTTGTGTTTACCGGCTACAAGGGGCTAAAGACGAGCGGCAAATACGCTGTTTCGGAGACCTCCGCGATCCTGATCGACGGCGCAAGGACCGATTCTTTCGAGAATGACGGCTCGAGCCGAGAAGTGCCGGTGCACTTCTATTATCCCGAAACGAAAGACGAAGGCACGGAGCGCTTCCCGTTGGTCGTGTTCTCCCACGGCGCGTTCGGATACTATCAGAGCAACACCTCCACCTATATGGAGCTTGCAAGCAACGGCTACGTCGTCGCGGCGCTCGATCACCCGCATCACGCGTTCTTTACAAAGGATACAGACGGCAAAACGGTGATCGTCGATACGGACTTTTTGAACACGGCGCTTTCCCTGAACGAGGAAATGGGCGAGGAGAAGCTCTATGCCCTTTACACCGAATGGATGACGCTGCGCACCGGGGACGTGGACTTTGCGGTCGATACGATCAAGGCGGCGGTGCTTACGGGCGAGACGGATGAAAGCTGGTTTGGACGCGAGCGGGACGATATTTCCGCGGTCGTCGACGTCGACGGCACGATGCTCGGCGAATATACCGGCGTTGAAAACGGGGAATTCACCTTCCGTGAGGAACCGTACACGGTTCCGGTGCTTGCATTTGACAACTGGGATTCGTATAATGATATGGCAGAATATCAGGCACAGGGCGGGATCCATCCGAACGCAGAGCTGCTCAAAAACGCCTTGACCGGGTATCAGACCACGGTCCGCGGCTCGAAACACATGGACTTCACCGATCTGCCGCTGCTGTCCCCGCTTCTGGGGCGCTTGCTCGGCAGCGGCGAACGCGATACGAAGGAAACGATGACGATCGTCAATTCGCTCGTGCTTGACTTCTTCAACTGCTATCTGAAAGGTGAGGGCGTCTTTACGGTAAACGCGGTTTACTGACCCCGGAAAAACACATGAACGTACGCATCGAACAGGTCGGAAACGAACACGACGAACTCGTTTTGATCCGCTGCCGCGCCGTGACGGACGAGGTGCGGGAGATCGAATCCTTTGTGAAATCCCGCGCGGGAAGCCTAACGGGCACGTCGGACGCAAAGCAGTACGAGATCGCCGTGACCGACATCTGCTATATCGAATCGGTCGACGGAAAGACCTTCCTCTATACGGGCGACGGCGTCTATGAAACGGCGTATCGCATCTACGAACTGGAGGAGCTGCTGAAAGCCAAGCATTTTCTCCGGATCTCGAAGCCGATGCTCGTCAACCTGATGAAGATCAGATCGATCCAGCCGGCTTTCAACGGGCGGTTCACCGCAGTTTTGCATTCCGGGGAGAAGGTCATCATTTCGAGAAACTACGTAAAGCAGCTGAAAGCCGCGCTGAAGGGGGAATAGACCATGGAATTCAAACGGTTTCTGATCAATAAGCTGATCCTGTTTTTCATGCTGACGACGCTGATCACGGTCGCGGTCGTACTCACCGGTTCCGCGTTCGATCCGGAAGCGCGATTCGGCTACAAGGAGATGCTGATCCCGATCGAATACGCCGCGCTGTGCATGCTGCCGACGCTGGTGACGTGGTCGAAGCGCGAGCTTTCGGCGAAAGCGATGCTTTTGCGAAAAGCGGTGATGCTCGTTCTCATCGAAGGCGTGATCCTGCTCATCGCGTTTACGAGCAGCGTGATCGACACGAGCCGGATCGAGGTCGTGCTTGCGATCGCAGGGAGCGTGTTCGTCATCTTCGTGCTGGCAAACCTTTTCGTGTGGCTCAAGGACGCCGCCGAAGCGAAAAAGCTCAATCGCGAGCTCGAAGCGTTCCAAAAGCATCACGCGTAACTGACCGATTGAATGAAAAGCCCTGCTTTTGCGGGGCTTTTTTCGTATCGGAAAATGTGCCGGAATGCGCGACAGTCCACACGATCCGGGAAGGATTTTCCGTTCTCGTGTCGTAAAATCATTCGTCATTGCGAGTCGCGGCTGAGCAAAAACCGGGACCGCATCCGAGAAGGAACCTGCAACCGAACGCCCCGAAGCAAAGTATTCCGTACGGAAAGATGCGAATCCCTTTGCAAGGCGGCGTGGATGTGTTATACTAAAAAAGATGAAGACGACGAACGACAGCGAACGGAAGAATCTGTTGAGAATGCGCCTTGCATGGATCCTCTCGGGGATCGTGCTGGGCGTGTCGGTGCTGGTCGCCGTT
>CADAZC010000066.1 GCA_902792295.1 uncultured Eubacteriales bacterium
GTGGTCATGATCGTTTTGCCGTTTCCGCTTTGCGGCAGTTCATCGATCAAACGCTGACGCTGGAACTCGTTTTCGATGTTCGGAACCATCAGAAGCTCCGCAAAACGCTTGATAAACGTCGATTTTCCCGTGCGTACGGGACCGATCACGCCGAAGTAGATATCGCCCTGCGTGCGTTCCATCATATCCCGATAAAGAGCTGTTCTGTCCATAGAAACCTCCCGATTCTCCGTTTGGTTTACGTTATGCACGCGTTTTTCGTCATATTCTTCTTTTCCCGTATGGACAAAGGTCTCCGAATCATGTAAGATGGAACCATGAATAAGATCAAACGCTTTGCGCGGTACTACAAGCCGCATATCGGACTGTTTCTTCTGGACATCGGCTGCGCGACGCTGGTCGCGGCGGTCGACGTCGCTTTTCCGCTGCTGACGAATTATCTGCTGAAAAAGCTGTTTCCCGAGATCGAGCAGACCGGCGCGCACAACCTGATCGTGTTGTTTGCGATCCTGATCGCCGCAATTTTTACCGCTTATATTCTCCGCGCCGTCATGCTTTATATCGTCAACTACTGGGGGCATCTGTTCGGCGTACGCGTGGAAGCGGATATGCGCCGCGATATTTTTTCACATATACAGACGCTGCCGTTCAGCTTCTATGACAAGATCCGCACCGGGAAGCTTCTTTCCCGCGCGACGACCGACCTGTTTGAGATTTCCGAGCTTGCGCACCATGGACCCGAGGACCTTCTGATCTCTTCGCTCACCGTGCTCGGCGCGTTTGTCGCCATGTTCTTTATTGAATGGCGCATTGCGCTTGCCATGCTGCTTCTCATGCCGTTCTGCATCTTCTTTGTGATGAAAGCGCGGTTTTCGATGAAATCGACAAGCAAGGCGGTCAAGGAACAGATCGCGAACATCAATGCGGGCATCGAATCCTCCATCTCCGGCGCGCGCGTCGCAAAGGCATTTGCAAACGAGGAGTATGAGATCGAAAAATTCGAGGAAGGCAACAACGCGTTCCTGCACGCCAAGAACCGCTTTTATCAGACAATGGCGATCTTCAACAGCGGCACGGAGTTTTTCATTGCTTTGTTCAACGTGGTCGTGCTCCTCACAGGAGGCATCCTGATCATCAAAAAAGCCGGTTTCAGTTCCCTGACATTCATTACCTTCATGCTCTACGTATCGGCGTTTACATCGCCTCTGAAGCGCTTTGCGAGCTTCTTTGAGCAGTACATGATGGGCATGGCGGGTTTCACGCGGTTTCTTGAGATTCTGGACACAAAAAGCGACATTGTCGACCGTGAAAACGCGATCGAGGTGCAGAACGTAAAGGGCAAAATCGAGTTCCGTGACGTCGGCTTTCATTATGAAGGCGGCCGTCAGGTCCTCGATCATGTCAACCTCACGATCGAACCGGGTAAAAAGCTCGCGCTCGTCGGTCCGTCCGGCGGCGGCAAGACCACGATGTGCCATCTGTTGATGCGGTTCTACGACGTCATGGAGGGCGCGATCCTGGTCGACGACGTTGACATCCGCGATTACACGCAGGAATCGCTGCGCCGCAACATCGGCATCGTGCAGCAGGACGTTTTCCTGTTTGCCGGCTCGATCCTTGAGAACATCCGTTACGGTCGTCTGGACGCCACAGACGAAGAGGTCGTACAGGCGGCAATCCGCGCGCACATTCACGACGAGATCATGCGGTTCCCCGATCAGTATCAGACCGAGGTCGGCGAACGCGGCGTGAAGCTCTCCGGCGGACAAAAGCAGCGCATTTCCGTTGCGCGGTTGTTCCTGAAAAATCCGCCGATCCTGATCCTCGACGAGGCGACCTCTGCGCTCGACACCGTCACGGAATACGATATACAGAAGAGCTTCGACGAGCTTGCCGAGGGACGCACCACGCTGATTATCGCACACCGCCTTTCCACCGTACGTAACGCCGACGAGATCATCGTGATCGACAAAAGCGGCATCCGTGAGCGCGGTTCGCACGACGAACTGATTGCGCAGAACGGGCTGTATGCGACGTTCTATCAGACAACGCTGCGCGATTGATTTTGAGAAACGATACGAAAATATTGATATTCGATAAATAGATATTGACAATCGAATATTTTGTGGTACAATATGGGAAAAGGAGGTTCGTATGAAACGCTTTTCCCTGTTTCTTTCTTACGCGTTCTGCGTCGTCGGATTTCTCGTTGTGCTCGGCATGTGCGTTGCATTCCCCATCGTCGGAATCCGTTTTCTTGCAACGGTTCCCGGTGCGGAACGTTTTGCATTCGTCATCTATCTGCTGACCTATCTGATCTTTGCGCTTGTGCTTATTGCCGACGTATGTCTCATTTGTCTCTTGAACGGCATCTATAAAAACCGATTCTTTCACGAAAAGAGCGTGCGGCTGCTTCTGAACATTTCATGGGCGGCAATCTTTGCCGGCGTTCTCGCATTCCCCCTGTTCTTCTTCTTTATCCGCGAAGCCCTGTTCATTGCGTTTGTCGCGCTGTTCATGGGCGTGGTTCTGCGCGTGGTTGCGCAGGTCATCCGCAAGGCGAACGAGATCAAGGAAGAAAACGACGCTACGATCTGAGGTGTCCCATGATTACCGTGAATCTTGACGTTATGATGGCAAAGCGCAAAATGTCGCTGAACACGCTTTCCGACAAGGTAGGCATCACGCTCGCAAACCTGTCGATTTTGAAAAACAACAAGGCGAAAGCAATCCGCTTTTCGACGCTCGACGCGATCTGTAAGGCGCTGAACTGCGAGGTCAGCGATATTCTGACCTTCGAAAACGATCCTGAATGAGGTGTGATATGGAACAGGAAATGATGATTTGTCCCGAACAAAGGGACTCGAAATCGCGCGCAGTGCATTACTGCCTTGCGATCTTTCTTCTTGCGATTGTTTACCTGCATCTTTACGGGCTGATATCATTAAGTGCGCAGGTCAGTTGCCTCATTCTGATGATCAGCGACGTACTTCTGTTTGCTGTCACGCTTGTCTGCGCCCTGCTTTCCGGCGCGAAGCCGAATCTGCTTGCAATTCTGTCGCTGCTGTTGGGTATCGTTTCCGCTATGTGCGCGTATCTCAACGGCGCGTTTTTCGACACGCAGGTCATTTACTTCTTTGTCCTGATCCTGTCGTACGGACTGTTCGTCCTCGCGCTGTTCGATAACCATTCGCACTCGTTTTCCGGCTTTACGTTCTTCCTCGATGCGATCAAGGCGGTGTTTGTCTATCCGTTTATCTCATTCGCATCGATCTTCACGCTGTTCTTTCACGGCCGTAAGACCCGATCCAAAGACGCGGTCAAAAAGATCCTGTCCGCCCTCATCGGCGTCGGCGCGGCAGTCGTTCTCGGCGTTGCAGTCATTCTGATCCTCTCGTACGATCCGAAATTCCGCGATCTGTTCCGCATCGAGATCGACTGGGACGACCTGCCGATCATCATTCTGCGCGTTTTTCTGACCGTTCCGGTCTGCGCGCTGATCTTCGGCGCGTTCCGCTCGTCCGAGGATAAACGGCTTCCGAACATGTCGACGAAGAAGACCGCCGAAACGCTGCGTGAAAAGATCAGACGCGTGCCGCCGGTCGTGTTCCTGATCCCGACCGTCACGCTGCTTGTCATCTACGGACTGTTCTTCTTCACGCAATGGGACGTCTACATGAGCGCGTTCTCCGGCGTACTCCCCGCCTCCTACACATATGCGGAATATGCGCGGTCCGGCTTCTTTGAGCTCTGCGTGGTTGCGTTTATCAACGCCGCGTTCTGCACCGCATATCAAGTATTTGCAAAGGATACGCTGACGGAGCTCCGGAAGATCGCGAACACGCTTCTTGCGCTTGCGACGCTTGTGCTGATCGCGACGGCGCTGTCCAAGATGATCCTGTATATCAGGAGTTACGATCTTACGGTCCTTCGTCTGTTCACCTCGGTCGTGATGATCGTGATCGCGATCGGGTTCCTGCTTTCGATCCTTGCGCAATGGATCAAACGCGTCAAAGTCTTCCCCGTGCTTTTGACCGTCGTTGCCGCGCTTCTGCTGATCGCGCCGTTTCTGAACGTTCGCGGGCGGATCGCAAAATACAACGTCGACGCCTATATCGCGCGCGCAGAACAGCAGGTCAAACCCAACAAAATCGATCTTTACTACCTTATGTTTGAGCTTGACGACGCGGGCGTACCCGACGCGATCCGGCTGCTGGAATCCGGAAAGCTCTCGGAAAGCGACGTCAAGGAACTGTATGAGATCCTTGAAGAACGTTACAGGAACCTCAAAGAACTTGAACCGCGTTATCATACGCTTGCAAGCCGCCGCGCGCTGAATGCGCTTGAGGACTTCTTCGACGGGATCAAAAACTGAACCGCGCAAAAACAGCGGGAGAATTCCTCCCGCTGTTTTATTTTGCTTCGTTACACTTTGCTTTCGTCGAAATCGATCAGGATCGACTGACGCTTCGGCACGAGCTTTCTCAACCGCACGCCCGCAGCGTTGAACAGGCGTTTGCTGGCACGGTTCATCGGCGTGTTGTTGTACTTGTCGGACAGATACACAACCTCCTTGATGCCGCATTGTATGATCGCCTTCGCGCACTCGTTGCACGGGAACAGCGCAACGTAGATGCGGCAGCCCTGCAAGGATGCGCCGTCGTTGTTCAGGATCGCGTTCAGTTCGGCATGGCAGACGTACGGATATTTCGTGTCGTACGGCTCGCCCTCGCGGTCCCACGGAAACTCGTCGTCGCTGCAGCCGATCGGAAAGCCGTTGTAGCCGACCGACATGATCTTGTTGTTCTCATTGACGATGCACGCGCCGACCTGCGTGTTCGGGTCCTTGCTGCGGTACGACGACAGCAGCGAAAGTCCCATAAAATATTCATCCCAGGAAAGATAATCCGTGCGTTTGCTGATCATTTTTGTACCCCCGATTTAAACTGTTTCCATGGTTTCCGGCTCCGAAAGCGGCAGCGACGGAAGCTCCGAAAGATTGTGTAAGCCAAACTTATGAAGAAATGCGTCGGTCGTGGCGTACAGCATCGGCTTGCCGATGACGTCCTTTCTGCCGACGGCGGCGATCAGCCCGAGCTTCATGAGCTGTCCGATCGCGTACTCGCAGCGAACGCCGCGGACGGATTCGATCTCCGCACGCGTGACCGGCTGCTTATAGGCAACGACGGCGAGCGTTTCAAGGATCGACTGCGAAACGTTCCTTGTCTGTTCCGGCTGCAAAAGCGCTTCAACGTACTGAATATACGCGCGGTTGGAAACGAGCTGCGCCGTGTCGTCGGTCGCCAGAAGGCAGATGCCCCTGCCCTCGTCGCGGTACGCCGTTTCCATCTCAAAGAGCAGCGTTTTCACCGACGCTTCGTCCTGTTCGAGCACGCGCGCGATCTCGGTGATCAGCACCGGTTCGCCCGCCACGAACAGCATACATTCTACGATTGCCGCCTGTTTTCGATCCATCAATCCTCTACCTCATCCATATAAACCGTTTCGCCGTCGTTCTCCGACAGCGCTTTTGCGCGAATATAGATCGGCGCAAACGTCGCGCCCTGCGTGATGTGCACTTCCCCGCGCGCAAGCATTTCGAGAAGCGCCATGAACGTCACGATGCGTTCCATGCGCGTGCTTGTATCGGTAAACAGGTCCGTAAACCGCACGCGACCTTCTTTCAGCCGGTTCCGAAGCATCACGACGCGGTCGCGCACCGTGAACGTGTCGGGACGAACGTTCTGCGTGCGGTCCTTTTTCTCCTCCGTTTCGTCCTCGCGATTCAGAATGTCGATGAACGACTGATAGAGTTGGTCGAGCGTCGCATTCGTAAGCTCGAATTTCTGCGGCGGAAGAATCAGATCCTCCGGAAGCCGCGTGAATGATTTTTTCGCCTCTTCCAGCCGTTCCGAAAGCGCTTCGCTCGCCTGCTTGAACGCCTTGTACTCGCGAAGCTGCCGAAGCAGCGCTTCCTTCGGGTCCTCTTCCTCCTCGTCTTCCGCGGGCGGACGCGGCAGAAGCGACCTCGATTTGATCAAAAGAAGCTGCGCCGCAACCGTCAGAAACGAGCTTGCGCGGTCCATGTCGAGATCGGAAAGGTCATCCATATACGCAAGGTACTGCGACGTGATCTCTGACACGAAGATGTCCTCGATATTGATCTCGGCTTTCTCGATCAGATGCAGCAGCAGATCGAGCGGTCCCTCAAATTGTGAAAGTGAAACGCGATACTCTTCCATGGCGGTTACAAAAGCTTGAACGCGAGCCGCGACAGCCAATCGATCACAAGGTTTGCAAGCTCCGCAATCGGATGAAACCCGGTCAGCCGAAACACCAGAAGAAGTCCGATCAAAATGAACTGTCCGTATCTTCTGAGGAACAGAAACACCTTCATCGGCAGCCGCTTTGCAAAGATCAGTTCAAAGACGTGGTATCCGTCCAGCGGATAGAACGGCAGCAGATTGAAGAGACACAGCGCGAGATTCAGGCAGACGCCGTACATGATGATTTGGATCAAAAGACCGTTCTGCAGCCACGGATACGGGTTCGAACTGTAAAGGAAGGACTGCATATACATCCGATACAGCGGAACAAACGCAACGGAAAACACGATCGCAAGCAGCAGGTTCATCGTGACGCCCGCAAGGGAAACGATCGCTTCTCCGCGCTTATAGTTCCGGTAGTTTCTCGGATTGACGGGAACCGGCTTCGCCCAGCCGAACCCGACGAGAAGGATCATAACGAAACCGATCGGATCGATATGCTTCAAAGGATTCATCGTCATACGGCCGAGATTTCTGGCGGTATCGTCGCCGCATTTGTGCGCGGCAAACGCATGCCCCCATTCATGCAGTGTTAAGCTGATGAGCATGACGGGAAGCATGCAGGCAAGCAGTTTCAGAAATTCCATCGGCTCGTGAAGGAGCATATCGAGATTGAGTAAAATCATGAATTTATTATAAACGAAAATGCGGGGGTTTGCAAGAGCAATTCCCCCGCTTCTTTATCCGTTCAGAAACCTCTCAAATACACGTTTCAGCAATGCGGAAATGCTGTTCGATCTCACCGCCGTTTCGGGATAGAGCGCCGCTTCAAGGAGTACCGTTC
>CADAZC010000067.1 GCA_902792295.1 uncultured Eubacteriales bacterium
TGCCGGTTCAGCGCCTCGCCCATGAAGACGATGCCGACCGACGAACCGCCGTCCATGTTGAACGCGACGGTGCATCCGTAATCAATGAACATCTGCGCGAAGAAATCGAGCGTGATGCTGTACGAGAAATCCATCTGCCGTCCCTCGGTCGCGATCGCGACCCAGTGCCCCGGCTCGACCATACCGATGCCGCAGCGCGGATTGGGATGATCGACGCGATGCTTCTTCGTGACCTCGGCGATCTGCCCGTTTTCCACGAGCGTCGGACCGAAGCCGTAGGTGTCGCGCACGCCGTGATCGAGAAGGATGCGTTCGGACGCGCCGAACACCGGCAGTACGCTCAGCGTCATGTCGTCCCTGATGACCAGCGTTTCGGACTTGCCTGCGTTGAAATAGAACTTGCCCTTCCGGATCAGGCAGCCCTTAAGCTCCTTCTCCGCGTCGATCAGGTTGTCGCCGGTGATCGCAAGAACCGCCTTTTCCGTGCGCGCATAGACATATGGCATCAGCGGCGCGCGCACGCCCGAGCGATAGCTTGAATACTCTCGCATGCGGATATCCGCGACATAGTAGACGTGCGGCTTTCCTTCCTGCTGTGTGGAATGGACTTCATGAACGTCGATTGCCAGCACGTCGGATTTATACCACCAATGTCCGTTGTCCCAATCCAATTCGAACACCTCGCCCGGTTCGGAAAGGAAATACGCGTCGCTCGGGTCCGGCGTCGGTTCGGGCGTCGGCGCTTCCGTCGGTGCAGGCGTCGGCTCTTCGGTGGGCGCAGGCGTCGGCGCTTCCGTCGGCGCGGGCGTTGCTTCCGCTTCCGCCGTGACCGCCGGCTTGTTCGCGAGGGTGAAAACGCCCGTCAGCAGCAGGATGGAAAGCGCGATCCCGATGCAAAGCGGCAGCAGGAACCAAAGCCGTTTTTTCGCGAAGATCAGGATTGCGGCGGCAAGCGCGGCGCCGATCGCGCCGGGCAGCCACCAAAGCTTCGCCCCGGACGCGGATTCCGTCTTCGGCTCCGGCGTTTTCTCTTCGACCGGTTTCTCCGTCGGTTCTGCTTTTGCAGGCACAGGCGTCGGCGCAGCCGTCGGGTCCGGCGTTGCCGTCGGTTCCGGCGTCGGCTCGGGCGTCGGCGTCGGGCATTGATAGTTTTCGAAGGAATCCAATGCGAGGTGTTCCAGAAGATCGTCCTTCTTCTCATCCGCGCCGACCGTGCTCCTCTGCAGCGTGAACCGCACCGTTTCCGGCATATCCCTGCGGAACATCCGTTCCTCGCGGTAGAGCCCGTAAAGCTCGTCCGCAAACGCGTCGGCGGTGACGCCGTCAAACGCGTACAGCGGCTGCGCGCCCGAAAAGACCGTTTCGCCCGTCTCGCTCAGCGTATAAACCTTGCTGACCGTATGCGCTCCGGTTCCCGCATAGCGCGAAGGATCCTCTGCAAGCCCAACGGCTTCAAGCACCGCCCGCGCGATAAACGCGTCCATGAAGGAGCCCTCTTTTTTGTCCGTGTTGAGCGTGATCAGAATCTGCGGGCGGCAGGTGCGAATCTCGTTCGTCAGCAGTTTTTTCAGCTGATTGTCCGAAAGCCCGAGCGCCCTCAAGGCGGCTTTATCGCCCTTCACGGTTGCATTGTCTCCCGTGCCGAAATACGGCGCTTTTTGAATGCCCATCCGTTCCAGCACCTGAATGCATTGATGCGAATGATATCCGTCGGCGCCGTTCAGATACATCACGCGCGCGGAGAGTCCGTGCTCGCCGCAAAGCGCAGGCAGAAGCCCGCCGAGTTTTGTAAGCTCGTCGCCGGGCGTGTTCAGCACAATCAGAATGTCGGCATGATCGTTTGTATCGCGGAACGGGAGCGCGCCGTCGTCCGCTGCGGCAAAGAAATCGCTCAGCACCAGAAAACGGGATTCGCTGTAAATTTTCACGGTCGACGCCGAAGCATCCAGCGGAACGCTCATATACCCGATCGACGTCGTTTTCCGCATCGAAGAAAGGCGGCGTCCGTCGGCGTCGAAAACCATCAGGGAATAGACTTTATTCGCTTCGTAAAACCCGACAATCAGCGTTTTTGCGCCGGACGGCACCTTCATTTCGATGTGCTCGTCCGGATAAAGCGAAACCGTTGTGAACGGATCGCCGTCAAAAAGGTGCGAAACATAGGATTCGACCTCTTCCGGAACCGTGTATTCGCACGGCAGCGCGGCATCCGCTTTGTTCGGCGCATCCTCGGCAAACACAGCCGCGGGAAGCGTCAGCAAAAGCGCAAATATCAGCAAAAACAGTCGTTTCAAAGCTCTCATTTTTTGCAGCGGACCGAGGTTCTGCATCCTTCAAAAAAGTATAGATTATGATACCATGTTCGACAAAAAAAGTCAATTTCTGCGCGGTTTTACGATCCTGTTACAACTTTTTCGCATTTCTATAACGTTTCGGACGCTGTACGATGCTTTGAAGATCATGCCGTTTACGGCGCTCGCCGCGGCGCTTTTATACCTGCCGCTCGCGGTGTTTCTGCATGTCCGGAAAAAGCCGTATCCGTTCCTCCGTGACCTTGTGAACTACCTGTTGACCGGGTTTATGATCTCGCTGATCTACGTGACGTTTTTCTGGGCGTTTACGCGCAGAGTCAATCCGGATGCGGTGCGTCTGCATCTGATTCCCGGCGATTCGTTTCTCTACGCGCTGCAGTATGACAACGGACTGTGGTCGAGTCAGATCATGTGGAACGTCTGTCTCTTTATGCCGCTCGGCGGGCTGTTGCCCTGCGTGTTCCCTCCGCTTCGCAAAGGCGCGTGGAAAACCGTGCTGATCTGCCTCGTCCTCTCGCTCTGCATCGAGTTTGTGCAGTATTTTACCGGGCGCATCGCAGACGCGGACGACACGATCTGCAATACGCTCGGCGGCGTCTTCGGCCGGGCGCTCTATACGGTTGCCGCATGGGTCTTCAGAAAGGTCAAAGCGTTCGAGCCGATCTTCACCGATCACGCAAAAACGCCCGGGCATATCGCGGCGATCGTCACCATGGTCCTGATCCTGCTTGTGCCGACCGCTCTCGATCTGATAAACGCTGCGCTGCCGAACGGCATCTTCCCGATCGCATAACGAAATAAGCAAAAAGGACTTCCCTTGCGGGAAGTCCTTTTTATGCGGAAGTTACTTGATCGGTTCGAAATCCGCGGCGCCGTGCTTGCACAGCGGGCAGATGAAGTCCTCGGGCAGCGTGTCGCCCTCGTAGACGTAGCCGCAGATCTTGCACACCCAGCCTTTCTTGCCTTCGGTCGCGGGCTTCGGCTTGACGTTCTTCTGATAGTAGGTATACGTCATCGTCTCGACGCGGTTGATGACGCGCGCCTCGGTGACAGAGCAGATGAACATGCCGTGCGTGCCGAGGTCGATGTAATCCTCGACCTTCAGCGACATGAACGAGTTGATGTAGTGCGGCAGGAAGACGAGCCCGTTGTCCGAGCGCAGCGGCGAACAGTTCGCAAACTTGTCGACGTTTCTGCCGCTCTGGAAACCGAAGTTCTCGAACACCTTGAACGGCGCTTCAATGGAGAGGCAGTTGACGTTCATGATGCCGGACGACTTCACGACGTGGTGCGTGTAGTTCTGCTTGTTGATGCACACCGCGACGCGGTTCGGTTGGCTCGTGAGCTGCGAAACCGTGTTGACGATGCATCCGTTGTCCTTCTTGCCGTCGTTCGATGTCACGACATACAGGCCGTAGCCGATGTTGAACAGCGCAGTGAGATCGTTCTTGTTCGCGGTCTCGTTGTTGCGCGCTTCGTATTCCGCGCAAAGCTCGTTTGCCATCGCCTCGATCTGCTGCTTGTTTTCTTCGTTCATCGCGCTCATGATCTTCACGCTCGCTTCGGTGAACTTCAGGTTCCTGCACGGTTCGAGGATCGCCTTCATGGTCTTTGCCGCCATCGGCGCCCAGCTGCCGTTCTCGATGATGCCGATCGTGCGGTTCTTATAGCCGCGCTCGACGAGGTGTTCGAGGAAGGTGCGCATGAACGGGAACACATCGGCGTTGTAGGTGGTCGACGCAAGGACCAGCTTGCCGTAACGGAACGCGTCCTCCACCGCCTCCGCCATGTCGTCGCGCGCGAGGTCGGTGACGCTGACCTTCGGGCAGCCCTTTGCCTTCAGCTTGTCGGCAAGGAGCTCGACCGCCTTTTTCGTGTTGCCGTAAACGGAGGTATAGGCGATCACGACGCCTTCGGATTCGACGCCGTAGCTCGACCAGGTCTGGTACAGGTTCAGGTAGTAGCCGAGGTTCTCCTTGAGAACCGGACCGTGCAGCGGGCAGATCGTCTGAATGTCCAGATTCGCGGCTTTCTTCAGAACCGCCTGCACCTGCGCGCCGTACTTGCCGACGATGCCGAAGTAGTACCGCCGCGCTTCGCACGCCCAGTCCTCCTCGACGTCCAGCGCGCCGAACTTTCCGAAACCGTCCGCGGAGAACAGGATCTTATCCTTTGTGTCGTAGGTCATCAGGACCTCGGGCCAATGCACCATCGGCGCGGTCACGAACGCCAGCGTATGCTCGCCGAGATTGAGCGTATCGCCTTCGCCCACGACGACGCGGCGGTCTGCAAAGTCCGTGCCGAAGAAGTTCTGCATCATCGTAAATGCCTTCGAGGACGCAACGATCTTCGCCTCCGGATACTGGTTCGCAAACGTCATGATGTTCGCCGAATGGTCCGGCTCCATGTGCTGCACGATCAGATAATCCGGCTTACGATCCGCAAGCGCGTTCTCGAGATTGTCGAGCCATTCATGCTTGAAGCGCGCGTCGACCGTATCGAACACGGCGATTTTCTGATCTTTCACAACGTAGGAATTGTATGCCATGCCGTTCGGAACGACGTACTGCCCCTCGAACAGATCGACCGCATGGTCGTTGACGCCGATATACAGCACGGAATCGGTCACATGATTCAGGTTCATATCTTGTCCCCCTGTGGTTATTTTTTATTATCTTAACACAAACCGCCCGCAGGTTCAACACCCGCGGGCGATTTTACTGCTGTTTATTTGCTGTTTCGCCGGTCGATCCTTACATCACGTAGTCCGAAGCGTTTACGACTTTGACGTCCGGATTCAGATGCAGCGCGCCTGTGATCTCATCCTTCAGACTTTCGTCGCCGCCGATCGAAGCGACGTCCTTGGAAACTGCGCAGACCGCTGCTTCCTGCTCCTCGGTGCAGAATACTTTTGCGCAGTCGGCAATGGAAAGGCGTTCGAGGATCAACTCGGACGGCACGTCCTTTACGATGTGCACCATGGCGCAGTCTGTCACCAGGATCCCGTCCGCATACTTTTCGAGCAGCGCCTTGTCCACGGTCGCGCGAACATGGTCCTCGATGATCTTGCCGGTCTTCTTTTGGATCACAAGCTCGTCATAGTGCGCGTCGATATCCTCAAACGCGTCCGCAAGCGCCTCGGAGATCTTCACGTTGCCGTTGACGTACAGGTATTCGATCTCGGGGAGGATCTCCGCCGCTTCGTCCTCGACGGTCAGATCGCCGTTGATGTACGCCTTCGTTCCGAACTTCTTGAGGAACCGTTTGTTCATCCTTACGTCGAAGCCGAAGAACTTCGTGCCGTCCGGAACGATCTGAATATCCGTATCCTCCGAGAGCATCGGCACGACCGTTTCCGCGAGCGATTCCGCAATCAGCGCAGTCTTTGCCGCAAACCGCACGTTCCGGTTGTGCAGCTTTTCCGTATCAAGCGCAAGGTCGGTGAAGATCAGCCGGCGGAACGCCCAGTAGAGCGCGTTCTCCTTTGCCCGAAGCGGGAAGGTCTTGTCGATCACGGCGTTGCGGCGGAGCCGGATCGCGCCGTCTGGATAGGTGTTGACCGAGCCGTTCACGCTCAGATTGTGCAGCGCTCCGGAAACGCTTTTCGGCATCGTGACCGCACCGTTCACGTTGATCTTATAGTATTTTTGAGCCGCTTCCGCAGCGTCGGCGTCGATATTCAGCACGCCGTTGACGAACAGGAGCACCGTCTCCCCGTCCTGCGGCGCGCGGTCCGCCGTCAGATCGTACGACCCGTTCTGATTGACGACGCGCACGTTTTCGCCCGCAGGCACCTCGATCACGTCCGCGACGTTCAGTATTACATTGTAGCGAGCGATCAGGTCCTTTTTCTCCGGCGTCACGAGCACCGTTGCGGCATTGACCGTGATCCGTTCATAGCTTTTCAGCGTTTCCTCCGACACGTTCCGCATGTCGCATTTCGCGCAGTTTACGACCATCTTTTTCATCATATTGTCCTCCGATCCGTTCTGTAATTGATTTTGTCCGAAATGTTCGTTTCCGAAAGCCATGCAAGCTGATCCGAGCAGAATCCCGCAAAGGGTTTGCGATATTCTGTTTTCAGTATTTCGCGATCCGGGATTCCCCGGAATTCGGAAGGAATGTTTTCCTGTCTCATGTATACAGTTCCTTTCTGAGCAGTTGTCTTGCCCGTTTGAGCTTTGTGCGAACGGTTGCCGACGGCATATGAAACATCTCGCCCAGTTCCGCGGCGCTGTAGCCGTCCAAGTACCGGAGCCGGACCAGCGTCTGCAGTTCCTGAGGCAGCTTGCTCAAAAGCAGATATGCCTCCGTCTGCGCGTACCCGGGTTCCTCCGCGCCTTCTCCCTCATAAAGCAGCTGCTGGCGTTGGAGAAAACGCGCGTTCCGCCGGGCTTCATCCAGAAACAGATTCTTTGCGGTGCGGTACAGCCAAGAACGCCGCTCCTGCTGCGTCAGCGTTTCCAGTTGTTCCGCGTGCTCCAAAGCGCGCAAAAACGTTTCCTGCGCAAGGTCCGAACCCTTTTCCGCGTCGCGGCACAGCATGGTACAGAATCGGGCAAGCTCTTCGAAATGCTGCGCATACAGTTCGTTCATCGTTTGCCCTCCTTTCTCATGCCGTTCACCTATATAACGAACGAATCGATCGTAGTGTTTCAACTGTTTCAAAAAAAATTTGACCGCACCCGAAGGCGCGGTCAACAGAAGCATTTTTATTTTGCGGAAAGCGCCTCGTCGATCGCTTTCGCCGCGATCTTGCCCGCGCCCATCGCGGAGATGACCGTCGCCGCGCCGGTGACCGCGTCGCCGCCCGCATAGACGCGCTCGCGCGAGGTAAGCCCATCCTCGTTCACGATGATGCCGCCGTGCGAATTGACCTCGAGCCCCGCGGTCGTGTTCTTGATCAGCGGGTTCGGGCTGGTGCCGATCGCAATGATCACCGTGTCGACGTCGAGCGTAAAGTCGCTGGCCGGGATCGGCACGGGGCGGCGTCTGCCCTTCGCGTCGGGCTCGCCGAGCTCCATGCGGATGCAGCGCATGCCGGTGACGAAACCGTTTTTCGGATCGCGCGGGTTCTCGGGATTGTTGTAGCCGAGGATCTCGACCGGGTTGTTCAGAAGACGGAAGTCGATACCCTCCTCCATCGCGTGCTCGACCTCTTCCTTTCGCGCCGGAAGCTCGTCCATCGAGCGGCGGTAGACGATATATACATGCTCCGCGCCGAGCCGAAGCGCCGTGCGCGCCGCGTCCATTGCCACGTTGCCGCCGCCGACCACCGCGACCCTGCCGCCCTTCATGATCGGGGTGACCGGATCGTCGAGATACGCTTTCATCAGGTTCGAGCGCGTCAGAAACTCGTTTGCGGAATACACGCCCTTCAGGGATTCGCCGGGGATGTTCATAAAGTTCGGCAGCCCCGCGCCGGAGCCGATGAACACGGCTTCGTATCCCATCTCAAAGAGCTCGTCGATCGTCAGCGTCTTGCCGATGACGACGTTCGTCTGAATATCCACGCCGAGGTCTTTGAGCGTTTCGACCTCTTGAGCCACGATCGCTTTCGGAAGACGGAACTCCGGAATCCCGTAGACGAGCACGCCGCCCGCGGTGTGCAGCGCCTCAAAGACGGAGACTTTGTAGCCCTTCTTTGCAAGATCGCCCGCGCAGGTAAGCCCGGACGGACCCGAACCCACGATCGCGACCCTGTGTCCGTTCGGTGCGGGCGCGACCGCCTTTTCCGTCGCGTTGGCGTTGTGCCGGTCGGCAACGAAGCGTTCCAACCTGCCGATGCCGACCGGTTCAAACTTCACGCCCATCGTGCACTTGCTTTCGCACTGCGTTTCCTGCGGGCAGACACGACCGCAGACGGCGGGCAGCGACGACGTCTCGTTGATGATCCGATACGCGCCCTCGAAATCGCCCGCCTTGATCTGCATGATGAAATCGGGAATATTGACGTTGACGGGGCAGCCCGCAACGCAGGGACGGTTTTTGCAGTTTAAGCAGCGCTTGGCTTCTTCCAGAGCGATCTCTGCGGTATAGCCCAGCGCGACCTCGCTGAAATTGTGCGCTCTGACTTCCGGCGCCTGCGTCGGCATTTCGTGTTTTTTCGGATCAAGTGCCATTATGCGTTCGCTCCTTTCAACAGATTGCAGGTCGCTTCGTGCGCATGCCGTTCGAAATCGAAGTACATCCGCCCGCGGCTCATTGCTTCGTCGAAATCGACCTTGTAGCCGTCGAAGTCCGGTCCGTCGACGCAGGCGAACTTCGTGACGCGTTTCCCGTCCTCAACGAGCGTCAGGCGGCAGCCGCCGCACATGCCCGTGCCGTCGATCATGATCGGGTTCATGGACACCGTGACCGGCACGCCGAACGGCTTTGCGGTCAGCGTCACGAATTTCATCATGATCAAAGGTCCGATCGTGATGATCAGATCAAACGTTTCGCCCGCTTCCAGCATTTCCTTCAAAGGAACGGTGACGTTGCCGTGCCGCGCATAGCTTCCGTCGTCGGTCATGACGATCAGCCGGTCCGAGCAGGCGCGGAACTCGTCCTCGAGGATCAGCAGGTCCTTATTGCGGAAGCCGATGATCGAAGTGACCTCGGCGCCCTTTTCATGGAACGCCTGCGCCACCGGCATGGCGATCGCGCAGCCCACGCCCCCGCCCACGATGCAGACCTTTTTGATCCCCTCGGTGTGCGTCGGAACGCCGAGCGGTCCCGCAAAATCCTGTATGAACTCACCCTCGCGCTTGTGATTCAGAAGCTCCGTTGTCGCGCCGACAATCTGGAAAATGATCTTGACCGTGCCGCGCGCCTTGTCGACGCCCGCAACGGTCAGCGGGATGCGTTCACCCTCCTCGTTCACGCGCAGGATGATGAACTGTCCGGGCAGCGCCTTGTTCGCCACCAGCGGCGCTTCGATCTCCATCTTTTGTTGATGTTTTCATTGTATACGAAAGCAGGGCTTTTTTCAAGCCCCGCCATATACTGACTGCCACAGTTTTTCATCAGCCCAGCTTCTCCGGAATCCCGAGAAGAATGATGCGTGTCCCGCGCTTTTCGGTACAGGTCGACAAGGTGAATATCCGGTTCACGCGACCCGTATCAACCGGCGCGGAAACATGCGCCTTTTTGATGATCTGCTTCAAATACGTCTGCAGGCTGTCCGAATCGTCATACATTTCATACGAGTCACCGAGCGGAGAAACCGTAATGCACGCGAAAACCGTTACCTTATAGTCCCCGTTCGGCGTCAGATAGTAAACGGTCCGATGCTCGTCAAAAAACGCGCGTTTTGCATACTTTCCCAAGGTTGCAAACATGGACCCGTTCTGCATGTTATGTCCGTAAAGGATGATGTTTCCGTCGATCAGATCGGGATCGTTTCTGAAATCCATAAAGATCGATCCGGCTTTGTTCTGCGATCCGTCCGGCAGACGATCCAGATATTTGCTGTTGTTTTCCGACTGCATGACCGGATAGCTTACCTTTGTGTCGGGGATATAAATCCAGCCCACACAGTCACTGTTCAGCGCAAGCAGTCCGCTGAAATCCACGGCGATCGGAGCGCGTTCCGGCTGCGCCGCCGGACTTGTTTCCGCGGATTGCGGCTGCGCCGTTGCTTCCGGCCTCTGTTCCTGTGAATCACCCGGTTCTTCTGTTTCCGCCGCTGCCGGTTCGCCGGTCGGTTCCGGCGTCACCGGATTGACCGGAAGGTCAGGCAGCGCCGCGGAAGGCGCCTCCGGAGCAGTTATGACGAACTGCTCGTCTACCGACCTATATGCCTCATCACCCTCTCCGTATTCCGCAAAAATCCGGATTACCTGATATGCCGAAAAACCCATAACCAGAATCACGACGGGAATCAAAACAAACCGCAGTTTGCGATAAACCCGGATCACACCCGGCACGGCGTTTTCTTTTTTATTGCTCATATCATTCTCCGAAAAGCCGGAAAGCGTTTCCGCTTTCCGGCAGTTTTTTATGCGGTTCGTTTGTTGATCCACTCGAGAACCAGAAGTCCGATGCCCGTCAGCAGCGAAATTGCCAGCAGCGCGATCCACAGTTCGGGCTGTGACGTATCGCCCGTCGGAGGCGAATAGCTGTTTATAACGTTATAACCGACTACTTTCGCCGTATATCCGAGAACGCGGTCTTCCTTGATTGTATACTTGATTTCCTTGCCCTTTTCGTATTTCGGAAGATCTGTAAAGCTCCATTTCCAGCCGTCCGCTTCCGTAACCTTTACGGACTTAATCTCTTTTCCGTTCGCAAACAAACGGATCGTGATGCTCTTCGGACGCATGGCATCGTGATCGTAATCGTCCTGCCAGGTCTTTTTGCCGTTAACTTCGGTCTTTTCCGGTTCGTGTTTATTCGTGATGATATAACCTTCGATTTTTTTGTCGTAGGCGGGAACCGTCTCCTCGTCAATCGTGTAAACGATCTCCGAACCGTCGTCCTTGAACTTCGGCAGATTCTTGAAGGTATACTTCCAGTTTCCGTTTGCGTCAGGCACAACCGTTGCAGACTGTACCTTCGTTTCGTCGGCATACAGAAGCACCGTGATGTTCTTCGGGCGCACGCCGTCCTGATCATCTGCATCGTCCCATTTCTTTTCGATGGGGATTTCCACAACGGGAACGTGCGTATTCGTGATCTTATAGTTCTCGATCTCCGCCTGATATTCGGGGACCGGATCCTCATTGATCGTGTACTTGATCTCTTTGCCATTTTTGTTCTTCGGCAGATCCTTGAACGTATACGACCAGTTTCCATCCGCGTCCGGCGTGATCGTCGCGCTCTTTACCTCCGTGCCGTCGGCAAAAAGCCGAACCGTAATGCTCTCGGGGCGAACGCCGTCCGCATTCGCATTGTCCTTCCATTCTTTGGTTACCGTGATCTCCGTGGGCTCCGGTGTGTGCTTGTTCGTGATCTTATAGCCTACAACCAACGTATCGTATTCGGGAACCGGATCCTCTTTGACCGTATACGTGATTTCCGTGCCGTGATCTTTGTACTTCGGAAGATCCTTGAACGTATACGACCAGTTTCCATCCGCGTCCGGCGTGACCGTCGCGCTTTTTACCTCTGTTTCGCCGTCATAAAGACGCACTGTAATGCTGTCGGGACGGATACCGTCTGCATTTTCTCCATCCTGCCATTCCTTTGTAACCGGTATCTCTGTCGGTTCCGGAATGTGCCGGTTTGTGATAGCTTCGCCGTTTGCCGCTTCGGTCTTGTCCGCGGTATAGTTCGGAACATTCGTCTCCCGGATCGTATAGGCGATTTCACGCTCGCCGTCCATTTTCGGAAGATCGGCAAACTTGACGGTGTAGGTATTGTCGCCGTTGTCGATCACGGTGCGGGTCGCCTCGTATGCTTCCGTCACGTCCGTTCCGTCCGCATACAGTTTCACCATCGCGGTATACTCGTCCGCGGTGGGACGGCAGCCGTCCTGATCGTTCTCGTCCGCCCAGGTCTTGGTGATCTCGACCGTCGTCGCTTCCAACAGTTTCAGCGTCGT
>CADAZC010000068.1 GCA_902792295.1 uncultured Eubacteriales bacterium
GGCGGCAAGCTGAACGGGTTCTGGCTCTATTGCCCGGCATACCGTACGCTGCCCGAGACGTTCGAGGTGACGGTCTCGTGGCGCGGCGACACCGTGACGTTTACGATGCACAAGTCGGATTTTGCGGAGACGCGCATCGACGTACTGGAATCGGGATACAAGGCATTGCTCGGATTCTGACGCAAACGCTTGAAACCGTACCGAACGAACGCTATACTGAAAGAACACGGTGAAAACCGTGTTCTTTTTGCAACCGATCGCGCTTTTTGTCGCTCTACGAGGGTGTAAGTGCTTACAGAAAGAGAAAGAACCATGAACAAAAGCTATTTTGAACAGGTGTATGAAAAGACACACCGATCGCTGATCAAATACGCGATCGTGCATCTGGACGATCCGACGGACGCGGAAGACGCGCTGCAGAACGTCTATGTCGATTTCTTCCGGCGTATTCAGCTGTACGGTCATCTCGATATCCTGTCGCCGGAAGCGTTTCTGATAAAGCTGCTGAAACGCGAGATCATACAGAATTACAGAGAACGCGAACGTCGGCGTCTGCACTTTGTGGAGGAGATCAAAGAGGACCGTATTCCGGAGGAACCGTTCGAGGACGTCGTGATGGACCGGGCGCTTGCCGAAGAGATCTTCAGAAATGCAAAGATGCTGCCGAAGGAAATGTACCGCACGTTCGTGCTGTATTACGGCTATGAGATGTCGGTATCGGAAATCGCGAGACAGCTTGACGTCGGCAAGGAGGCGGTCAAGAGCCGCCTGCTCCGCGCAAGGAATATCCTGAAACAGCGAATGGGAGAAACCTGTTCGACGGGAGGAAACGCACATGAATGACAGAAAATACTATCACGCCGCGCTGGAATGCGCGCTTTTGGACGGAACGTCCTTAGAAAAACGAATCAACGAACGCATTGCTGCACTGCCGAGACTCAAAGAGGTTCGGGTACGCATGCCGAAACGCCTTATTATCGCGCTCGTCGCAGCCGCGATCTTGCTTTTCTCCTCGGTTGCCGTCGCCGCGACAGTCCTGCGGAACAAGGCGTTCAAGGAACAGACGAACGCTGCTTTGGACGAAACGATCCATACGGTCACACAGCCGCTTGATATCGAACGGCACGAAGGCTGGCAGCCGCGCAGTCTGATTCTGCACAGCGACGTACAGGCAACGTGGGAGGATGTGCTTTGTCCGGTTTCGGACGGAACGATGCAGCTTGCCGAACTCGGCTATAGCGGGTCGATGGGAATCCGCGCAGGGTTCTTTTATCGGACGCAGAAGGACAATCCGTGCGAGGTTACAGAACTGACGATAAGCGTCAACGGCGGCAAGCCCAAAAAGGCGTATGAGATCAACCCATTCGATACATATGCAGACGGGCATTTCTGCGGCGCAGCTTTTTTTGCAACGGGAACCAATCCGCTGCTTCCGGACACGACGTTTGTGTTCGCCGGCAAGACCAACGGCGAGGACTTCACGCTGACTTATACGTTCACGAAGGAGACCTTTGAAAAACTGCGGCAGCGGTCGGTCGACTCGCTGAAGGAGCATAAAACGCTGGTCGATCGGATTCCGGACGAAGGCACGCCGGTGAATGCTGTCTTTGAGGGCGTCACGCTCACGGAGGTCGCGGTCGCCGACAATCGCATGTATTATACCGTGGTCGCCGAGGAAGGCGTCAGCAACGTCACCCGAAACATGCCGGAAACGCGCGATTACTGCGGGTACAATCCCGTGATCGACGGGCGGCTGTGCGAGGAATTCTATCTCGGCGTGCCCGAGGGAAAGAATCCGGACGGCACGGTGTACGCTTTCTATCTGCCGTATACGCCCGAAATGCGGCCGGAGGAATCGTTGATCACCGCAGACGGGTTCGCATTCCGCTACGAGTGGGCGACGGGGAAGGTCACGCTCCCGAAGGACCGTGCGGAGTTTGACGCATGGCACCGCGAGAATCTCGAACTTGCCGACCGTTTCAGCAACGCGGATTGGATCTGGCAGTTCGATGAACAGCTCGGTCCCGTTCGCGTGACGGATCTTGTTTTCCATACGCATTCGTTGTACGGCGAGATCGGGATCGTGCTCGCATCGGAGCAGGGCTTTTTGCAGAACGCCGAGCCGCCGAGGGTGTATATTGATGACGTTGAACTCAAGCACGTCGGCGAGATCGATCCGCTGACCGCCGTTCTGCCGAACCTTTCGGAGGACGGCAAGACCTGCGGCTGGTGCATGGTAGGATTTTCGCCCGCCGATCTCGGAGATGCGTTCACCCTGACCGTCGTTCTGAACGGAGAGACCGCAACGGCGACGCTGCACCGGTCTGATGCGATCCGCAAAGACGCCGAATCCGTCAGGAGGTACAAAACCTTGTTCGACTATTGATTCGGACAGAACGATTCCGCCTGCGAAGGAACACGAAGGAAAAAGCAGCCCTCGGGCTGCTTTTTATGCTTTTTCTTTTGCTTCGAATCCGTGGATCCAGTCGGATTTTTTGTAGTAGATAAAATAGATGACCGAACTGATAAACCACGTCAGCGGATAGGCAAGGAACAGCAGAACGATCTCGTGTCTGATATGCATCGCCACCGTGATATAGATGATGCGGATCACGCACCACACAAGCAGCATGATGAGCATCGGAACGATCGCCTTGCCCGCGCCGCGGCATACGCCTGCGATGGCGTGCGAGAAGGCGAGCAGGAAGAAGAACAGCGATTCCACGCGGCATTGCCGTGCGCCGATTGCGATGATTTCCGCAACGGCTTCGGGATCCGCATCCGTGATGAAGGTCGAGATAAAGAAGCCGCCGAAGAGGAACAGAATGATCCCGATGACCTCCGCCATGGCGACCGAGGTCAGAACGCCGAACCGCGCGCCCTGTTTTGCCCGGTCGTATTCCTTTGCGCCGAGGTTCTGCCCGATATAGCTCGTCAGCGCGAGCGACATACTCATGATCGGCAGGAAAACAAAGCCCTCAATGCGCGAATACGCGCCGCACGCCGCCATGGCAAGCCCGCCGAAGCTGTTGATGTTCGTCTGTACCAGAACGTTTGCAAACCCGATGACCGAGTTCTGCACGCCGGTCGGCAGGCCGTATTTGACGATCTCTTTGAGACTTGCCATGTCCATGCGCAGCTTCTTCCATTGCAGCTGATAGACGGTTCCTTTTCGGGTAAGCTGGATGAGGCAGAGGATCGCGCTGACCGTCTGCGACAGGACCGTGGCGATTGCCGCCCATTCCACGCCGAGACCGAGCGCGCCGACGAACAGCAGGTCCAGAAGAACGTTCAGTACCGAGGAGACGATCAGATAATACAGCGGACGGCGGCTGTCGCCGACCGCGTTCATCACGCCCTTCAGGGAGTTATACATCACGACCGGTACGCAGCCGAGGAAGTAATATCGAAGATATGCGACGGAGTTCGGCATCACATCGTCCGGAACGCCCATCCAGCGCATGATGACCGGCGTCATAAGAGCGCCGAAAACCGACATGACGACGCCGCAAATGAAGGACAGCAGCGCGTTGGTATGCACCGCTTTGGACACGCGTTCATGATCGCCCGCGCCGAAATAGCGGGAAATCACAACGCCCGCGCCCATCGACGCGCCGACAAAGAAGCTGGTCATAAGGTGAATGAGACTGCCGGAGGAGTTGACCGCCGCCAGCGCTTCCTTGCCGAGAAAGTTCCCGACGATCCACGAATCCGCCGTATTATAAAGCTGCTGAAAGAGCTGACTCAGAAAAATCGGCGCGGCAAACGAGACAATCACCTTTGAGGGCTTGCCTTCGGTCAGCAGTCGAGATGTTTGGGAATGATGTTGAAACAGCTTCATGTTCGGACGGTTCCCGTTGGTTTCCGGATAAAAGAAAAGCGTCGCCGCGAGCTTATGAAGCCCGCGACGACATGGCGCGGAAAGTGGGATTTGAACCCACGCACCGGTCACCCCGGTCTACTCCCTTAGCAGGGGAGCCCCTTATAGCCACTTGGGTATTTCCGCGTGCTATATCGAGAAAATGGCGGAGATGGTAGGATTTGAACCCACGGATGCTTTCACATCAACGGTTTTCAAGACCGCCTCCTTAAGCCACTCGGACACATCTCCTCGCGCATTGCGCATTATAACAAATCGAAATGCGAATGTCAATGCCTTTTTCGGGACTTTGCCCCTCTTCCGAGAATATCCTTGATTTCCGCCGGTGCTGTATGTATAATATGATTGATTTTGTATGCAGAGGCAAACGATTGAAAACAAGCGACTTTTTTTATGACCTTCCGAAAGAACTGATTGCCCAGACGCCGACCGCCGTTCGCAGCGCGTCCCGGCTTTTGACGTACCATCGCGACACGCGTACGATCGAGGACGGCGTGTTTACGGACATTCTTGATAAACTCCGTCCGACCGACGTGCTCGTGCGCAACAACACGCGCGTCATTCCTGCGCGCATCATCGGCGTACGCAGGGAAACCGGCGGGTCCATGGAGTTTTTGCTTTTGCGCCGCATCGAGGGAGACGACTGGGAATGTCTCGCGAAACCCGCAAAGCGCGCAAAGCAGGGGCTGATCTATCAGGTCAACGACGAGCTTTCCGTCGAGGTGCTCGACGATCTGCCGCTTGAGGGCGGCAAGCGCGTGCGGCTCTTATACAACGGCATCTTTGAGGAAGTACTGGACCGCGCGGGGCAGATGCCGCTGCCGCCGTATATCACCGAACGGCTTAATGACCGCGAGCGCTATCAGACGGTCTACAGCAAAACGCTCGGTTCGGCGGCTGCGCCGACGGCGGGGCTGCATTTCACGGACGAGCTTTTGGAGAAGATCCGCGAAAAGGGCATTCCGATCGTCGATATCCTGCTGCACGTGGGTCTCGGCACATTCCGCCCGGTCTCGGTTGAGAACGTCGAAGAGCATCATATGCACAGCGAGCACTACGAGGTTTCCGAGGAGGCGGCGGAAACGATCAACCGCGTGCGCAAAAACGGGGGAAGGATCGTCTGCGTCGGCACGACGACGACCAGAACGCTGGAAAGCGTGACGGATGAAAACGGCGTCGTGCATCCCGGGATCGGCGAAACGAGCATCTTCATTACGCCGGGATACCGGTTCAAGGCGGTCGACGCGCTGATCACGAACTTTCATCTGCCGGAATCGACGCTTCTGATGCTGGTTTCCGCTCTGTGCTCGCGGGAAGAGATGCTGGAAGTATACCGTCATGCGGTCGAGCAGAAATACCGCTTTTTCTCGTTCGGCGACGCGATGTTTATTGAGTAAGGGGATCGTATGGAACAACCGTTTTCGTTTGAATTGCTGCATGTAGACAAGCACACCGGCGCGCGCCGCGGCAGGTTCTTTACGCCGCACGGCGTGATTGAAACGCCCGCGTATATGCCGGTCGGCACGCAGGCGACCGTCAAGGCGATGACGCCGCGCGATCTCGACGACGTGAAGGCGCAGATCATTCTGAGCAACACCTATCATCTGTACCTGCGTCCCGGTCACGAACTCGTGAAGGAAGCGGGCGGACTGCATCGTTTCATGCATTGGGACAAGCCGATCCTGACCGACAGCGGCGGGTTCCAGGTGTTCAGCTTGGCAGGCATCAACGACATTCGCGAGGACGGCGTGATGTTCCGCTCGCATATCGACGGCAGCAGGCATTTCTTTACACCGGAAAAGGTCATGGAGATCGAAGAGGCGCTCGGCGCGGATATTGCCATGTGCTTCGACGAATGCGCCGATCCGCATAAGGACCATGCATATGCCGTGAAAGCAATGGACCGCACGCACCGCTGGGCGGAGCGCTGTCAGAAGGCGCACACGCGTCCCGATCAGGCGCTGTTCGGCATCGTGCAGGGCAGCGTTTATAAGGACCTCCGGATCGAAAGCGCAAAGACGCTTGCTTCGATGGATTTCATCGGTTACGGGATCGGCGGATTGAGCGTCGGCGAACCGAAACCGGTCATGTACGATATGCTCGAAACGATCCGTCCCTATATGCCGGAGAACAAGCCGCGTTATCTGATGGGCGTCGGCAGCCCCGACTGCCTCCTGGAGGGCGTCATGCGCGGAATCGATCTCTTTGACTGCGTGCTGCAGACGCGTTCCGCCAGAAACGGACTTGCGCTGACGCGAAACGGTCGGCTGATGCTGCGAAACAAAACGTTCGAGCACGACTTCTCGCCGATCGAGGACGGCTGCGACTGCTATGCCTGCCGCAATTTCACGCGCGCCTATATCCGTCACCTCATCAAGGCGGATGAGATCCTTGCGGCGCAGCTCGTTTCGATGCACAATCTGCGGTTCTCGCTGAAACTGATGGAGGATGCGCGCACGGCGATCGAAAACGACTGCTATGCGGATTTTGCCGCGGAGCTTCTGGACAGGAGATTATTCTGATGCGCCGGTTTACGATTGAAACCGAACAGGATATGCTTGCGCTCGGGCGTCGGATCGCCGAAATGCTCAATAAGCGCGGCTTTGTTGCGCTGTACGGCGATCTCGGAGCGGGAAAGACCGTGTTCGCCCGCGGCGTTGCAGAAGCGTTTGGGATCGACCATGTGTCCAGCCCGACATTTACGATCGTCTGCGAATATCCGACGTCGCCGAAGCTCTTTCATTTTGACGCTTACCGCCTGTCCGATGCGGACGAACTGTTTGCCATCGGGTTTTCCGACTATCTAAAAGAAGATGCGCTGATCCTGATGGAGTGGGCGAATCTGGTTTCGGAAGCGCTTCCGAAGGAACGCCTGGACGTCACGATCGAGGGCTCCGGCAGCGAGGCGCGCACCGTGACGAT
>CADAZC010000069.1 GCA_902792295.1 uncultured Eubacteriales bacterium
ATCCGCTCGGTCGTCGTGGTCTTGCCGGCATCGATGTGCGCCATGATGCCGATATTGCGTGTCAGTTCAAGCGCAGTATCCCGCATTACCAGCGATAATGTGCAAACGCCTTGTTGGCCTCTGCCATCTTATGGGTATCTTCCTTCTTCTTGACGGCGTTGCCCTGTTCGTTGCAGGCATCCATGATCTCGCCCGCAAGACGCTCCGCCATCGTGCGCTCGCCGCGGTTGCGCGCATAGCTCACGAGCCAGCGAAGACCCAGGGTCTGACGGCGCTCTGCACGGATCTCGATCGGGACCTGATAGGTCGAACCGCCGACTCTGCGTGCTTTGACTTCGAGAACGGGCATGATGTTGTTCATTGCCTGCTCGAACGCTTCCAGCGCGTCCTTGCCCGTCTTTTCATTGATCAGCTCAAAGGCATCGTAAACGGCCTTCTGCGCAACGCCGCGCTTGCCGTCCAGCATGACCTGGTTGATGAGCTTGGTCACGACAACACTCTTGTAGATCGGATCTGCAAGAACTTCTCTCTTGGGAATAAATCCTCTTCTCGGCATGGTGTGTCCTCCTTATTTCTTGGGACGCTTCGCACCGTACAGCGAGCGGGCCTGCTTGCGGTTTGCAACGCCTGCGGTATCCAGAGCGCCGCGAATGATGTGGTAACGAACACCGGGGAGGTCCTTGACACGACCGCCGCGGATCAGAACCACGGAGTGCTCCTGCAGGTTGTGACCGATACCGGGAATATACGCGGTACCTTCGAGACCGTCGGTCAGACGGATACGAGCGATTTTACGCAGTGCGGAGTTCGGCTTTTTCGGCGTCATCGTACGGACTGCGGTGCAGACGCCGCGACGCTGCGGGCACTGCTTCAGAATGGGCGCCGTGGACTTGTATTCCACGGGCTGTCTGCCCTTGCGAACCAATTGGTTAATGGTCGGCATTCAGATGTTTCCTCCTAATACTATTTCAATCAATGTATAAATCAATCCCTCTGCAACCCAATTCAGAGGATATTGTCCGGTTTTCGACCGCGTTTTCCGTCGAAAAACGCGGTTGCGGCCGTGTTTTTCTCAAAACACCGCCAAAAAGTTAGTGTAACAGAAAACGTTTGCCTTGTCAATCCGAAATTTTCTCTTCGGAAGCGGGTTTTTCCCGGTCCGGCATGGCGTAAACGGCGCTCGGCGCGGTGCCGAGTCCCCGGTCGATCCGTTTCTTCGTGAACGCAAGGTGCGGGGCGCGGTCGTTGAACAACGGCCGCCAGCCCTTCTCCTGCATGTTCAGCACGAACGGATGGGTGCGCACGTCGACGTACATGTCCGTTTCGAGCTTACGCTTATAGAGATACGCAAGCAGTTTCCCGACGCCCCAGCCGCCGGCGATCGCCGCGACGACCACCGCGAACGGCAGCCATCCCGCCGCCTGACGCATCGTCTGCGCAAAGTGTTCGATCATCACGAACGGCAGCACGATCAGCGTCAGAACGATCGGCGCGATCAGCGGCAGATACGACATCAGCAGGATCCTGCGGCGGCACTTTGCGCAGCACGCAAACTGCAGCGGAACCATGAAACCGGTTTCCTGCTTTGCGAGCCACTTGCGCTTCGCAAGCTTTTTCGGCTCGGTATGCGCCATGTCAAACACGGCGTAGGACGCGGTCCTTCCCTTCGGCTCGTCCTTGCACAGGGTGCAGGTCTCACTCTCGAAGAGCTGTGCAACCGTGCCCTCCGGCTGCAGATCGCAGAACAGTCTGAGATCGTCGAAAATCGCGGGATCTGCGACGCGGCCCTTTAAGGGGCACTTGTCGCAGTCCTGCATATTCAGCAGCGCGCAGGCCTTTGTGCCGTACAGCGTGCATTCGGTGTCGGTCAGTTTGCGTTGCTCCATGGCGTTACTCCGCATCCGTCGGGACGTCCTGCGCCTCGCTCACTTCGACGTTGCGATAGCGTTTCAGTCCGATACCCGCGGGGATCAGCTTGCCGATGATGACGTTCTCTTTGAGACCGACGAGCGGATCGATCTTGCCCTTGATGGCAGCTTCGGTCAGCACGCGCGTGGTCTCCTGGAACGACGCCGCGGACAGGAACGATTCGGTTGCGAGCGCCGCCTTGGTGATGCCGAGCAGCTTGCGCTTCGCTCTTGCAAGCACCGGCTCCGCGGGCTCTTCCGTTCCGTTCTCCTGCGCGATCGCGACTGCGGTCTCGTACTGCTCGATCAGCTTTTCGTTCTCGTCCTCGAAGCGGAAGCTGTCGCACAGCTCGCCGGGCAGCAGATCCGTGTCGCCCGCGTCCTCGATCTGGACCTTGCGGAGCATCTGGCGGATGATGACCTCGATGTGCTTATCGGAGATCTCAACACCCTGCAGACGGTAGACGCTCTGGACTTCTTTTAAGAGGTATGCCTGTACGCCCTTGACGCCCAGGATCTTCAGGATATCGTTCGGGTAGACGGAACCTTCGTTCAGTTCGCTGCCCGCTTCGACGCGGTCGCCCTCTTTGACCTTCAGGCGGCTCTCGATCGAGATCTGATACTTCGCGGATTCGCCTTCGTCGTTCGTGACGATGACGTTGTGCGTGCCTTCCTCGATGTGGACCGTGCCCGAGATCTCGGACAGGATGGTGAGCGCCTTCGGCTTTCTCGCCTCGAACAGCTCTTCCACGCGCGGAAGACCTTGCGTGATGTCCTTGCTCGATGCAACACCGCCGGTGTGGAACGTACGCATCGTCAGCTGCGTACCGGGCTCGCCGATCGCCTGCGCCGCGATGATGCCGACCGCCTCGCCGATGTCGACGTGACCGCCGGTCGCGAGGTTCGCGCCGTAGCACTTGCAGCAGACGCCGTGCTCCGTGCGGCAGGTCAGGACCGAACGGCAGTAGACTTCCTTCACGCCCGCTTTTTCGATCGCAAGCGCCTCGTCATGCGAGATCATGTGATCGCCTTCGCAGAGCTGTTCGCCGGTTTCCGGATGGAAGACCGGATCGATCGCGTAGCGGCCTTCGATGCGCGCCGAAAGCGGCTCGATGACCTTGTTGTCGTCCGCGATCGCGGAGATCATCATACCGCGCGGCGTGTCATTGCGCTCCGCGAAGCAGTCGTCTTCGCGCACGATGACGTCCTGCGAAACGTCGACAAGACGTCTGGTCAGGTAACCGGAGTCCGCCGTACGAAGTGCCGTATCGGCAAGACCTTTGCGCGCGCCGTGCGAGGAGATGAAGAACTCCAGAACGGACAGACCTTCGCGGAAGTTCGCGCGAATCGGAACCTCGATGATTTCACCGGACGGGTCCGCCATCAGACCGCGCATACCGGCGAGCTGGCGAATCTGTGCCTGGCTGCCGCGCGCGCCGGAGTCCGCCATCATGAAGATGGGGTTGAACGCGTCGAGCGAATCCATCAATGCGTTGGAAACGTCCTCGGTGGTCTGCTCCCAGACCTTGATGACGCGGTCTCTGCGCTCCTTGTTGGAGAGGAGACCCATGCGGAAGTAGTTGTCGATCTCGACGACCTTCTTCTCCGCTGCGGAAACGAGCGCCTTCTTCTCTTCCGGAACACGGATGTCCTGGAAGCCGACGGTGACGCCGCCGCGGGTGGAGTACGAATAACCGAGCTTCTTGATGCGGTCGAGCGTTTCGCTGGTCTGCGTGGGACCGTACTTGCGGTAGCACGCGTCGACGATCTTGCCCAAGTCCTTCTTCTTGACGAGGGAGTCGATCTCCAGCTTGAACATATCGTCCGCGCAGTTGCGCTCCACAAAGCCGAGATCCTGCGGGATCGCGTTGTTGAAGATCACGCGGCCGACGGAGGTGTCGCAGACCTTGTAGATCGTTTTGCCCTGCCACTCGCGCTTTAAGCGAATCTTGACCTTCGCCTGCAGTGCGACTTCGCCGGTCTGGTACGCCATGACCGCTTCGTCTTCGGATGCGAACGCCTTGCCCTCACCCTTTACGCCGTCGCGCTGCTGCGTCAGATAGTAGCAGCCCATGACCATGTCCTGCGTCGGGCAGACGACCGGTTTGCCGTCCTGCGGCTTCAGGATGTTGTTGGATGCAAGCATCAGGAAGCGCGCTTCCGACTGTGCCTCGACCGAGAGCGGTACGTGGACCGCCATCTGGTCGCCGTCGAAGTCCGCGTTGAACGCGGTACATACGAGCGGATGCAGCTTGATCGCGCGACCCTCGACGAGGACCGGCTCAAACGCCTGAATGCCCAGACGGTGCAGCGTCGGCGCGCGGTTGAGCATGACGGGATGGTCCTTGATGACCTCCTCGAGCACGCCCCAGACATCGTTCGCGCCGCGTTCGACCATGCGCTTTGCGCCCTTGACGTTCTGCGCGAAGCCGCCCTTGACGAGCTTCTTCATGACGAACGGCTTGAAGAGTTCCAGCGCCATTTCCTTCGGAAGACCGCACTGATACATCTTCAGTTCCGGACCGACGACGATAACCGAACGGCCGGAATAGTCGACGCGCTTGCCGAGCAGGTTCTGACGGAAGCGTCCCTGCTTGCCGCGAAGCATATCGGAAAGCGATTTCAACGGACGGTTGCCGGGACCCGTGACCGGGCGCGAACGGCGGCCGTTGTCGATGAGGGAGTCGACCGCTTCCTGCAGCATGCGCTTTTCGTTGCGGACGATGATGTCCGGCGCGCGCAGCTCCAGAAGGCGCTTTAAGCGGTTGTTGCGGTTGATGACGCGGCGATAGAGATCGTTCAGATCGCTCGTCGCGAACCGTCCGCCGTCCAGCTGGACCATCGGGCGCAGTTCCGGCGGAATGACCGGCAGAACCGTGAGGATGATCCATTCGGGGCGGTTGCCGCTCTTTAAGAACGCTTCGACGACTTCGAGACGCTTGACTGCGTTTGCACGCTTCTGACCGCCGCTGGTCTCCGCTTCCTCGCGGAGCTCCGCGTCGAGCTTTTCAAGGTCGATCTCGCAGAGAAGCTCGCGGATCGCTTCCGCACCCATGCCGGCGCGGAACGCCTTTTCGCCGAACTGTTCCTGATATTCGCGGTACTCCTTATCGGAAAGCACCTGCTTTTTGCGCAGCGTGGTCGTACCGGGATCGATGACGACGTACGCCGCAAAGTACAGGACCTGTTCCAGTTCCTTGGGGCTCATGTCCAGCAGCATCTTCATGCGGCACGGAATGCCCTTGAAATACCAGATATGAGAGACGGGAACGGCGAGCTCGATGTGACCCATGCGCTCGCGGCGCACCTTTGCGCGGGTGACTTCCACGCCGCACTTGTCGCAGACGATGCCCTTGTATCTGCCGCGCTTATAGCGTCCGCAGTGACATTCCCAGTCCTTCGTCGGTCCGAAGATCCGTTCGCAGAACAGACCGTCCTTTTCGGGTTTCAGCGTGCGATAGTTGATCGTTTCGGGTTTTTTCACCTCGCCGTGAGACCATTCAAGGATCTTTTCCGGCGACGCCAGACCGATCTGCAAAGCATCAAATTCCGTTAAATCAAACATTTGCTGTCTCCTTTCGCACGTTATTCGGGATCTTCCTCATCCCCGAAGTCCATATCCATATCGTCCCCGAGGTCGAGGTCGTCGTCGAGCAGCATGTCGTCCATGTCGGCTTCGTCGCCGAAATCGTCGTCGAAGTTGATGTTGTCGATGTCCTCGTCGTCCTCATCCTCGTCCTCCATCGGCTGGAGCGGGATGTCCTCGGGACCGGAGATGTTGATATTGTCGGTGAAGCGGGTTTCTTCATCGTCGTCCTCGCCGATCTCGATCTCTTCGCGCGTTTCGGAAAGAACACGCATATCGAGACCCAGCGACTGCAGTTCCTTGATCAGAACCTTGAACGACTCGGGCACGCCGGAGGGCTTGACATTCTCGCCCTTGACGATGCTCTCGTAGGTCTTGACACGACCCACGACGTCGTCCGACTTGACGGTGAGGATCTCCTGCAGGGTGTTCGCCGCGCCGTACGCTTCGAGCGCCCAGACTTCCATCTCGCCGAAACGCTGTCCGCCGAACTGCGCTTTGCCGCCCAGCGGCTGCTGCGTGACAAGACTGTACGGACCCGTGGAACGCGCGTGGATCTTATCGTCGACCAGATGGTGCAGCTTCAGATAGTACATATAGCCGACCGAGACGCGGTTCTCGAACGGTTCGCCCGTTCTGCCGTCGTACAGGATCGTCTTGCCGTCCTCGTCGCAGCCCGCTTTCACGAGCAGCTTCTTGATGTCCTCCTCGGTCGCGCCGTCGAAGACCGGCGTCGCAATCTCGATGCCGAGCTTCTTGCACGCCATGCCGAGGTGCAGCTCGAGGATCTGACCGATGTTCATACGGGACGGAACGCCCAGCGGATTCAGAACGATCTGCAGCGGCGTGCCGTCGGGCAGGAACGGCATATCCTCTTCGGGGAGGATGCGGGAGATAACGCCCTTGTTGCCGTGACGACCTGCCATCTTGTCGCCGACGGAGATCTTGCGCTTCTGCGCGATATATACGCGAACCATCTGGTTCACGCCCGGGCTCAGCTCGTCCTTGTTCTCGCGGGTGAAGATCTTGACGTCGACCACGACGCCGCCTTCGCCGTGCGGCACGCGCAGAGACGTGTCGCGCACGTCGCGCGCCTTCTCACCGAAGATCGCGCGCAACAGGCGCTCTTCCGGCGTCAGCTCGGTCTCGCCCTTCGGGGTGACCTTGCCGACCAGGATGTCGCCCGAACGCACCTCCGCACCGGGGCGGATGATGCCGTTCTCGTCGAGCTGCGAAAGCACGTCC
>CADAZC010000070.1 GCA_902792295.1 uncultured Eubacteriales bacterium
TTTACACGGAAAGGAGAAGTCCATGGAGACACATTTCGGACCGGATCTGTGCGTTCCCTGCGGGGAAGGGCTTTTGAACGTGCGCGTCGGCGCGATCATCCGCAAAGACGGCAGGGTGCTGATGGTAAAGAGTAATCTGGGCGACTATTGCTATTCGGTCGGCGGGCGGATCAAGTTCGGCGAAACGGCGGAGCAAGCCGTTGTGCGGGAGGTGCTTGAAGAAACCGGCGTAAAGATGACGGTCGATCGCCTCGGCTATGTCAGCGAGGTCTATTTCATCAACGACAGCCCGTCGAAATCCGGCAAGCCGGTCTACGAGCTTGCGTTCTATTTTTACATGAACGTCCCGGAGGACTTCGCGCTTGCGAGCGATCATCTCGGCGACGGGGCGGAAAAGTTCGTGTGGGTCGCGCCGGACGAGCCCGTGACGCTTTACCCGAACTTTATGCGCGAGGCGCTCACCGACCCGAAGCCGTACGTCGTCCACGACGTTCGCGACGACCGGTAAAAGAAAAAAGCCGGACAAGCCGGCAAAACAGAATAGGTTTATTTCATCAATGCCTCGAAGGTCCTGGAGATCTCGAGGTATTCTTTTTCCGTTTTATTGAGATATTCACGGCCGGACGGCGTGATGGAATAATAGCTTCGTGCCCGACCCTCGGCGACCTCGGTGCCGGAAATTTCGATATAGCCCTGTTCCTCAAGACGGTAGAGCACGGGGTAAAGGATAGAAATCATGTACTTGCCGTCGCTGCGGCTTTTGAGCTCCGCGGAGATTTCATAACCGTACATCGGCTTTTCGGATAAAAAGCGCAGCACAACAAGCGGGCTTGTTGCTCGCTTGAAATACGATATGAACGAATGACCGGTATCAGGCAAGTGCTTCTTTCGCCTCCGAATCACAGTATACTCCGAAATCCGCTGCGTTGGCAACTGTTTCTTTTTCAGTACCCACCATACCATATTATTTGTAAAAAATCAATATATAGCATTGACAACTATTAGAAAGTGTGCAATAATAGCGCCATAAAGGAGGTTCCGGTATGACTGTTTGGAAAAGGCTTTTTCGAAAACCGGTGACCACACTTTTGTGGCTGGTGTTCGTTGCTGTGATGACAGGCTTTTTATCGGCGGCAGCCGCATTGTGGGATTCGACGGTTCGGCTGTCCGATACGCTGGACAAGAGCCATACGGCGATCGCGGTGCGTACCGATCCTGCCGTCACGTTCCTCGGTTCCGGGAACGGTGCGACATATTCGATCGACACTCGCGTGTTCACACAAAAGGATGCGGAAGCGATCGAAGCACTTCCGGGTGTGAAAGCGGTGCGAAGCCATACGGTCGCCGGATGCAGTTCTCCCGCGCTTCATCCGTTTATTGACGTCCGCCGAGAGCTGAGCTGGCGTGCAAGCGGCAATGAAACGCCCTATATGCAGGCGGTTTTTGCGGGAAAATTGAAAGAAATGACAACGAAGAGCGGCATGCATCCGCGGAAGGCAGACATACAGAACCCTTTGTATCTACTGTTCGAGCTGGATGAGATACTGCTGATGAATGAGGAATACACGGAGCTGATGGAAACCATCCGGTTCGGGCGAGGATTCAGCTATGTCATCGATCTTGATGCAGATCCGGAAGCGGCTTCCTATTTTGTCGAAGGCGAGCACTACGTTGTGGCAGGCACATTTGATCCATGGATGGTGGACAACGGCTGGCAGACTGCGTTCAATCCGGAGGCAGTCTCAAGAATCGGTCCGACGTACTACACGCTGACCGGCACGATTGCACGGCAGGCAGACGGATATCTGGAGGACGTATCCGATCTTCGGCGCTGGTCGTGGGAGGATGGAAAATGGATGTATGACGGCGAAAAGGATACTTTTCCGCCTGAGGAAAACCCGTTCGGCTTTTGGCTTCATCAGGAAGGGTCAGACGAGCAGACGGAACCCGAGCAGCCGCAAAAATACATCTATCCTGCGGCGGAACGGTATGAGGGCGATCCGAACGCGTTCTTTGAACAAACACCGCATGAACTTTGGCGCACCTATCGCGACGCGTGGGGAAAACAGAATCATTCGATGGTCGCAATCGGCACGGACCGGCTGGAAACGGTATTCTCGTTCCTGACGGGTGAGGCAATTATCATCGACGGTCGAAGTTTTACGGAGGAGGAGTATCAAACCGGCGCAAAGGTGATGTTGATCTCGGAGATCACGGCAAACCTGTCGAACCTTTCGGTCGGGGATACGGTTCCGCTTTCGCAGTATCCGTCCAAATGGCTGCGCAGCCTTGACGCGGTCGAAAGACAGAACAACCCAGATATCGATGATTTCCGCTTCGGCGTACCGTACGGAGCGGAGGAGCCTTTTACGGTCGTCGGCATTTATCGATTGCCTTCGGCTTGGTCGGACGGGGCGTTTTCGTTCACAACAAATACAGTCTTCATGCCGCGCAGCGCACAGATCGCGGACGCATATCCCGAGATTGAACCGTATCGGGAACCGACGGTCTTGCATCGGGAGGGCGAAACGATCACACTGCCGGACGGTGGCACACTGACCGTTTCGGGCGGCGACATGCAGATCGATAATAATAAGGACGTCTATGGACTGTATCTGACGGTGGAGCTGATCAATGGACATGTCGATGAATTCCAGCTTGCGCTGGAAGATTCGCCCTATGCCGGACAGTTCTATGCGTACGATCAGGGCTTTGAAGAGGTGCAGAAGAACCTTATCGCGCTCGGCAGTTCGACGGCACAGCTCGTATGGATCGCGCTCGGCGGCTGGGTTCTGCTGTTACTGCTGTATCTATTGATGTATCAGTCCGCGCAGAAAAAGAACATCGGTGTCATGCGTTCGCTCGGCGCATCACCGAAAACGACGGCAGCATATCTGATGCTCAGCGGCATGGTGGTCGCCGCTGCGGGCATTGCGCTCGGTATGGTTCTGAGCCGTGTCACGCTCGGCGTTATGCAGGACCATGTGCTGTCCGATATGCTCAGCGGGATCGACCGAACGGCATACGGCGGAGTGCCGGTCATTTCGGAGGAGGCTTTGCAGAACATGGTGCACGCCAGTACGCCCGGCGTGTGGGAGACGGCAATGTTCGCGGTTGCCGAGTTCGTCGTAATCGGTGTGGCGGTGTGGCTGCATGCGGCTGTACTCGTACACAGAAACCCGCGAAAGCTGATGGAGGATTGAGTGTGGACGGAATGCTTTTGAAACGAATGCTGCGAAGACCGTGGATGCTGCTCGTAAGCTTTGCGGTCAGCGGTACGCTGTGCCTTTTACTCTGTTTGCTGATCGGGTATCGCGACCGACAGCAAGCGCACTTGGATGAGATCCGGAACAGCTATGAAATCAAGGCGGTTGTGACAGACCTCAGAGGAACAAAATCCGACAATCTGGGGCTGAGCCGCCGCTATACGGATTTTCTGTTGGATACGGAGAACGGGATCGGCGCCTATGTACGCGATCTCTGCCTGACCAAAACGTTTATGGAACTGTCCGGCAGCGGTTACGCCGCCGTGGTCGGTGTTTCCGATGAGCGCTGTATGGACGCGACGGACCGGCGAATCGGCGGAGACTGGTTTTCGGAGGTCAAGGATTTCTACAACAGCGAGGAGATGATCTGCCTTGTGCCTTCGTCGGACTACAGCCGGCACGCGGGACAGGAGATCACGCTCCTGCTGCAGGACGGGTACGCGATGGACAAGGATCGGATCGAGACATATACGTTCCGCGTCGTAGGATGGTTCAAGGGCGGCGCGCATGCGGTCTATATCCCGTACAGGACTTCGCAGACCATTGCAGCGCATCTCGCGGAAGCGCCCAGCACCGATAAAGCAAGCTTCACAGTGAAGGACAACGCCAAGCTCGACGAAATGCTGGAGATCGCGTACAAGCGGTTCCGGAAGGTTGATCCGAGCCGGACCGATTACGATTTTGCCTTGACCGTCTATGACAAACAGTACAGGGCGACGATCGCTTCCATGGAACAGAACCTCCGGCGAACCTCGCTGCTGCTGCCGCTGATCGGACTTTTGGGACTCGGCGCAGGGTTCCTTCTGGGACTTTTGGGCACGCGCGGCGAAGTCCGCATCTATGCGCTGATGCGCACGCTCGGCATGAACGGTTTCGGGCTGTTCTGCTCAGTGATGATTGAACAGCTCTTTGCGCCGCTGCTCGCGGCGGCGGTCATCGGATTTATTTTCAAACGTCCGTTGCCGACACTGATCTTCTTCGGCTGTCACCTTGTCGGATGCGCGCTCGCGGTGCTGCGTCCCGTGTCCGTATCTCCCACGCGCTTGCTGCGCGAGCAGGAATGAATCAAAGAAAGGCGGTATCGTTATGGAATTTCTGAAAGCGGACAATCTAACGTTTTCCTATCGAAATAAGTATCAGACCGTTCATGCGGTCAAACAGGTCAGCTGCTCGTTTGAACGCGGCAAGGCGTATGCCATCGTCGGCAAGAGCGGCAGCGGCAAGACGACGCTTCTTTCCCTGCTCGCCGGGCTGGAACTGCCGAACAGCGGCGCAGTCGTGTTTCAGGATGTGCCGACGGGCAAAATGAATCGGGATCGTTATCGGCGTGATCACGCGGCGGTCATTTATCAGAACTACAATCTGTTTCCGCTTCTGACCGCGGAGGAAAACGTACTGTATTCCATGAATCTCAAAGGCATCCGCGGCAAGACTGCCCGTTTGCGCGCAAAAAAAGAACTGGAAGCGGTCGGGATCGGACCGGAACAGTTCAAACGGTTTCCGACCCAGCTTTCCGGCGGCGAACAGCAGCGCGTGGCGATCGCACGGGCGCTCGCGGCGGGGAACGAGCTGATCCTTGCCGACGAGCCGACCGGAAACCTCGATATTACGAACGGCGACCAGGTCGTTTCGATCCTGCTTCGGCTTGCACACGAAGAAAATCGCTGTGTCATCATCGTCACGCACGATCTGGAGATTGCGGCGCAGGCGGACGAAATTTTGATGATGAAGGACGGCGTTCTGGAACGGGATGCGTAAGCGACCGACGATGTGAAACGGAAATGCGAAACCGCGTTTCCGTTTTTTCTTGCATCCTGCGTGCGGTTGGAGTATAATAACCTGGTTAAAAGATCCGAGGGATCGTATGATTTGTGAGAGGGGTTTCTATGAAGCTTGCAGTTGACGTAATGGGCGGCGACAACGCGCCGGAATGTGTGCTGGACGGCGTTCTGGCATTTTTGAAGGAGCCGGAGGCGGAGGGCGTGAACCTTCGGCTGTTCGGCGACGAGAAAGTTCTGAACGACTTTACGGCGGCGCATCCGGAGATCAGGGACCGGATCGAAACCGTCTTTACGACCGAGACGATCGGCATGGGCGAGCATCCGACCGAGGCGATCCGCAAGAAGAAGGATTCGAGCTTGGTAAAAGCGCTCGAATGTGTGCGCGACAAGGAGGCGGAATGCTTCTTTTCCGCAGGGTCTACCGGCGCGGTACTGCGGCGCGAACACGGACTGCAAGCCGGGGTATCTCGTGCAGTTCGCGCTGATGGGCGCGGCGTACCTCGAAGCGGTCGAGGGCGTGAAGAACCCGCGCGTGGGACTTCTGTGCAACGGCACCGAGGAGGAGAAGGGCAATTCGCTTGCGAAGGAAGCGCATCAGCGCCTGAAAGCGACCGAGGGAGTGAACTTCATCGGCAACGTCGAGGCGCGCGATCTGACGAGCGGCGCGGTGGACGTGCTGGTCTGCGACGGCTTCGACGGCAACGTCATGCTGAAAACCACCGAGGGCGTGGCAAAATGGATCGCGACGATGCTGAAGCGCTCGCTGATGGAATCGACGCGCGGCAAGCTCGCCGGACTGATCGGCAAGCCCGCGTTCAATTCGTTGAAAAAGCGGCTGGATTACACCGAATACGGCGGCGCGCCTCTCCTGGGAATCAACGGAGGCATCATCAAGGGACACGGCAGTTCCGACGCAAAATCGGTCAAGGTCTGCCTCCTGCAGGCGACGCGGCTCGTGCGCGGCGGCGTGACGGAAAAGATCGGCGCGTTCGCCGAAACGCTGAACATTGAGGATTGACAAACCCTCCGTTTTTCGGTAAAATAATCAAGTGATCGAATCGTCCTTCGGGACGGAAGGGAGTAATCATGGAATTCGAAAAAATCTGCGAAATCATCGGCAAACAGCTGGATATCGACCCCAAAACCATCACGATGGAAAGCCATCTGATCGAGGATCTGCATGCGGACTCTCTGGACGTGGTTGAGCTCGTCATGGATCTGGAACAGGAATTCGACACCGAGATCCCCGATGAAGAACTGCCCAAAGTGCAGACCGTCGGCGATATTCTTCGTTATCTGCAGAAATAAGCGGAAACAGGCAAGTCGAACCGGACCCGCACGCGCTTTGTGCGGGTTTTTTGGTAAAGAGAAACGCGTATGCTGACGAAAGAACAAATCACGGAATTGCAGAATAAGCTCGGGTATTCCTTCGGAAACGCCGACCTTTTGAAGCGCGCGCTGATGCACTCGTCGTATGTGCCCGGCACGGGCGGCGACAACGAGCGCATGGAGTTTCTGGGAGACGCGGTGCTGGAGCTTTGCGTGTCCGAGGAGCTCTTTTTCCGCTTCCCGAACATGCAGGAGGGACAGCTTTCCAAAAACCGCGCGTCGATCGTCTGCGAATCCGCACTTTCCGAAGCGGCGAAGGGCGTCGGGCTCGGCAAATACCTGCTTTTGGGCCGCGGCGAGGACGCAAGCGGCGGAAGGGAAAAGCCGTCGATCCTGTCCGATGCGTTCGAGGCGGTGATCGCCGCGATCTATCTGGACGGCGGTTTCGCGCCCGCAAGGAGCTTTATCCACCGGTTCGTACTGCCGCTTCTGGACCTCTCGACGCCGGTATCCGAAAAGGATCACAAGACGCGCCTGCAGGAGCTGATCCATGCGAGAACGCACGGCAGACAGGTGCGGTATGTGCTCGTCGGGGAAGAGGGACCGGATCACAGCAAGACCTTCACCATGCAGGCGGTGCTCGACGAGCAGGTACTCGGCGAGGGGAAGGGACATTCAAAACAGAGCGCGGGACAGGCGGCTGCCGAAGACGCGCTTTCGAGGTTGGAAACGAAATGAGACTGACAAGACTGGACATCTCCGGCTTCAAGTCGTTTGCGAAAAAGACCGAGCTTCAATTCGGCTCAGGCATCACGGCGGTCATCGGACCGAACGGAAGCGGCAAGAGCAATATCGCAGATGCGGTGCGCTGGGTACTCGGTGAGCAAAGCGCGCGTGCTTTGCGCGGCTCCAAAATGGAGGACGTCATCTTCAACGGCACGCAGAAGCGCAAGCCGCAGTCGATGTGCGAAGTCACGCTGACGTTCGACAACGCCGACCACCTGCTGCCGGTCGATTACGACGAGGTTGCGGTGACGCGGCGCATGTACCGTTCGGGCGAGAGCGAATACGTGCTGAACGGGCGCGGCTGCAGGCTCAAGGACATCTCCGAACTGTTCCGCGACACGGGCATCGGCAAGGACGGGTACTCGATCATTTCGCAGGGGCGCGTCGACGAGATCCTCAGCAACAAATCGGGCGACCGCAGAACGGCGCTCGAGGAGGCGGCGGGCGTGATGCGCTACCGCGTGCGTAAGGAGGAAGCCGAACGCAAGCTCGAGAACACCGAGCGCAATATGGAACGCATCGCGGACACGCTGAAGGAGCTCGGCGAACGACTGGAGCCCCTGAAGGAGCAGAGCGCGACCGCGCGGGCATATCTGAAGCTGCGCGAGGAGCTCAAGGACCTTGAGGTCAATCTGTTCCTCTACAACAACGACCGCATGCGCGAGCGCCTGAAGACGCTTGCGGAGCAGACGTCGGCGATCGAAGCAGACATTGAACTGAATGAGGCGCAGAACCGCACGCTCGGCGAACAGTCGCTGGAGCTGGAAGCGCAGGTGCGCGAGATCGACGAGCGCGCGAGCGCGCAGCAGAACAAGGTCATCGAAATGCTCTCCGGCGTGGAATCGCACGTCGGCGAAAGCAATCTTCTGATCGAGCGGCGCGAGCACGCGAAGAAAGAGATCGAACGCGCCGGTGCGGAGCGCGACAGCGCGCTTCGTGCGTGCGATGAACTGCGTGCCGAGATCGCGAAAAACGAACAGGGCGAAGCGAACGTCGAAGAGCTTGCGGCGCTGACGGAACAGATCAACGCGGAGACCGAGGCGATCAAAGAAACCGACGAGGCGATCGCGGCGCGCGAGGCGGCGGTCGAAGCACAGAAAGCGGCGGTCATGGAGGCGATGAACCGCCTTGCCGACGCAAAGAGCGATCTATCTCGCTTCGATACGATGGCGGTGGCGCTCAAAGACCGGCTTGCCGCGCTGGACGGCGAGGACGCCGAAGCAAAGGCAAAGGTCGACGCGCTGAAAGCGGAGGCGGAAACCGCCCGCGACGCGGAGCGGGCACAGGCGGAAAAGATGAACGGGCACGTCGCGGCGCGCAAAGAGGCGCAGCACGAACGGCTCGGGATGGAATCGGATTTTCTCGCCGCGCAGGCGGAACTGCGCATTGCGGAACAGAATGTCGGCGCGCTCTCTTCGCGCGAACACGTGCTTTCCGAAATGGTGCGCTCGCACGAGGGCTATCAGAACAGCGTCCGCGCCGTGCTGACGGCGGCGGAAAACGACGCCGCGCTGAAACAATGCGTCATCGGTCCCGTTGCAGAGCTTCTCAAAGTCCCGAAAAAGCTGGAAACGGCGATCGGGATGTCGTTGGGCGGCTCGCTCCAGAACATCGTTACAACGACCGCTGAGGACGCGAAAACGGTCATCGAGTACGCGCGGAAGAACGATCTCGGCAGGGTAACGCTTTTGCCTTTGACGCTGCTCGTTCCGAATCCGCTGAACGAAAAGGAACGCGCGCTTTTGCGTGAGCCCGGTGTGGTCGGACTTGCGAGCGAGCTGATCGGCTGTGACAGGCGCGTCGAAACGGTTGCCGAATACCTTTTGGGACGCACGGTCATTGCTGAAAATCTGGACGCGGCGATCGCGCTGCGGAAAAAGTCGCATAACGCGTTCCATATCGCAACGCTTCTGGGCGATTTCCTGTCCACGGGCGGCACGATGACCGGCGGCAGCTTAAAGAAGTCCGGCTTCTCGCTGCTCGGACGCGAGCGCGAGGTCGAGGAGATCAAAAAACAGCTGAAAGCGGCGGAAAAGGCGGTTGCCGAAAAGCAGGATGCGATCGAGGCGCAGAAAAAGCAGATGCTTTTGAAGGACGCGCAGATCGACGCGTTCCTTGCCGCGGCGCACGAAGACGAGCTGGAGCTTGTTCGGCTCAAAGAACAGCGCGAGATCATCGAGCGCGATCTCAAAGACGCCGAGGAAGCGGTACAGGAGCTCATCGACGAGCGCGGCGACGTCAACGAGAGCATCGAAGACATCGAAAAGCGGCGCGCGGCGGCGGCGTCCGTGCAGGACGACATTCAGAAGCAGAACCTTTTGAGCACAGAGGATATCCGCAGGGAGCAGATCGCGATCGGCGAAGCGAAGAATGCGCGCGAACTGCGCGCTGCGGCTTTGACCGAAAGCCGCATCCGGCTCACCGCACTCGAAAAGGAAGCGGACGCAAGGCGCGCGGAGCATCAACGCCTTTCGCGCGAACTTGCGCTGACCGAACAGCGCATCGGTTCGTTCGAGGCGGAGATCGGGACGCTTTCCGAATCGGTTGAAGCGGCTGACGCGCGGCTGTCCGAAATGGAAAAGAGCATTTCCGGCGAACAGGAAGCGCTTGCCGCGGCGAAGGAGGCGCACTCCAAACTCGAAGCGGAGCGCACGCGCATCAACGAGCTTTTAAGCCAGTACCGGCACGAGCGCGACGCGCTTGCGGAAACGTACCGTGCGCTCGGCGAGCACAAGCATAAGAACGAGCTTTCCGCGAGCCGCATGGAGATGGAACTCCGGCAAAGTGCGGACCGTATCTGGGAAGAATACGAATTGACCTATGACAATGCGCAGGCACTGCGTCACGATATCGCGGTCGGCGCAACGCAGCAGCGCGTCGGCGCGTTGAAGAGTGAGATCAAGGGGCTCGGCGACGTCAACGTTTCGGCGATCGAGGATTACCGCACGGTATCCGAACGCCACGAATCGCTTTCGACGCAGTACGCCGACCTCGAAAAGGCGAAGACCGACCTGTATACGTTGATCGGGCAGCTGACCAAAACGATGGAACAGACCTTTGTCGTCGAGTTCCAGAAGATCCAGCAGAACTTTGCGGACACGTTCACGGAGCTGTTCGGCGGCGGGCATGCGGAACTGCGGCTTTCGGACAAAAACGACGTTCTGAACTGCGACATCGATATCATCGCGCAGCCCCCGGGAAAGAAACTGCAGCTTCTGTCGCTTCTTTCCGGCGGCGAACGCGCGCTGACGGCGATCGCTCTGCTGTTCGCAATGCTGAAGCTCAAAGCGCCGGCGTTCTGCGTGCTCGATGAGATCGAGACCTCGCTGGACGAGGCGAACGTTTCGAAGTTCGCAAACTATTTGAAAGCGTATTCCGACGAAACGCAGTTCATCATTATCACGCACCGTAAAGGCAGCATGGAGGTTTGCGACACGCTGTACGGCGTCGCGATGGAGGAGAAGGGCATCTCGGGTATCGTCTCGGCAAGATTCGGAGAAACGGCATAATGGAGAGTAAAGAAAAGAAAAAGAGCTGGCTTTCCCGCCTGAAGGAAGGCCTGCACAAAACGAACAACTGGTTTTCGACCCTGTTCAACAAGGACGGCATCAACGACGACTTCTACGAGGAGCTCGAAGAGGCGATGATCCTTGCGGACATGGGCATGGAGACCGCGGAACGGCTTCTGGACGATCTGCGCGAGCGCGTCAAGGCGGAAAAGCTCACCGAGCGGGCACAGGCAAAGCAGGCGCTGGAACGGCTGATCGCGGACACGGTCCGCACCGACAAGCCGTTTTTGGGCGACGAAGGACCGGCGGTGCTTCTGATCGTCGGCGTCAACGGCGTCGGCAAAACGACCACGATCGGCAAGATCGCAAACGAGTACGCATCAGCCGGCAGAAAGCCAATGATCGCAGCGGCGGATACCTTCCGCGCAGCGGCGGCGGAACAGCTCGGCGAATGGGCAAACCGCGCGGGCGTGCCGATGGTGCGGCATCAGGAGGGCGCGGACCCGGCGGCGGTCGTGTTCGACGCGATCGCTTCGTACCGCGCGAAGGGCTGCGATCTGCTGCTCGTCGATACCGCGGGACGGCTGCACAACAAGAAGAACCTGATGAACGAACTGAATAAGATCCGCCGCGTGATCGCGCGGGAGCTTCCCGACACGCCGTGCGAGGTTTTGCTCGTGCTTGACGCGACGACCGGACAGAACGCCGTGGCGCAGGCGGAGGCGTTCCTCGAAGTCTGCGAGCTCACGGGCGTGATCCTCACCAAGCTCGACGGCACCGCAAAGGGCGGCGTGACCGTGCAGATAAGCGACACGCTGAAGGTGCCGATCCGGTTCATCGGCGTGGGCGAGGGGATCGACGATCTCAAGCGCTTCGACGCGGATGAATTCGCAGCGGCGCTTCTGGAGACAGACGAATAAGACTTACGGCGCTGCGCATGCGGCGCCTTTTTTGAAAAACATTGTAAGATTTCCGTTTCTTCCGCGTCCTATAAAGGGAAGATGAAACCGATGGAGACATTCGAGAGCATTTATCGCGCATATTTCACGGACGTTTATCGCTACTGCTTAAAGCTCTGCGGAAACGCCGATGAAGCCGAGGAGCTGACCGGCGAAACCTTTTTCAAGGCGATGCAGGCATTGAAAAGCTACCGCGGCGATTGCGAAGTGCGCGTCTGGCTCTGCAGTATCGCCAAAAACAAGT
>CADAZC010000071.1 GCA_902792295.1 uncultured Eubacteriales bacterium
CGACGTCGAAAAGGCGATCGACTTCCTGCGTGAGAAGGGCCTTGCGAAGGCCGCGAAGAAGGAAGGCCGCATTGCGGCGGAAGGTCTTGTTGCCGATTATCGCGAGGGCAATGTTGCCGCGCTCGTCGAGGTCAACTGCGAGACCGACTTCGTTGCAAAGACCGACCGGTTCAAGGATTTTGTCAAGATGATCGCAAAGCAGGTCGTGGAAGCGAACCCCGCGGATCTCGAAGCGCTGATGGCAAGCGAGATCGACGGTCAGACCGTGCAGGCGCTGCAGACCGCAGCGGTTGCGGAGATCGGTGAAAAGATCACGATCCGCCGCTTCGTCCGTATGGAAGGCGCAGTCGACACGTACATCCACCTCGGCGGCAGCCGCGGCGTTCTTGTGCAGTTTGCAGAGGAATGCGATCGCGAAGCCATGCATGATGTGGCGCTGCAGATCGCGGCGGCTTCTCCCGTCTGCGTAGGCCGTGAGGACCTTCCGCAGGAGTACATCGACCGTGAGCGCGCCGTCCAGCTGGCGACCGCAAAGGAAGAGAATGCGAACGCCGCAAAGCCGAAGCCCGATGCAATCATCGAGAAGATGGTCGACGGCCGTATGCAGAAGTACTACAAGGAAGTCTGCCTCGAAGAGCAGCAGTTCGTCAAGAACCCGGACGTCACGATCAAGGAAATGCTCCGTCAGAAGAACGCCTCCAAGGTTCTTGCATTTGTCCGCTACGAGAAGGGCGAGGGCATCGAAAAGCGCAAGGACAACTTCGCGGAAGAAATCGCAAACATGACCAAATAAGAACCGAATCAAAAAAGAGCACCGGAATCCCGGTGCTCTTTTTATGCCTTTTATTCGAAGTGTATCACGCCGTCGAGTTGATATCGCTTATACAGCTCGGCGAAGGTATCGATCGAGCAGACGATCGGCTCGCCTTCCTTGTATTGCCTGCCGTCGACGGTTTGCGCATAGCTGTCGGAAAAGTAGACCAGCCCGCTTTCAATGCCGTGGATGAACATCACGTGCCCGTATTTCTTGCCCGCTTTGCTCGTGCCCTTTTCAAAACCGACCAGAATGTTGCGCGCATGCGAATCGTTCGCGGCGATCGCCTGCAGCGCTTCTTTCAAAGAGTATTCCTTTGCGGGATATGCGCTGATCTGATATCCGCCGGACGTCTCCGTTTTGTTTTTATACGCATCATACGCGTTTTTGCCGTTGCAGCCGACATACTTCGTATTGATGCCGAGCACGACCAGCTGAAGCCCCGCATATCTGCCGCACTTTCCTTTGAAGGACTTGACGCGGGCGGTCTTCTTCGCCGTCTGATAGGTCAATCGGATCTGATCAAGCAGCTGTTCGTCCTGCATCATCTCCGCAACGGGCAGTTCGGCGGAGCGGACTTCCACAGCCGCAGCATGGTTCAGCAGCGGCGTCAGCAGACACAATGCCGCCGTCACGATCAACGCAAAACGTCTCAGTCTGTTCATGCGATCCACCTCCTGTTTTGGGGTATCGTAGCACATTCTTTTTGGCTTGTGCCTGTTTTCGATGTTTCTTTATAATGAGTTTTCAAAATATCCGATTATTCATACCGGGGTTACAAAATCGACCAAAATTCACCGATTTTCGGTCACAGAACGGTCAAAAACAAAAAAAGGCGCAGACATTACGTCTGCGCCGGAATATGCTGTTTACGGCGTCGCGGGGGATGGAGACGCGGGGGAGACGGACGGTTCCGCGGAGGCGGGAGAAGGGCTCGGCGCCTCGTCCGCATAGGCAAAGACCTTTCGGAGTCCGTACTTCGGATCGTCGTGCTTGTAGGTCACGAATTCGCTGAGGCAGAAATGCATCGCGTCGCTCGTGGACTTGTAGTAATGTGCCCAGTCGAAGCCCGCGCGGAAGAAGCCGAGCTCATAGAGCAGGTAGTTCACACAGGTTTCGGGCACGCCGTTCGGATCGAGCTGATACGTGCCGTCGTAGGTGAAGTCATAGTATTTGACGCCGCCTTCTTCGAGAATGCCGTTGTAGACGAGGCGTCCTTTGACGTCGTTGTCGATCACCGCGGTGTTGTCGTTGTTGTTCTTGTTCGGCTCCATCGAGGCGTTGACGTCCGCCGCGGTGCCGAAGGAATGATGGCTGATCGCTTTGAGACTCGATGTAAAGCGAGAGACATAACAGCCGTTATACTCCGTGATCAGGGAGATCGCCTTGATCACGCCGGTGTCGCCGTTCGTGCCGTGCACGCGGAGGTATGCATTTTCGAGATATGCAAACGCTTTTTCAAAATACGGGACGGCGTCGACGTGCACCTTCCACGGCATCTGGCTCGGATATCCGGGAATCTCGGTGATATAGGTCTTTTCCCAGGCGGGATCGGCAACGATATAACGCCCGTTGACCCATTGATAACGATAGAGGAACCGTTCGTCGGAGCCGAAAAACTTCAGCGCTTCCGGATAGGAGTCGGGGAACTTTTCGCGCGTGATCTTTTCCCATTCGTCGCCCAGCACATAGAACGAGCAGCGATATACCTCCACGCCGCGCGAGCCCTTGACCGCCGCGCTGATCTTCAGCGTATGCACGCCGACGAGCAGCTCGGAAAAATCGACAAGCGAGGAAAGCGACGCGCCTTCGTCGGTCGTTTTGTCGGTCAGCGAATAGATGCCTGTTCCGACGCTCTTGAAGTGTACCGACCGACGGTACGGATAGGGCGCTTTGCTGTTGTGCGAACAGGAGATCGATACGCTCACGCTGTCCAGCGGATAGTTGGAATAGATCGTGCCGCCGATCGTGTACGCGCTGCCGAGCGGCAGTATCGCGCCGTCCTCCGGCAGCGGATTTGCGTCGTCCGCGCGGAACAGAAGCGAAAGGTCGGGCGGAGGCGTATTTGCCGTCGAAAGCTCGACGGAGCCCTCCCCGATCAGCTCGATGTCTTCGGTGCCGTCGTCAAAATCGGGTGCATCGTTCTGTGCGGGGTCGGTGCGCGTTGCTACGGCAATGAAGAAAATGAGCGCGCAAAGCAGCACGCCGATCAGCGCGCCGATCAGGATGCTCTGTTTTTTACTCCATTCGGGAAACTTCAACGGGATTCCTTTCCCGGGGACGCAAAATCCACCGGATTCGATATTCTATTATACCATTTGTTTTTCACATGTTTGTCAACAGACTGTGAACAATCGCAGGGGGAAAGGATTTTGAGAAAAGAAAAAAGCCCATCCGGATCGGACGGACTTTCGTGCCGTAATTATGCTTCGACTTTGACGACGGGCGCTTCGGGCGCGTTCTTCTTGATGCTCTCAATGCCCTTCAGGCAGCTTGCCTTTGCTTTGTAGCTCTCGCCGGTTACGACGATCTCGCCGTTCTTTGCCTTCAGACGGAAGCGGAACTCGCCCGCCTTGTCCTTATAAACCTCAAACTTCGGATGCTTCTTCGTCTCGAAGCCCTCGACGGTCTGATCCTCGATCTCGCCGAGGCAGGACTTTCTGACGCTCTCAATGCCGTTCAGGCACGCTTTTTCCGTGGTGTAGATCTCGCTCGTCGCAATGATCTCGCCGTTGCCGGCCTTCAGATTGAACTTGATACCGGACTTTACTTCTTTGATTTCAAATTTTCCCATGATCATGTTCCTTTCCGCTTTTGAAATTTGACGGACTGACGGCCCGCCCCGTGTGCATTGAAACCGATCCGGGCTTGTGCCCGTTTCTGATTTCAGTATACTCCCGGCATTATATATTGTCAAGGAAAATGAGCACAAAATTTGTGCCCGTTTCGACGGCGTTCGTCACGGAATACACCCGCCGCGGCATACGATAGAAGCGAAGCGCCGGGAGAAAGGAGGAGGGTCGGTGGGCGAGGCGATCAAGGGACTTCTGGTGCCGTTTCTCGGCACGTCGATCGGCGCAGCGGCGGTGCTGATCCTGAAAAACGGCATGCCGAAGCGCATCGCGGGGTTTCTTTCGGACGCGGCAGCGGGCATTATGACGGCGGCTGCCGTGTTCAGCTTATTGCTGCCCGCCATGGAGCAGACGGAGGCGGCAGGGGGCGCGGCGTGGGCTCCGGCATGCTTCGGCTTTCTGCTCGGCGCGGGGCTTTTAGCGGTCTGGGACCGGCTTTCGCGGCATCTGCATCGTCCGGGAGCCGTTGCTCATTCCACACGGATGCTCGTGCTTTCGGTGTCTTTACACAACATCCCGGAGGGCATGGCGGTCGGCGCGGCGTACGCGGCGCTGCTTTCGGGGCAGGGGACCGCGATGAGCGCATTTGCGCTGGCGCTCGGGATCGCGCTGCAAAACCTGCCGGAGGGCGCGATCATTTCGCTGCCGCTCGCGGCGGCGGGCGTCGGTCGGAAAAAGGCGTTCGAACCGATCGCGGGCGCGCTGACGATCGCGCTGTCCCGCGTTGCCGTGCCCGCGCTGCCGTGGCTGCTCTCCTTTGCGGCGGGCGCGATGGCGTATGTCACCGGATTCGAGCTGCTGTCCGACACGCTGAAGGATCGTCCGCTTGCGGGCACGGCGTTCGTGCTGATGGGCTTCGCCCTGATGACGGGCATGGATATCCTGCTCGGTTAAAGCGTCGATGCGTCGAACGGCTCAAGCCCGCGTTCGGTGAGCTTGAGCACGCGCGTCGCCGTTTCCGAAATCAGCTTGCGGTCGTGCGTAACCATCAGGATCGCGCCGCGAAATTCCTTTAGAAGCGTGCGCACGGCGGGCGCGGACAGCGGGGAGAGGTTACGCGTCGGTTCGTCCAGCACCAGCACGTCCGCACGGTCGAGGATCGCTTTCAAAAGCAGCAGCTTTGCCTGCTGACCGCCGGAAAGAGCCCGGATCGGATGCGACATCTCGTCCGTTGTGTACTTCATGCTGCCGAGAAAAATGCGCGCTTCGGTGACCGATGCCTTGTCGTCGTCCGGGGCAAGAAACTCCACCGGAAGCGCATCCAGAGGCAGCAGATCGGAATACGTTTGCGGCATATAGAACATGCGGTACCCGCGTGCGGCGATCTCGTCCTTCAAAATTCGCAGAAGCGTCGTCTTGCCGCAGCCGTTGCGCCCGACGATGCAGACGCGCTCCGGTCCCGAAATGCGGATGACGACGTTCTCCGAAAGCACGCGATCGGAAAGCGTCAGCGGCTTCGGACCGTATTCCAGCACAGTCCGTCCGTTTTTCACTTCGCCGCCCAGCCACTTCGGCAGGATCGCCCATTCCGCCTCCGGCGCTTCGGTCAGGTTTTCCTGCTCCTTTTCAAGCCGCCTGCCGATCGACGTGACGGTGTGCATCTTCTTTTTCAAAAGCCGTCCCGCATCCGGGTTCTGACGCGAGACCGCTGCCTGTGCATGGTCGACCGCGTTGCAGATCGCGAGATACCGTTCCTTCTTTTCACGGAACGCCTTCTGCTCGAACTGCGCGACCTGCGCCTGATGCTGCATCGCCGCGTCGCGCCGCTTCATGTATTCGTCGTAGGGAATGTTTGCCGCCGTCGCCCGCGGGATCTTCTTGCGCCGCACCATTTCAAGGTGGATCACCGCTTCCGCCGTGCGCGAAAGCAGCACCTCGTCGTGCGAAATATAGAGCACGGTTTTTCTGACGGACGAAAGAAACCGTTCGAGCCACAGGAGCGTATCGAGGTCGAGGTCGTTGCTCGGCTCGTCCAGAAGCAGCACGTCGCAGTCGTTCAAAAGCAGCGCCGCAAGCGACAGCTTCACACGCTCGCCGCCGGACAGCGTGCCCATCGTCTGTTCGGAATACGCAAGGTCGAAGGGCAGGTTCACGTCCTTCATGGCGCGGGAAAGCGCCTTCGGCGTCAGTTCGCGTTCGTCGCAATGGGCGTTCAGGTATTCGTAAACGGACAAATTGCGGTCCTTTTCCGGCAGCTCCTGCGCAAGATATCCCTTTGTGCCGGTGATCGAAGCGTCTCCCGTGACCGTCGCGTAGCGCTCGACAAGCGCGGGATCGTAAAGCCACCGGAGAAGCGTGGACTTGCCGTTGCCCTCCTCGCCGATCAGCGCGACCTTCGCACCGTCCGGAACGGTGAAACTGAAGTCCTCGACGATCGTCTTCTGATCGCGGTCGATTGTAATGCTGATGTTTCTTGCCTGTATCATAAAATCACTTCCCGAATGAAAAATCGTCCCGCTGCCGAAAGACAGGGAACGACCCGAAAAACCGATTGATACCGGTGATAAAAGGAGGACGATCCGCTTTTCGACAACGCATGAAAACCCGAAGAGCTCGGGTCAAGGTTCTCAAAAAATCGGATCAGTTGCGCATTCGCTCGTTTGCCTCCCGTTGTTTTTTGATATTGTAACAAACAAGCGGCGCGCTGTCAAGCGCGCCGCTGCGGTTCAGTCGATATCCGGTTCCAGGAATCCCTCGCCGTATGCCTCGTCGACGGTGGTGAGCATCACGATCGCATTCGGATCGATGCGGTTGATGATGCGCCGCGAGGTAAAGACTTCGACCTTGCTGCAAACGCATATCATCATCTGATGCGGCTTGCCGGTATAGGCGCCGCGTACGTCGGCAAGCGTCGCGCCGCGCTCAGTTTCCTCCATAATGGCGTTCGCGATCTCCTGCGCTTTGTCGCTGACGACCAGCAGCATACGCCGCGTGCCCGTGCCGTACATGACCTTGTCGATGACGGTGGTGCTTACGATCGTCATCAGTACGCCGTACAGCACCGCGTTGATGTTGCCGAACACCGGCCAGCCGAGGAGAATGACGACGCCGTCGACGACCAGCGAGATCGTGCCGATCGACAGATGCGGCTTGAGCTTCCGGATGCTCATGATGACGAAGTCCGTGCCGCCGGTGGAGGAGCCGGGCATATAGATGATCGCAAGCCCGATGCCGGACAGCGCACCTGCAAACAGCGCGGCAAGAAGCGGGTTTTCCGCACCGTTGTACTGCGGCAGAAGCGGGAAGATGATGTCCAGGAAGAACGCCGAGATCAGCATGCTCTTGACGGACTTGAAGAAGAAAACCCTGCCTAAAAGCCGGTAGCAGACGATCGCGACCGGAATGTTGATGATCAGGGAAAGAAGACCGATGCGCAGAAACGGGAAGAAGTGGTTGATGATCATCGCGATACCGGTGATGCCGCCCGGGGCGAAGTTCGCCGTTGCGGCAAAGGTATAGATGCCAGCGGCATAGAGAACGCTGCCGATCACGTCGTGCAGGACGTCGCGCGCGGCGGTCTTCCAGCCGTATTTCTTATAATACCCGATGATGCTTTGCTTTTTCTTCGGCGCGATCTGCGTCTTGTTTTTCATTTCCCTCACCTCACAGGAAATCATATCCGCCGCGTGCGGGAATGTCAAGGGGGATTATGCTTCCTTCTTTGTTTTTCCGAGGACACGCAGCGCGTTCAGAACCGCCAAAAGCATGACGCCGACGTCGCCGAAGACCGCGATCCACAGGTTTGCGATGCCGAGCGCGCCCAAAGCCAGGAAGATCGCCTTCATGCCGAGCGCGAATACGATGTTCTGCACGGTAATGCGATGCGTTTTCCGCGCGATTCTGATTGCGTCGACGAGCTTTGCGGGGTTGTCTGCGGGGATGATCGCGTCCGCCGCTTCGATCGCTGCGTCGGAACCCAGTCCGCCCATTGCAACGCCCACGTCCGCGCGCGCCAGCACCGGCGCGTCGTTGATGCCGTCGCCCACGAACAGCAGCGTGCCGCCCTTCGGGAGCGTCTCATAGAGCTGTTCGACCGCCTCGAGCTTCTGATCGGGCAGCAGTTCCGAAGAAACGCCGTCCAGGTCGAGCTCCTTTGCAACGGCTTCGCCGACCGCTTTCGCGTCGCCGGTCAGCATGATCTGACGCGAAATGCCGAGCGTCTTCAGCGTTTCGACCGTTCGTTTGCTGTCGGCCTTCGACGCGTCCGCGATCACGATGCAGCCCGCGTACCGTCCGTCGATCGCGACGAATGCCAGCGTACCGGCGGTTTCCGGCGCTTCGACGGCAAGATGCAGCGAATCCATCAGCTTTGCATTGCCGACCGCGACCGGTTTCCCGTCGACGGTCGCCGTTACGCCCTTGCCGGAGATCGCATGCACGTCCGAAACGGCACGGTCGGATTCGCCCGCCGCCTCGATGATCGACCGTGCGATCGGATGCGTGGAGAACGATTCCGCCGCGGCGGCGTATTGCAGCACGTCTTCCTCCGTAAAGCCGTCTGCGGGAATGACTTTGCGCACCGAGAAGCTTCCCTCGGTGAGCGTGCCGGTCTTGTCATAGATGACCGTGTGCGCCCTGTTCAGCGCTTCGAGGAAATTGCCGCCCTTGATGAGAACGCCCGCGCGGGACGCCGCGCCGAGTCCGCCGAATACGGCGAGCGGGATCGAGATCACCAGCGCGCAGGGGCAGGAGATGACCAGAAACGTCAGCGCGCGGTGGATCCATACCGCCCAGTTTCCGGTGATCAGCGACGGTACGACCGCGAGAAGCACGGCGGCGATGACCACGGCGGGGGTATAGTATCGCGAAAACCTGGTGATGAACCGTTCCGCAGGCATCTTGCGGTCGGCGGCGTCCTCGACGAGCCGGATGATCTTGGATGCGGTCGATTCGCCGAACGTTTTTTCGACGCGCACGGAAAGCACGCCGTCCAATGCGATGCAGCCGGAAAGGACCGTGTCGCCTTCGTGCGCCATCCGCGGGACCGATTCGCCGGTCAGCGCACGGGTGTCGAGCGCGGACGAACCGGACAGGATCACGCCGTCAAGCGGCACGCGTTCGCCGGGGCGGATCACGATCGTTTCGCCGATCGAAACCTCGGCGGGGGAGACGGTTTCGGTCGCACCGTCACGGACGACATTCGCCGTGTCGGGACGGATATCGAGAATCGCGCGGATCGAATCCTGCGAACGGTCGAGCGCAAGGTCGGTGAGCCATTCGCCGAACTGATACAGAAGCATGACTGCCGCGCCCTCGGGATACTCGCCGAGCGCGAACGCGCCGATCGACGAGACCGTCATCAGAAACGCCTCGCCGAACACGTTGCCGCGAAGAATGCCGCGGATCGCGTTCCATACGACGTCGTAGGCAACGACTGCGTAGCAGGCAAGGAAGACCGGCAGCTCGATCCAGAGCGGCGCATGCAGAAAATGTGCAGCCATGCCGCCGGCAAAGAGGACCGCGCCGACGATCAGACGGATCAGCATCGTGCGTTTTTCGCCTTCCTCGTGTCCGCCGTGCTCGTGTCCGCAGCCGCAGGCGTCGCCGTGACTGTGTCCGTGGTGATGTCCGCAGCCGCAGGCGTCCTCATGCTCGTGCCGATGACACTCGCCGTGTTCACAGCAGCGCTCATGCGCATGTTCGTGATGATGTTCGTGCTCGCGGTGATGTTCGTGCTCGTGTTCATGGCAGCACTCGTCGTGCTCGCGGTGATGCGCATGTTCGTGCTCATGTTCATGATGTTCGCTCATAGAACCTCCGAAATACAATGGTTGCTCAATCATTCAACTAATCGGCGAAAAAAGAATGCGCGGTTATTCGCGCAAATGATCCAGACCGAGATCGAGGATCGACTCGACATGCTCGTCGGCAAGGGAGTAAAAGACATTTTGTCCCTCGCGGCGGAACTTGACGAGGTTCGATAACCGCAGCGCCTTCAGCTGATGCGAGATCGCAGATTTCGTCATGCCCAGAAGACAGGCGAGATCGCACACGCAAAGCTCGTGCACGCGAAGCGCCTGCAGGATGCGCACGCGCGTGCCGTCGCCGAACAGCTTGAAAAGCGCGGCAAGGTCGATCGCCTCGTCCGTGTTCAGAAGCTGCGGCGAAACCGCATCCACAATGTCCTGATGGACGGATTCACATTCGCATACCGGTAAACGGTCCATTTCGCTCCTCCGTTGTCATAATTGTTGAGCAACTGTTCAACTATCTGTATGATACCACGTTTTCCGCGTTTGTCAAGCGGGTTGCCGCGATTTTCCAAAAAACAATGACAGAAGCGGCGTGATGTGATACAATACACAATCATAGCGGAGGAGAACAGCCATGCGAACGTTTGAATGCGATTACACGGAGGGCGTGCATCCGAAGATCCTTTCGGCGCTGACCGAAACCAACATGGAGCAGATGAGCGGCTACGGCTTCGATCCGTATACCGCACGCGCCGCGGAGAAGATCAAAGCGGCGTGCAATGCGCCCGATGCGACGGTGACGTTCCTCGTCGGCGGCACGCAGACGAACATGATTGCGATCGACCTGCTGCTTGCGCCGTTCGAGGGCGTGATCGCGCCGAAGACGGGGCACATCAACGTACATGAGGCGGGCGCGATCGAGTTCACCGGTCACAAGGTGCTTGCGCTTGCGGAGCACGACGGCGTGCTGGACGTCGACGCGCTCGAAGCGTATCTCAAAACGTTTTATGCGGACGCGACGCACGAGCACATGGTGCGTCCGGGTCTCGTCTATCTGACGCATCCGACCGAATACGGCACGCTGTATACGAAGGCGCAGATGCGGCGTGTGCGCGCGTTGTGCGATGCATACGGGATGAAGCTCTATGTGGACGGCGCACGGCTCGGCTACGCGCTCGGCTGTCCCGAGAACGATCTGTCGCTTTCCGATCTGGCGGTGCTTTGCGACGCGTTTTCGATCGGTGGCACGAAGCTCGGGCTCCTTTGCGGCGAGGCGGTCGTCTTTTCACGCGAAGCGCCGAAGATGCTTCTTTCACAGATCAAGCGTCACGGCGGACTGCTTGCTCGGGGTGCAGTTCGATGCGTTCTTTACCGACGGGCTGTACGAATCGATCGGCAAAGAGGCGATTCGCCATGCAAAGCGCATCCGGTCGATCCTGCTCGAAAAGGGCTACCCGCTTGCGTGGGAGTCTCCGACGAATCAGCAGTTCATCCTGCTCTCCGATGCGGAAGCGGAACGGCTGAGAACGTACGTCGGCTTTGATTTCTGGGGAAGATGGGACGAAGGAAACTGGATCGCGCGGTTCACGTCGAGCTGGTCCACGACGGACGCGGACGTGGAAGAATTACGAAATACGCTGCCGGAACGGGCGGCGCTGCTGCAATAATTTACGGGAGGAAGAAGAAATGAAACGAATCATCGCTGTTTTGCTGACCGGGCTTCTGCTGCTTTCGGCCGTCGGATGCATCCGCATTTCGTGCTCGGCGCCGGTCATGTATTCCAATGCGGATCGGTATACTGCGGGCGACTTTACCTATGATGAAAGCAAGGTGAAGAAGGTCGAGATCGAGTGGGCGTCCGGCAGCGTGACGCTGAAGAACGGCAAGGGTACGCTGTCCGTTTCGGAAAGCGGCGCAGAGTCGCTTCCGGAGGCGGAAAAGCTGCACTGGTGGATCGACGGCACGACGCTGAAGATCAAGTTCTGCAAGTCAGGAACCGAACTGACGCTCACGGACCTGAACAAGAAGGACCTGACGGTTGAGCTGCCCGCGTTCGTCGATCTCGAGATCGACGTCGCTTCCGGCAAGATTATTTCCGAGGAGATGCTCGACCTCGGGATCCTCAAGGTAAAAACGGCGTCCGGCGGTGCAAGCATCGGATACCTTTCCGCAAAGGAGGTCGGGATCGAAACGGCGTCCGGCGCATGGGATCTCGGCATGGTTTCTGTTTCGGGCAATTTCGAAGTCGGCACGGCGTCCGGCGGACTGACCGTCGACGCAATTACGGCGGGATCGGTTGAGGTGAACAGCGCGTCCGGCGGCGTTACGTTCGGAAAGATCGCCGCGGAAACGGTCAGGATCGACAGCGCGTCCGGCGCGATCCGGCTCGGACTTGCGGACAAAGAAGCAGGCGCAAAGATCGACTTCGAGTCCGTCTCCGGAAGCTTCCGCTGTGACCTGCCGTACGAGAATTCCGGCAGAACATACACGATCGGCAACGGCGCGATGAAGGTACAGATCGACGTCGTTTCCGGCAGCGTTACGGTCGAGTAACGGATCCGATTCATCGGCCCCGCGGTCCGCGGGGCTTTTTTCTGCGCAAATACGAAACATCGTCCGGCAATGCCGGATAATATGCATTTTGCTTGCTGCAAAGCCGATCGGGTGTTATACTTTACAAAGAATAACGACAGGAAAGGAAGACGGAATGAACACGGTCGGCGGACGAAAAAGGCGGGCGGCGGTGCTGCTGATGAGCACGGTCCTGCTTTTCGTGCTGTTTTTTGTCTCGCTGACGTTCGGGCGGTATTCCGTGCCGTTTTTCGACGTCATAAAGATTCTTTGGCACCGGCTATGGACGCTGACCGGATTGGACCGTGTTTTGCCGATGACCGTTTCATGGACGGAAGCGATGGAAAAGACGGTGATCTCCATCCGGCTGCCGCGCATTCTGACGGCCTGTCTGGTCGGCTGCTCGCTTTCCGCGGCAGGCGCGGCGTTTCAGGGCGTATTCAAAAACCCGATGGCGTCGCCGGACATCCTCGGCGCTTCGACGCAATTCATCACGATCTTTTCGTTTGTGAGCTCGATCCTTACGGTTGCGCTCGTGTTTCTGATCGCGCAGCGTGCGCCGGGACAAAGAACGGTCAATCTGATCCTTGCGGGCATCATGGTGGGTTCGCTGTTTTCCGCGGGCACGTCCTATCTGAAGCTGGTTGCGGACCCGTCTAACCAGCTTCCCGCGATCACCTACTGGCTGATGGGCTCGCTGTCCGGTGTGCGGCTTTCGTCGATCCTGCCCGCCGCGATCCCGATGGCGGCAGGGCTTGTGCCGCTGCTGCTTCTTCGCTGGCGGCTGAACCTGCTGTCGCTCGGGGAGAGCGAAGCGCGCGCGCTCGGCGTCAATACCGATCTTCTGCGCGCGGTGCTGATTCTGTGCGCCACGCTGATCACCGCCGCGTCGATCTCCGTTTCGGGCGTGATCGGCTGGGTGGGACTGGTGATCCCGCATCTCTGCCGCAAGCTGATCGGCAGCGACAACCGCGGGCTTCTGCCGTGCTCGATGCTCGTCGGCGCGTCGTTCCTGCTTCTCGTCGACGACGTTTCCCGAAACCTTCTTGCGACCGAGATTCCGATCGGCATCCTGACCGCCGTGATCGGCGCGCCGTTCTTCATCTGGCTTTTACTGCGAAAGGAGAAGACGCTATGACGCTTTCCGTTCGCGATCTATCCTTTGCATACCGGAAAACACCGGTGCTGACCGACGTTTCATTTGACGCCGAACCGGGCGGACTGCTGGCGATCCTCGGGCCGAACGGCGTCGGCAAGACCACGCTGTTCCGCTGCATCCTCGGCGAACAGAAGCGATATCTGGGCACGATCGCCGTCGACGGCGAAAACATGCGCGGCTTTTCCGCACGCGAAACGGCGCGCCGCATCGCCTATATTCCGCAGACGCACGGCATGACGTTCCGCTTCTCGGTGCGCGATACGGTTCTGATGGGCACGACGCATACGCTGTCCCCGTTCGCGCAGCCCGGGAGAGCGCAGGAGCGTATCGCCGCGGAAGCGCTGGAAAAACTCGGGATCCTGCATCTCGAAGATCGCAGCTTCGACACGCTTTCCGGCGGCGAACAGCAGCTTACCTATGTCGCACGCGCGCTCGCACAGCAGGCGAGGACCCTTTTGATGGACGAGCCGACGTCCTCGCTGGATTACGGCAACCAGATTAAAGTGCTGTCGGTCGTGAAGGAGCTTGCCGCCGAGGGGTATACGGTGCTTTTGTCCACGCATAACCCGCAGCATGCGCTTCGGTATGCCGATCGCGTGCTTGCGCTTTTGGACGGACGCGTTTCGGCGTTCGGACCGGCGAAGGAGGTCCTGACGCCTGCGCTTTTGGAGTCGCTGTACGGTACGCGCGCGGAATTATACGACACGCCGGGCGGACCGGTGATCCTGCCCGTGGTCGATCAAAACAATAAAAAAGGAGAATCGCAATGAAAAAATGGATTGCGCTGCTTCTGGCAGTTTGCATGCTGTTCGCGCTGATCGGCTGCGCGAAGAGCGAACCAAAGCCCGCCGAAGAGCCGGCGCCCGTCGCCGAAATGCCGACCGAAGCGCCTGCAGAACCCGAGCCGGAGCCCGAACCCGAGCCGGAACCGGAGTCCGCTTTGCTCGAGACGTTCATGTTCACCGATTCCGTCGGACGCACGGTGGAGCTTCCGACGAACATCGAACGTGTTGCGATCTCCGGACCGCTGGCGCAGATCGCGGTGTTCGCGCTGTGCCCGGACAAGCTCGTCGGGATCGCGCAGAAATGGGACAAGACCGCGGAGAAATACCTTGCGACCGAGTACTATAATCTGCCCGAGCCTCGGACAGCTTTACGGCGGAAAAGGCGAGTTGAACCTTGAAACGCTGCTGATGAGCGGGGCGCAGGTCGTCATCGACGTCGGAGAACCGAAGGGCTCGATCAAGGAGGATCTTGATGCGCTTTCCGAACAGACGGGCATTCCGTTCGTGCACATCACCGCGACGATCGGCACGATGGGCGATGCGTACCGCAAGCTCGGCGAACTCCTGCATATGCCGGATGAAGCGGAGGCGCTTGCGGCGTACTGCGACGGGACCTATGCGAAGATCGCGAAGCTTGCGGAGCGCGTCGAAAAGGTCGATCTGCTGTATATCACGGGCGACAAGGGACTGAACGTGATCGCCAAGAACAGCTATCATGCGGAGATCATCGATCTCCTTTCCAACAATCTTGCGGTCGTGGACAATCCGTCGAGCAAGGGCACCGGCAACGAGGTTGATATGGAGCAAATCATGCTCTGGAATCCGGACGTGATCCTGTTCGCGCCGGGCAGCGTCTATGCTTCCGTCGGCAGCGATCCCATGTGGAGCGATATCGCCGC
>CADAZC010000072.1 GCA_902792295.1 uncultured Eubacteriales bacterium
CATCCATCAGCGGCGCTGTCTGGTGCCGAATCGCAACGGCGAGATCAAACTGCGGCTGATTCTGGACCGCTTCAGTGCGGAGATCTTCATCAACGACGGTGAGCAAACCATGACGGCGACGATCCTGACCGAGCTTTCCGCAAGCGATATCTCCTTTGTCGCAGACGGCGCGGTCAATATCGATGTTACGAAATACGACCTTCTCTGGGAGGATAACCATGAAACAGTATGATGTTGTTGCGCTCGGCGAACTTTTGATCGACTTTACCGAAACGGGAATGAGCCCGCAGGGCAATCCGCTCCTTGAGGTCAATCCGGGCGGCGCGCCTTGCAACGTTCTTGCAATGCTGAACAACCTCGGAAGACGCTGTGCGTTTATCGGCAAGGTGGGGAAGGACAGCTTCGGCGATCTTCTCATCGAGACTGTCAGGGAACGCGGCATTGAGACAAAAGGTCTTTTGCAGGATCCGGACGTGCATACCACGCTGGCGTTTGTGCATACGCTGCCGGACGGTGATCGGGAATTCAGCTTTTACAGAAAGCCCGGCGCGGACGTCTCCCTTTCGGCGAACGAACTCAAAGAGGAGATGATCGGCGATTGCCGGATCTTCCATTTCGGCTCGCTGTCGCTGACCGACGAGCCGTGCCGCACGGCGACACAGACGGCGCTCAATCTCGCAAAGGACGCAGGCGCGTTGATCTCGTTCGATCCCAACCTGCGTGAGCCGCTGTGGAACAACCTGAACGAAGCGAAAATGCAGATCGCATGGGGACTCAAACACAGCGACGTCGTGAAGATCGCCGACAACGAAATGATCTTCTTGACCGGCGAAACCGATTTTGAAAAGGGTGCCGCGATCCTTCGCGCGTGGTTTCCAAATATCCGGCTTCTGAACATCACGGCAGGTCCGGACGGCAGTCACAGCTTTTACGGCGATCTGCACGTCTTTGTTCCCGGCTTCCGCGTACAAACGATCGAAACGACCGGCGCGGGGGATACCTTCTGCGCGTGTGTTCTGCACGATGTTCTGAACAACGGTCTTTCCGATCGAACCGAAGAAAGTCTTGCCGCCATGCTTCGCTTTGCAAACGCAGCGGCAGCGATCATCACGACACGCAAAGGCGCACTGAAATCCATGCCGACGCTCTCCGAGGTGCAGGCACTTTTATCCTGACTCTGTTTTATTCCGAGGTGCGGCCAGTCATTTCATGAGCACCCCCTCCTGGCAAAAGCCCCGCCGGTGACGCGGCGGGACTTTTGTCGTATTTGCTTGGTTTGTTGTGTATCTTAATGTCTATTTGGTTGCGGGGGAGGTTTTTGTCCGCTGCACCGAAGAACACTTCCCGCTTCTCTTAGGCAGGGAAGTGCGGTTATTCCTATGATTTCCTCGAAAAATAAAATTAGCACGACAGCATCGTGCTAATTTTCTGCTCATAGTTGATCAAGTATCGAGCCAAACCAGTATAATTCGATCATATTTTATCTGCAGTTGTATATTGATGTATTAGTTGACTCCCTTTCGATCCAAGCTATATCCTCTTGATACTGTTTTGAGAGTTCTTCTATTGAACAAATTGTAGTATTATCGATATTCAATTTTTGATACACTTGTAGCACTTGCTCTTGAAACTCACTAGTTATTAATTGCTCCATACTTTGATAATGTCAATTGCCAATACTGAATGTTTTTATTTGTTTGCAGGTCAATCATCGCGTTCTTCAACAAGTCAACAAACTCATTAGCTGGCATTCCACCAATTTGGGGGTCGATTGGACCGAGATTAGAATGTTTGCCCATAGTGTTGCGATCCGTGTCACGTTTTTCTTGATCCTTTTTGTTTTTTTCTTGATGAAGCAGAGCTTTTTCGCTATAATTCAAGATATCAAAGACAGGAGGCATAACGATGGCTGGTATTTTGTTGCTCAACGGGAGTCCGCGAAAGGACGGCTGTACGGCGGCTGCTTTGACGGAGATGATCCGCACGTTTGAGAAGGAGGGCATGGAAACAGAACTGATCCATGTCGGGAATCGGAACATACGCGGCTGCATTGCCTGCAATCGATGCGCAGAACGCGGAAAGTGCGTATTCGACGATCTTGTCAACGAGGTCGCGCCGAAATTTGAGGCGGCGGACGGGCTGGTCGTTGGCAGCCCGGTCTATTACGGTTCGCCGAACGGTACGCTGCTGTCCTTTCTGGATCGATTGTTTTACAGCACACCGTTTCCGAAGCATATGAAAGTCGGCGCGTCGGTTGTTTCCTGCCGCAGGGGCGGCAACACCGCGTCGTTCGACGTACTGAACAAGTATTTCACAATCAGCAGCATGCCGGTCGCTTCGTCCACATACTGGAATCAGGTGCATGGTTTCATGGCGGAGGACGTCAAAAAGGACCTTGAGGGCCTGCAAACAATGCGCAATCTGGCGCGCAGCATGGCGTTTTTGATCAAAGCAATTGCGGACGCAAAGCAGACTTACGGCTTGCCGGCTTTGGAACGCGGCTCGTTTACCAGCTTTCCGGACGGCAAGTAACAGGATCATCCGGCGGCGCAGGCACCCGCCGCCATGCACGGCAAGGCAAATGAGACCGTCACGCTGCCGACAGCGAACGCGCCCGCCGGATACACCTTCCTCGGCTGGGTCACAGAGGAATACAACAACGTCGCCGAGCAGCCCGCAGTACTGCCCGGCAGCTATGCGGCGACCGCGGACATCACGCTGAAGGCGCAGTCACCGAGTCCACGGTCTGTACCACCGTCATCGACTGATCGGGTTCGGCAAAAGCAACAGAACTGATTCACAGAGAAGCGCTCCGTTCGGAGCGCTTCCTGTTTTCGTATTTTGCCGTACCGGCAGGGTGTGCGTATATGATGCTCCGGCGATGCAGCCGGGATCGGTTTTATACCGCCTGCACACGTTCCGTTCGGGGCGTTATGAAGATGTGCTGTTCCGTTTTGAGAAAACCACTTTGAGGGAATCTCTGAGACGCTGATGCCGGATCGCCGTGGCGTCAAAGCGAACGGTACGGAAGGCAAGCTGCATGATCGGTCCCGCCCCGAACGCACAGATGAGCGTTCCGATGCCGACGGGGCCGCCCAACAGCCAGCCGATCAAGGTGACGGCAGTCAGGATCGCGATGCTGACGACGCCGATCGGAATACGCTTGACACGCTTTGCAAGCCCGACCATCAGCGTGTCACGCGGACCGCAGCCAAGCGACGCGATCATATAGGTATACTGCGTATATGCAAGAACGAACAGACCGGCGACCATCAAAGGGATTCCGGTGAAAACAGACTTGCACGGAGCAATGGGATCGATCCAGTTAAAAAAGTCGACTGCTTTCCCGACAACAACTGCGTCGATGAACATGGCGATTCCGATCGGCTCTTTCATGAGGATATCAATGATCAGGATCGTGACCGAAACGGCGATGGATGCGGTGCCGTACAGAATGCCGAACGTCTTCGAAATCCCGAGATTCAGCACATCCCACGGCGCCGCGCCGATGTTGGCACGGATCGTCAGATACAGTCCGAAACCGTTAACAAACAGACTGACTGCGGCAATCAGCATATTCAACAGGATTGCGCCGACCGTTTGGTTTTCCCTTAGTTCCGTTTTTGTCATACCGTTTGTCTCCGAAATATTCCGATACGCCTATGATAGGACGGCTTGCCGAAAAAAGCAAGCGAAAACACGCGAAAAACATAGACAATTGACCGATGCCTGCGATGCTTGCCTGCACCGTACACCGGTCATATCCTGCGGGAAACGGCAGGGGCTTCGCTGTCGGGAAATTCGTGACCGATCAAAAAAGCGGGCATCGTTCAATGCCCGCTATTTCACGATAAGCAGTCGCTTTCGAATCGGTTTACTTCAGCTTCAAGCCGTCCTTGAACGCGTCGCCGACTCTGCCGCCCACTTTGTAATAGCCGTGCGTATAGGGATCGAACGCGATCGCTTCGAGCGAATCGATATCGACCTTGCTGTCCTTCATGTGCGCTTCCTCGACAGACGTGCGCAGCACCTTGCCGATGACGCCGAGACCTGTGGAATCGTTCTGATACTCGATGAATTCACATTCGAGCGCGATGGGCAGTTCGTTGATGACCGGCGCGTCCACGAGATCGGATTTCACATAGGTCATACCGGATTTTGCAAACTTTTCCGGTTCTTTGTTTCCGCTGACGACGCCGAACCAGTCCGCCTCGACAACGTGCTTTGCGTCGGCAATGTGCACGACAAATCCCTTGCGCGCCTTGATGTTCTGTACGGTCCGGTGCGTTTCGGTCAGATTCAGCGCGACCATGTCGCGGTCGAGCATGGTGCCCCACGCCGCGTTCATGACGTCGACGGTGCCGTCCGGATTGAAAGTCGAGACGAGCAGAACCGGCATCGGGAAGATGGCTTCGGTGGTTTTGATCGGCTGTTTCATAATGATTCCTCCTGATTTTTGATTACTCGTATTATATCAGCCGAACGGTCCGTTTTCAAGAAAAAAACGGTTTGCTTCCGATTTGCGGATGACAGCGCACAGTATTCCGTGGTATAATCCATACGATCATCCGAGGCTGCATGAAATCGGGATCCGCAAGCAGCCAAAGACGGCACGGCACAGGATCCCGGCGCTTATCGGCATCGCCGCAAAGCGATCCGGACGCTGACGAACAGCTGCTTTTGGACAGAAGGAGGTAAAACGATGGAACCGGTCATTCATCAGATCGAGACAAAGAGCGTGATCACAAAGACGGACGTTCCCGTCTGCGATTATGCCGTGAATCCTTATGTCGGCTGTACACACGGCTGCAAATACTGTTATGCCTGTTTTATGAAGCGGTTTACCAACCATCCGGAGGAGTGGGGCGCGTTTCTGGATGTGAAATATTGGCCGGAAATCAAGCATCCGGAGAAATACGCCGGAAAAGAACTGTTCTTCGGAACGGTCACCGATCCTTATAACCCGCAGGAAGGTACTTTTCGGCGCACGCGCGCGCTTTTGGAACAGCTCAAAGGGAGCGGCGTCAAGATCAGCATCCAGACCAAGTCCGATCTGGTGCTGCGTGATCTTGATCTTTTGAAGACCTTTCCCGGTCTGCGCGTCGGCTTTTCGATCAACACGCTGGATGAGGGGTTCCGTGCAGACATGGACAGTGCGGTTTCTGTCGAGCGCCGTCTTGCCGCCATGAAAACGCTGCATGAAGCGGGTATCCGCACCACCTGCTTTATCTCGCCGATTTTTCCCGGCATCACGGACGTCGCTGCGATCATTGAGCGGGTAAAGACACAGTGCCAGCTCATCTGGCTTGAAAACCTCAATCTGCGCGGAAGCTACAAGGGCGTGATCCTCGACTATATCCGCGAGAAGCATCCGGAACTGGTTCCCCTGTACCGGGAAATCTACACAACCGGCAGCCGCCGGTATTGGGAGACGCTCGATGCCGGACTGCGGGGATATGCGGAAAGCGCGGGGCTTCTCTATGTGCGTGACGACGACAGCATGCAGCAACCGTTTGACGCGCCGCCGGTGATCGTCAATTACTTTTACCACGAGGAAGTCAAGAAATCTGCGAAAAAAGACAGGTAAAACTTTATCCTGCGCGTGGGCGTTTTGATGAGATAACAATATGAACATGCAAGAATACGGAAATCAAGCGTCAAAAACAGTCCTCATACAACCGGTTGACGATCACGACCTTGCGCTGATCGAAAGCGAGGTCGCCGCGATCCGCGAAACAACGGACGACTTCCGTTTGATTGCGGTGAAAGTCAACGACTGGAACAAAGATCTGTCCCCGTGGGACGCGCCGCCGGTGTTCGGTTCGGAACGCTTCGGTAACGGGGCAGACGGCTTTCTCAAAGAGATTCTTCCGCTTTGCACGGACAGAAGCAAAATATATTTCATCGGCGGATACTCGCTTGCGGGACTGTTCGCACTGTGGGCGGCATATCAGACGGATACGTTCGCGGGCGTCGCGGCGGCGTCTCCTTCGATTTGGTTTCCGCGCTTTACGGACTACATGCGGAAATATCCGATCCGCTTGAGACGCGTGTATCTGAGCCTGGGCGATCGGGAAGAACGAACGCGCAATCCCGTCCTGGCAACGGTCGGCACGAGGATCACCGAAGCGCACGGTCTGCTGCGCGCACAGGGCGTTGACTGCGTGTTCGAATGGAATCCGGGCAATCATTTTCAAGATCCGGATAAGCGAACCGCCAAGGCCTTCGCCCGGCTTCTTTCTGACGGAACAATGTGATCGGGAAAACACAATACCGTCCCTTTGCAGAATCAGCGGATAAAACTGCTTGACAATTTATATTTGATGAAATATTTTCTGACGGAACAATGTGATCGGGAAAACACAATACCGTCCCTTTGCAGAATCAGCGGATAAAACTGCTTGACAATTTATATTTGATGAAATATGTTTGATTCAAACAAGATGAGGAGCGTGGCACAATGGATCATGATTATCATGAGGCAATGAAGCTCAAAAATCAGCTGTGCTTTCCGCTGTATGCGGCGTCAAGGCGTACATCAAGTGGAACTTTACGAAGTTCCTCATTGATCGCGAAGGTCATGTGATTGCGCGTTTCGAGCCGACCGTCGATATGACGGAGGTCAAAAAGGCCGTCGAAGAAATTCTGTAGGAAAAAACCGAACCGGATCTGCACTTGATAGCATTTATTTCGGATGGTACGAAAAGGCAAATGACAGTATTCAGAGAAATGCAGACATCATCGGGCTGATGCTTGCGGCGTTTGCAGGCGGACTATTGTACATCTCCTTCCGGGCAGCGCACTTTGCGGCGGTGCAGCGGGTCGCGCATGGCAGGAAATGGCTTGCGCGCCTGCTGTGCTTCGGATTTTTCGTTCTTTTGACCGCGGTTTTATGGCTTGCATGGAACATGATGAACGCCGTCGCCTGCATGATCCATCTCGTCCTTTTCTGGCTGATCTGCGATTTTGCGGCATTTCTCGTCGAAAAGATCGGAAAGAAACGCCCGAAACGGTATCTTGCGGGTGCCGCAGCGATCGCCCTTTGTGTATTATGGCTTGCGGGAGGATGGATCGCCGAGCATCATGTATGGGTAACGAACTATTCCTTCGCATCGAATAAACTGGATCGGGATCTGCGGATCGTACAAATGACAGATTCGCATATCGGCGCGACCTTCGATGCAGAGGGGTTTACCCGGCACATCGAGCGGATCAACAATCTGCACCCGGACGCGGTTGTGATCACCGGCGATTTCGTGGACGACGATACCTCGCGGCAGGATATGCTTTCCGCCTGCGACGCCTTGGGAAAGCTCACCGCACCGCAAGGCGTATTCTTTGTCTACGGCAATCACGACAAAGGATATTTCAGCGAATCGAACCGCGGCTGGAGCAGCGCGGAACTCAGAAACAGACTGGAGCAGAACGGCGTGATCGTATTGGAGGACGCATCGGTTTCGGTCGGGGACAGTCTTTGCATCGTTGGGAGGAAGGATCGATCCGAGGAGCAGAGAAGCGGCGGACGCATGACGGCGGAAGAACTGCTGTCGTCTGTTGATATGGATCGATACGTTATTCTTCTGGATCACCAGCCGTATGATTTCGATGCCGAAGCGGCGGCGGGCGCGGATCTTGTGCTGTGCGGGCACACGCACGGCGGTCAGTTCATCCCGATCAACCATATCGGCGAATGGATCGGCGAAAACGCCCTGCGTTATGGACACGAAAAGCGGCAAAACACCGATTTTATCGTATCGAGCGGCGTCAGCAACTGGACGTTCCGATTCAAGACCGGATGTCATTCGGAGATCGTTGTGATCGATCTCAAGGCGAATTCGTTTGGAAGGAATTGAGAGGGGTAAATAAATGCGTTACAGGGAATTGGGCAACACGGGACTGCTCGTCAGCGAGATCGGCATGGGCTGCGAGGGGTTTTCCGAGAACAACTGTGCTATGACAAAGGAACTGTTCGATCTTGCGGAGCGGGAGGGGATCAATTACTTCGATCTGTATGCTTCCGATCCGAAACTGCGCAGCGCAGTAGGAAACGCGCTCGAGGGCAGACGGGAGAAGATCATGATCCAGTCCCATATCTGCTCTGTTTGGAAAAACGGACAGTATCTTCGGACGCGAAACCTTGCGGAGGTCAAAGAGGGCTTTTCAGAAATGCTCTCCCTTTTGAAGACAGATTACATCGACGTTGGAATGATCCACTATTGCGACGCGGAAAAGGACTGGCAGGAGATTCTCGACAACGGTATCCTGGATTACGCGAGGGAATTGAAAGCGAAAGGGCTGATCCGTCATATCGGTTTGAGTTCGCATAATCCGATCGTTGCGCGGAAGGCGGTCGAAAGCGGCAACATCGAGGTGCTGATGTTCAGCGTGAATCCGGTTTACGATCTGCAGCCGCCGACCGAAAACGTGGACGATCTGTGGGCGGACGACGTTTACAAGAAGACCTATATGAATATGGATCCCGATCGGCAGCGTCTGTACGAGGTCTGTCAAAGCAGGGGCGTCGGCATCACCGTGATGAAGTGCTTTGCGGGCGGCGATCTTCTGAATGCGGAGCTTTCCCCGGCGGGCGCCGCGCTGACACCCGCGCAGTGCATTCATTATTGCCTGACCCGTCCCGCCGTCGCCACCGTTCTTTGCGGCGCGCATACAACGGGACAGCTCAGGGAATGCATTGCCTACGAAACCGCATCGGATGCGGAGCGCGATTATGCTTCGGCGTTCGCGTCGTTCCCGAAGATCAGCTGGAGCGGGCACTGCATGTACTGCTCTCATTGCGCACCGTGCCCCATGAAGATCAGCGTTGCGGACGTGACGAAGTTTTTGAACCTTGCCGTGTCGTCCGGCGCCGTTCCCGAAACGGTGCGGGAACACTATAAAGTCCTGGAAGCGCACGGTTCGGACTGCATCCAATGCGGCGCATGCGAACATCGCTGTCCCTTCGGCGTCGCGATCCGCAAAAATATGAAAAAAGCCGTGGAGATCTTCGGATATTGACGGAGCCGCACGGAGAAAAAAGCGAAAGAGAGGATTCTGTCATGAGCGAAAAGATCGTACAAACGGCGGGCAGAAACGCGCTCGGCGAATTTGCACCGGAATTTGCCCACTATAACGACGACGTGCTGTTCGGTGAAAACTGGAATAACAAAGATATTGATCTCAAGACGAGGAGCTTGATCACCGTCATCGCGCTGATGGCACAGGGCATCACAGACAGCAGCCTCAAGTACCACATTCAAAATGCCAGGAATCACGGCGTCAGCCAAAGGGAAATGGCCGCGGCGGTCACGCACGCAGCGTTCTATGCGGGCTGGCCCAAAGCATGGGCGACGTTCAACCTTGCAAAGGAGGTTTATAACGATCCGATCGAGGAGCCGACGGAGAAGGATCGTTTTCAGAGCACGATTTTCTTCCCGATCGGCGAGCCGAATCCGTATGGACAGTTCTTCGTCGGACAAAGCTATCTTGCACCGCTTTCTACGGCGCAGGTGCCGCTTTATAACGTGACCTTCGAGCCGGGGTGCCGCAACAACTGGCATATTCATCATGCAAAAAACGGCGGCGGACAGATGCTGATCTGCGTCGGCGGCAGAGGATACTATCAGGAATGGGGAAAGGCGCCGCAAGAACTGCATCCCGGCGATATCGTCAATATCCCCGCGAACGTCAAGCACTGGCACGGCGCAGCGCCGGATGCGTGGTTTTCGCATCTTGCCCTGGAAGTTGCAGGTGAAGAAACTTACACCGAATGGTGCGAACCGGCGGAATAAGGTTTATGCACGATGAAACCGGGGATTCTCTGTGAAAATACCGGTGAACGGAAGCCCGAACCCGGGGGGGGACGGGGCGGAAGATGCGCTGCGGGGTAAATAACCGGGATTTGCGAGGATTATCGGAATACGATGTGAAATGTTCGCAAGAATGAAAAGGGGCTGTTAAAAAAGTCCCAATAAGAAATAGCAAGACTCTCGGGAAAAGTCCCGGGAGTCTTTGCTATGTGGTATAATATTTGTGTGAATAATAAACAACCACATCATCGCCTCATTCATACGGTTCTCGAGCAAGCCGTTCGGGAGGGCATGATTTCCTTCAATCCCGCCGATAGGGTTGAGCGGCCGAAGGTTGAGGAT
>CADAZC010000073.1 GCA_902792295.1 uncultured Eubacteriales bacterium
GCTCGAAGCGCTCCTGCGGGCGGATGCGCTGTCCGATCCCGCCGTCCTGCCGTTGCTTGAGCGCGAACGTACGCTGGAGGGGGACTACGAGGCGCTGCCGGGAAAACTCACGGTGAATCTGAACGGCAGGGAATGGACGGGGGATAAGATCCTCTCCGATCCGACGCTGTCGATCGACGATTTCACGTATCTGTATGAATCGTATTCAAAGCTGTTCAATGCGGAGGCGGGCGCGATCTTTCTGGAGCTGATCGCCGTGCGAAACGAGATTGCCGTGACGCTCGGTTTCGACTCCTATGCGGACTATATGTACGCATGCTATGACCGCGATTATACGCCGCAGGATGCGGCGCAGCTTTCGGAGCGCGTAAAGGACGCGATCGTACCGCTGTTTTCGGAGATGCGCTCCGATTTCTTTTCCGCAGGGGCGCAGCTGTACGGCATGGTATTTGAAGAGGAACCGACCATGGAACGGATCGGCTCGGCCGTTGCGGAAATCCTGCCGGAGCTTTCCGAGCCGTGGAAATATATGCTTGCGCATTCCATGTACGATCTCGGCACGAATGAAACGCGGATGCCGGGGAGCTTTACCACGTATTTCGAGGATTACGGCTCGCTGGATCTTGCCGAAATCGACGCGCAGGGGCTTGAACTATTGTCCGTTTTGCGGTATGATACACTATATAACGATTTATCCGGAGCAGCGGAGACCGCACAGATTTTTTATGCGCTCTATACGCTGATCGACGGCTGCATGGAGGATGCGTTCCAGCAGTTTGCCTACGGGCAGGAGACGCCGACGATTGAGGCGCTGAACGCCGAATACGGGCGGCTTGCCGAAGCGTACGGGCTCGATCTTCTCGGTTCGGATGCAAGGTCGTGGACACAGATCGCGCACACGTTTCAATCGCCGTTTTACTATATCAGCTATGCGGCGGGTATGACGGCGGCGCTGGAACTGTATCTTTCGGCGCGCAGAGATCCGAACGCCGCCGGGAAAGCGTATCGCGCCGTACTGATGCGCGAGCGCGGCGCGCGATTTTCGGAGACGCTGCATGCGGCGGGACTTTCGGACCCGTTTGCGACGGAGACGATCAAAAAGCTGGCGATCGAATTGGGGAGCGATCGCCGGAACAGAAAGAACGAATGAGGAAGGACAACGACACATGAAGAGGATTGGGTGTTTCCTGCTGGCAATGCTGTTTGTATGCCTGTGCATGCCGTATGCATCGGGAGAGGACAGCTTTACGGTCAAATATGCAATGCCGAAAGACCAACCCGCGGAGCGCTTGACGGATGCGGACGTGATGACCCGCGTGACGATTTACAGCTCGCAGGAAATTGCTCTGAATCTGTCGGATGCGGGCGCGGGACGCACCCTGTATCTCGAGTGGTTTTCTCTCCCCGAAAACGCAGTTGTCGCGCAGCATGACGCGAAAGGCAAACAGCTTGATTCCCGAACGTTCGCCTCACCGGAACGATATGCCGAAGAGATCCCGGTCGATCCCGCCTGCGTAAAGATTACGGTTGCCCCGAACGGTACGGATTCCTGTACGGTTTCCACGTTCTACGTATCCGAACAGAAGCCGGAACCCGAGCGCGGGTGGCTGTCCGAGACGCCCGAAGCATGTGACATTCTGATCATTGCGCCGACGCCTGCGGACGTGATGGAACAGTTCGGACCGACGATCGCAAAGTACGCAATCGGACACGGCGTATCCGTCGGCATCGTCTGCATGACGGTGGATTATCGCTACCGGCTCGCGGAGCTGAAGCGCGCGCTGGTCAAGCTCGGGATCGAAGAAGCGCCGATCATGTTCGGTATTTATGACAAGAATTACCTTGACAAGGGCGAGATCCGCAAACGCTGGCAGCCGGATACATCGAAGGAAAAGCTTCGCGCCTTGATCGGCAGACTGCGGCCGAAAATCGTTTTGACCGTCGATCGGTCGGAAACGGATCTCCGCGCGTCGGAGACCTTTGAGATCGTCACGGCGGCGATCGGGGAGGATTCTCCTGTGAAAAAACTGTATGTTGCATCGAGCGCCGGCACGACGATGATCGACTGTACGGAGCCGATGAAGGCATTCGACGGCTGGACGGCGCACGAGGCGGCGACCGAAGCGTACCGACTGATGGATTCGCGCGGCGTATACCGGTTCAAGCTCTCTAAAACACAGACGTACCGGCTGCAGATGCAAACGGTCGGCGCTGACTTTACCGGGACAGATTTGCTTGATAATATTGAACATCAAACCCTGATCAGATATACCACGCCCGAACCGATGACGGCGCCGCCGACGGAAGCGGCGATTACCGAAGCGCCCGCGACGGAGGAAGCCGGTATCGCCATCATTGACGAGCCGATCGAGCTTCCCGCATTCCCGTACGTTCCGGAGAATACCCCTGCGCCGACCGCCGCGGAAGAAAAGAAAGGCGGACTGTTTTCCTGCTTCGGGAAAAAGGAATCGCAGGTCAGCGTTGAGATTGAGGGAACCGCAGCGCCGACGGCAACGCCGGTCGTGACGGAAGCACCGACGCCCACGCCGGAACCCACGCCGGCGCCGACGCCTGTTCCCACGCAGGAACCGACGCCGGAGTCCACGCCGGAACCGGTTCACACCTATGAAAAGACGAATTTCGACGATCGTTTCCTGAACGCGGACGAGCCGGAATTTGTATCCATCGATTCGGAAAAGGGCGAATGGGTCTACCGATCCGACATTCTTGCGGTCGAGGTCCATCGTGTCGAGACCAAAATGTCGGTGCGCAACAGCTTCCAGGCGAAGCCGGTCGTATACTTCGTCGCGCACATCTACGAGCGCGAATACGACAGCTTCCGTCCGACGTTCGGAACATGGCAGCATGACGGTATCAACCGCGCGTTTTCGGAGGATATGGCAAAGAACGCCAAAGCCGTTCTGTGGATCACGGGCGACAATCTGATCCAGATGGATACGGACAAGAAAGGCACGATGATCCGCGACGGATACGTGTTCCAAAAATCTTCGCGCGTCGATGCGTGCTGGCTGAATCCGAAAACGCACACGCTCGAGCTGTTGAAAAAGGGCGCCTATACGGCGGACGATCTCTATGAAAGCGGCGTTGAAAACTGCTTCTCCTGGGGACCGATCCTTGTTGACAACGGCAAGATTACAAACGAGGCAAAGACGCAGCGCCGCGAATCCAACCCGCGCACCATGCTCGGCATGGTCGAGCCGGGGCATTTCATCGCGGTCATGGTCGTCGGCAGACAGGGCAGATACAGCGAAGGCACCAGCTGTGAAGAGAGCGCGCAGATCATGCAGGAACTCGGCTGCGTGTCTGCGTACAACCTCGACGGCGGACAGTCCGCAGCAATGGTGTTTATGGGCATCAAACTCAATCAGGACAGCGAAGGACGTTTTAACGGTCTCTCCGCAAAGAACCGTTCCATGGCGGACGGGCTTACCTGGGGATATTCCGAACTCTGCGGCACCTACGGCGGATAAACGGCTGACCGGACTATGGAGCGGAACAAGGCGGACAACAGACAAAAATTGAATTGGATTTTGACGGGCGCGGCAATCGCTTTTGCCGCGCTCGCGATCGCTGTCTGCCTGCTTCTTAAGCCGAAGACCGGCGCGGCGGACCGCTTTGTGATTCGTTACGGGGATGGAAAAACGGTTGCTTTTTCCGCATGGGAAACGCGGACGGTGGTGATTCGTGACGGCGAGATTGCCGATCGGGCCACGGGAGAAGGCGACGAGAACGTCATTCATATCGAAAACGGCGAAGCGTGGATGGAGCAGGCGAACTGTCCGCACGGAGAATGCGTGAAGCAGGGGCGGCTCAGCGAAGAGACCGCAAAGAAGCGTCCGCTCGGAACGTGGATCGTCTGCGCGCCGCATCGTGTCTATGTCGAGCTTGCGGAGGGCGGACAATGAAGATTCGCACGCTGACAAAAACGGCGCTTCTGACCGCCGCCGCGCTGATCCTCGGCTATATCGATTCGCTGATCCCGCTCGTTCCGTCCGTTCCGGGAATCAAGCTCGGGCTGTCCAATCTGGTGCTTCTTTACGCCGTTTTTTATATGCGACCGGTCGAAACGGTCATTCTGATGCTCCTGAAGGTCGGGCTGTCCTCGCTGCTGTTCGGAAATGCCGTCGGCGCGCTGTACGCGCTGGCAGGCGGCGTTCTGTCGACGGCGGCAATGCTTCTGCTGCACCGGATCCCGCGGGTTTCCGTCATTCCGGTCAGCACGGTCGGCGGGATCCTGCATATCGTCGGACAGTGTGCCGTCGGGTGTTTACTGATCTCCTGGCGACCGGTGCTGTTCTATGCGCCGTGGCTTCTGATCAGCGGAACCGCAACCGGGCTGCTTCTGGGCATTGCGGCGCGGGCGGCGTTTCTCGGCATTGAACGGTACGAAAGGAGGCGCGGCGAATGAAACGGATCGGCTTGCTTCTTTTGGCTGTGCTGCTGCTTCCGTTCGGATGCAAGGCGGAACCCGCGCATTCCGCGGCGGGCTTTGCCTGCGATACGGTGGTGACAATCACGGCATACGCGCCGCAGAAGACCGTTGACGAGACGCTGAAGATCTGTGCCGATTACGAAGCGCTGTTCAGCAAAACGGTTGCGGGGAGCGACGTCTGGAACCTGAACCATGCGAACGGCGATCCGGTCGAGGTCAACCCGGAAACCGCGGATCTGCTGCGGCTTGCGATCGAGATCGGCGAGGGCAGCGGTGGTGCGTTCGACGTCACGATCGCGCCGCTTTCCGCAATGTGGGATTTTTCGGCGAACGATCCGGTCATTCCCGATCCGGCGGCGCTAAATGAAGCGGCAAAGCGCGTCGATTACCGCAGCATCATCATCGACGGCAATACAGTCACGCTGGAAAACGGCGCGGAGATCGACCTGGGCGGGATCGCGAAAGGGTATATCGCGGACCGCGTTGCGGACTATCTGCGTGAACAGGGCGTTACCTCCGCCTGCATCAACATGGGCGGGAACGTGGTGATGATCGGCAAAAAACCGGACGGCAGTCCGTGGCTGATCGGCGTGCGCGATCCGAACGGCACGCCGGAGCAGAGCGAAGAAGTCCTGAAACTGGGCGATGCGGCGGTCGTTACAAGCGGAACGTATGAGCGCTTCTTCGAGATCGGCGGCGTGCGTTACCATCATATTCTCGATCCGAAAACCGGCATGCCGGTATCGAACGGTCTCGCTTCCGTTACGATCGTCGGCACAAGCTCCGTGCTTTGCGATGCGCTGTCCACCGCGTGCTTTGTGTTGGGGGAAGAGGGGAGCAGATCGCTGCTCACCCGTTACGGCGTCCGTGCGATCTTCCTGTACTCGGACGGAACGCGAACAGCCGTCCCGGCGGAATAAAAAAGATCCCCCGGACATGGGGGATCGAATTGTTTTTGGACGTTATCCGACCGGCGTTACGGATTCGATGCGGCGCGACCAGGAATAGAGCGATTGAAGATGCGGGCGGAACCGCGCAACAAGCGTGCCCTGATAGCGGGGGTTGATCCGCGTCGAATGGATCACCGTGTTGTTGCCGAGATAGATCATCACGTGACCGGTCTTGTTGCGCCCTTCGTTCATCAGCGTGACCAGGTCGCCGCGCTGCAGGTTTTCAAGCGCCCGGTTCTCGCGGGTGACGCCCGTATCGGTAAACGTGACGCGCATCGTCGGGCTGACCAGTTCCTTCACCTGCGCCCATGCGGCGGCGGTCAGATCCAGGTTGGATTCCTGCTGATTGCTCCGGTGAAAATCATAGCTGCGGAAGACCCAGCAAAGGATGCCCGAGCAGTCGTACGATGCGTCTCCGGCACGGCGGATCGAGTGATACGGGGTACCGAGACGGTCGTAGATCATCGAGATCATGCACTCGATGAAATGCGCTCTGGCGTCTTCGACACGCGGGCAGATGCGCCGCGCGCTGTCAAAGCAGTTTGCGGTGACGGGGTCGATCTCCATATCGACCGCCACGCCGTTCCAAACGGTGAACATGCGTCCTTCGCCGAGATACAGACCGCAGCCGGTCAGATCCCCGGAATACGGTCCGTGCACAACGACCTCAACGTCCTTGATCACGGCGTCGCCCTTGCCGTAATCGTCGGCAAAGAACAGCAGATCGCCGGGCTCGATCTCCTCATACTTGGCAATGTATTTCCATTCGGTTTCTTCGCCGTCGCAGGTAACGAGATCGCCCGCGCTGTTGAACAGCTTGAACAGAAGGGTGTTATAGATCGAAGCCACGTACAGATGCTTCGGATACAGCGTCTCGTCCTCAAGCGGCTTCTGATAATACACATAATAGCTCTCGTTGAAATGCAGACCTTCAAACCGCAGCAGATCGAACAGAAGCGCGGCGGGATCGGCATACGGTTTGCCGGCAAACTCCGAAACGTCCGCAAGGAGCGTTTCGACAGAGTATGTGCTTTCCGGCTCTTCGCAGGACTGATGCAGCTGGGCTAGGAATTCTTCTTCCGTCAAAAACCGGATCTGTCCGAGCTGCACATAACCGGTTTTTCCTTCTGCGGTGAGAACGGCGGCAAACCCTTTTTCCTCATCGATGCCGAGCACGCGAAGAACCTCATAGTTTGCATGAGCGACGATTTCCGCATCGGTTGTCCGCGCGGAATACACAATGCCGTGCGGCCGGACCATAACGGCATAGGAGCTCTCCGGCGCGGTCA
>CADAZC010000074.1 GCA_902792295.1 uncultured Eubacteriales bacterium
AAGGAGAACTACAATGGCAAAAGCAAAATTCGAACGTACGAAGCCGCATGTAAACATCGGCACGATCGGACACGTAGACCACGGCAAGACGACGCTGACGGCAGCCATCACGATGGCGCTGGCGCAGCAGGGCGAAGCAGTGGCGATGCGTTATGACGAAATCGACAAGGCGCCGGAAGAGAAGGCGCGCGGAATCACGATCAACACGGCGCACGTAGAGTATGAGACGGAACACCGTCACTATGCACACGTCGACTGCCCGGGCCACGCGGACTATGTCAAGAACATGATCACGGGCGCAGCGCAGATGGACGGCGCGATCCTGGTTGTATCCGCAGCGGACGGTCCGATGCCGCAGACCCGCGAGCACATTCTGCTCGCCCGTCAGGTCGGTGTTCCGTACATCATCGTGTTCATGAACAAGGTTGACCAGGTTGACGACGAAGAGCTCCTCGAGCTCGTCGAGATGGAGATCCGTGAGCTTTTGAGCTCCTACGACTTCCCGGGCGACGACATCCCGATCATCCGCGGATCCGCTCTGTTGGCACTCGAAGCGCTGACCGAGGGCAAGATCGCGAAGGAAACGCCGGAATGCCAGTGCATCTTCGAGCTGATGGATGCAGTTGACAGCTACATTCCGACGCCGGAACGTGCATCCGACAAGCCGTTCCTGCTTCCGGTTGAGGACGTCTTCTCCATCACGGGCCGCGGCACGGTTGCAACGGGTCGTGTTGAGCGCGGTACGGTCAAGGTATCCGACACCGTCGAGATCGTCGGTCTCACGGAAGAGAAGCGCAGCACGGTCGTTACGGGCGTTGAGATGTTCCGCAAGCTTCTGGATCAGGCGATCGCGGGCGACAACATCGGTCTTCTTCTGCGCGGCGTACAGCGCAACGAGATCGAGCGCGGTCAGGTTCTGGCGAAGCCGGGTTCCATTCATCCGCACACGCACTTCAACTCTGAGGTGTATGTTCTGACGAAGGAAGAGGGCGGCCGCCACACGCCGTTCTTCTCGGGCTACCGTCCGCAGTTCTATTTCAGAACGACGGACGTTACGGGCACGATCACGCTTCCGGAAGGCGTCGAGATGGTTATGCCGGGCGACAACATTCGCATGGAAATCCAGCTGATCACGCCGATCGCGATGGAGCAGGGTCTTCGCTTCGCAATCCGTGAAGGCGGCCGTACGGTTGCTTCCGGTGTTGTTGCAACGAAAAGAAGAAAGGGCAGCAATGCCCTTTCTTTTTATCTGTTCGCCGCAAATTATCCGCGTTTTCGCTCCGTCGCATACGTCAGTATAGCTCCGTCGCGAAGAACGCGAATTCCGGCATCCTTCCCGACTGCCTGCAGCCGTAGATTTTTTGTACCGCAAACAGAAAGTTGACAATCGAACACGCTTTTGGATATAATAACAATGTATACGTATAAGTATACCCATTTGGACATTTTGCAGCAATGATCGCAGGAGGAAACGGAGTCACATGAAAAAAGCATTGGCGCTCATCCTATCGCTTTTGATTGTGCTTGCATTGATTCCGCCGGTTTCGGCCGACGGAGCGACGGCGGCTGCCATGTCGGCTGCGCCGAAAGACGGCGACAGGGTCGTGATATTCTGCCCGAACAAGAGTACGGTGATCGGCTCGCAAGCAAGCGGAACGAAGCTCGTGAGTGCGGGCGTTACGCTTTCCGACGGGCAGTTCGGCGTGCCGCAAACGGCGGCGGTCTTTACGGCTGCGAAAAACGGGACGGGCGAATACGCATTCACCGCCGGCGGAAAATACCTGACCAGCGGAAAGAACGGCAGCTCGCTGACGCTTGCCGATTCACCGAGCGACTATGCGCTGTGGATCCTTGAGGAGGTTGCCGGAAAGGGATACCTGATCCGGAACAAAAAGGCGGAGAGCAACGGCGCAGCGCAGTATATCGAAGAATACAACGGTCTGTTCACGACCTTCGAATACAGACTCGCCAATCAAAAATTCTTCCTGTTTCAATTCTATAAAGTCACCGACCCGGAAGAGATTTCGGAGCCCGCGGCAAATCCCTCCGGCGGTCTGATCCAAAAGGGAACGGCGGTCGCGCTTTCCTGCGCGACGGACGGCGCGAAGCTCTTTTACGGCTTTGACGGAGAGACCTTTTCGGCATATACCGCGCCGGTTGCAATCGATACGGACCGTACGCTTTATGCCTATGCGGAAAAGAACGGCAGACGCTCTTCCGTCGTATCGTTCGCATATTCGGTCTACGACGGGGTTATGAGCATCCCGCAGGCGCTGACCGCGGGCGATGTGCCGTCCGCTTCGGTCGTCGGACAGCTGGTGTATCGCTTCGGCAACGGCGGCAGGATCAATTCCGCCGTTCTGCAGACGAAGATCGGCGGCGAGATCTATGCGCTGCAGGTGTATCACCCGATGGATTACGACAGCGACGGGAATCCGGTCGCGATCGGCGACTGGCTGGTGCTGACGGGCACGCTCGGTCCGTACGGCGGTGTGCAGCAGATGCAGAACGTGACCGAAATCAGAAAGGCCTCGCAGAAGGAGATCATCGGCGAGGATGCGTCGGCGCCGCAGGTGTTCGAGCGCTTTGCGGACATCAACGACCGTTTCGACAGTCTGATCACCGAGTACGTGCTGATCAAAAACGTTACGCTCGGCGCGTATCAGAAGGACGGTTTTACAACGCTGACCGACAGCGCCGGTGCGACGATGCCGCTCTATCGCGCGGCGCCCTATCCTGCGGACATTCAGTCGGGCGATACCGTGAATCTGTACTGCGCCGTGTCGCAGTACGGTTCTGAAAGACAGCTTCGGAACGGCTCGCCGAAGGACTATATTCCGACGAACGATCATACGCCGCCGACGATTACGCGCGTGAGCACGACGGACGCCGAAGCGGGACGCGCCTATCCGTTCAAAGTGCAGGTGGAGGACGCAAGCAGCGTCTCGCGCGTTCGTGCGGACGTTTTCCGCGGCGAAACGCAGCTCGCGGTGATCGGGGAGCCGGACGGCATTGAGGACGACATCTATACGTTTGTGATCCCTTCGTCCGCGATCACCGGCAGCAAGCTGACCGTAAAGATCACGGCGGCGGACGGCTGGGAGCCGCCGAACGTTGCATCGGAATCGTTCGAGCTCACCGTTGTCGATTTCCCGCAGATCGTCGATTATGAACCGGACGCAAACGTTGCGACCGGCGACGACAAGCGTCCGACGATCTCCGTGACCTACCTGAACTGCGGCACGAATCCGACGGTGGAGATGACGCTGAACGGCGTTGCGGTTTCGCCGAACGTCGGGGATCGCCTTGCGATCTATACGCCGACGGAGGACCTTCCGGACGGCAGGTACAACGTATTCGTGAAGGTCACGCGGCAGGACGGCAAGAGCAGCAGCGCCTCGTGGAGATTCACGGTCGGCGAGGCGCAGTATCAGCTGTATTTCGGACAGCTGCACGCGCACACCGCGGAGTATTCCGACGGCACGGGAACGCTTGCACAGGCGCTCGAGCACGCCAAAAACGCGCCGCAGATCGACTTTCTTGCGATCACAGACCATTCCAACTGCTTCGACGACGGAACCCGTTTGGGCGATCTGACGGATGCGTCCAAGGGGATCAACGCGTCGGGAGCCGAAATGACCAGGTGGCAGAAGGCGAAGGCAACCGCCGAGGCGTATGCCGACGACACCTTTATCCCGATCATCGGGTTTGAGATGACATGGTCCGGTCAGTACGGACACATGAACACGTTCAATTCAATCGGTGTGGAATCCCGCAACAATCCGCAGTATACCGTCAAAGGCGGAGCGGGTCTCGTTGCATACTACGACCGCCTTGCGGAAGTCGCGCGCATCGACAAAGCGAACGGCCGCAAGACGACGATCAGCCAGTTCAACCATCCGGGTACGGTATTCGGCACGTTTGACGATTTTGCGCATTATTCGCCGGCATACGACGAGCTGATCACCATGATCGAGGTCGGAAACGGTGAGGGCAAGGTCGGCAGCGCGATGTACTTCCCGTCCTACGAGTACTATACGATGGCGCTGGACAAGGGCTGGCACCTCGCGCCGACGAACAATCAGGACAATCACAAGGGCAACTGGGGCGACAGCAACACCTGCCGCACGGTCGTCTATACCGATACGTTCAGCGAAGAAGGCATCTGCGACGCGATGCGCAGCATGGCAATGTACGCCACCGAGGACAACGATCTTGAGATCTACTACACGCTGAACGGCCGCATCCTGGGTTCGATCCTGGATCTCGGTTCCGACGAAACGCTGCACATCCGCGTGGAGTTCCGGGATCCGACGGACCGGGTAAAGACGGTTTCGATCGTTGCAAACGGCGGAAAGGTCGTCGCGTCGAAGTCCTTCAACGCAAATGCGGGCACGTGGGAGATCGATCTGCCCAACAGCTGTACGTATTACTACGTGCGCGTGGACGAGGTCGACACCGACGTTGCGGTAACGGCGCCTGTCTGGACGGGCGAGACCGTCAGGATCGGCGTCTTGCCGGTCGAGAAGAACACGGCTGTCGAGCTGAAGGACGAGCCGATCACGTTCACCGTGCCGGTTTACAACTACGAAGAGCCCGCGCCCGGCGAGAATCCGAACGCCGCCGATTTTACCGTCACGAAGGCGGTTTACTCGATCGACGGCAAGATCGTCGAGATCGTTACGAACCCGGCGCTCGGGCAGGGCGGCAACGTGCTCGGCGGAACCCGCAAGGACGGCGGTCTGGAATGGACGTATACGCCGTTTGCGACCGGACGCTTCACGCTGGACGTCGAGGTTACGGGCATGTTCCGCGGCACGGAATACACGTTCCGTCAGAGCTTCGGCTTTACGGTGCGCGACAGCGCGGACATGTCACGGATGCTGATTGACGCGGGGCACGACAATTTCTATATCACCGGCAAGTATCCGGACAGCGATGCGGCGTTCGTCGCGCTTGCGGCGCAGCACAACGTGCTGGCGGAACGCATCACCGTTCCGATCGACGACGCGGTGCTCGCAGACTGCGATCTGCTTGTGCTGACCGTTCCGTTCGAAAAGGACTCCTGCGCGGGCAATTACCTGTATACGGACGACGAGATCGCCGCGATCGAACGCTATGCGGCGCGCGGCGGCAGCTTTATCGTCTGCTCGAAGTCCGACCGCTTCGATCCGGAAACCGAAGCGGAAACGGCAAGCGTCATTTCGAACCGTCTGCTGGCTGCGATCGGCGCAAAGGCGCGCATCGGGAAGGGCATCGTTTCCGACGCGGAAAACATGAGCAACGAATCCTTCCGCCTGCACTTTACGGGCAAGGACTTCTATAACTGGAACAATCCGCTGACGGAATACCTCATCGAGAACACGAACCTGATGTTCGCCTGTTACAACGCGGCGCCGGTCATTCTGAACGGCGCGGAGAGCGTCGTCAACGCGTACGACACCTCGTTTGTCAGCTCGTACCCGCTCTGTTACACCCAGGGCAACAACGTCACGGCGGATCAGGTCTATCAGCCGTATTACGACGCATGCGGCGATCAGGACCGCATCAGCGTGCTGGCATATGAAACGCTGCCGGGCGGCGGCTTCTGCATCACCGCCGGCGTGACCTTCTTCACCACGTTTGAGATCAAGGTCGATACGGAGAACGCGGCGACGCTGCAGAATACGAACCATCAGATTGCGCTGAACCTGTTTAAGCTGATTCACCCGGACAAGGTCACGCCGATTGCGGACATCCACGCCGCGGGTAAGACCAATGTGCCCTATACGATCGAAGGGTATGTGACCTCGAACGCATCCGGATACGACGGCGACACGGCGTTCTTCGACTGTATCTATGTGCAGGACGACAGCGGACGCGGCATCAATGTATTCCCGGTTTCGGGGCGCTTTGAAATCGGTCAGAAGGTGCGCGTCACCGGCATGACGGGCGAATACATGGGCGAGATCGAACTGAACTGCGGCGGCGATTACGGCGGCGAGATCCGCGACGTCACGCTGCGGGATACGGAATACACGGCGGACGGCGTGACTACGACGGGTTATGCGACGCGCGCGCGGCTTCTGGACGTTGCGATCACCATGAAGAACAAACAGACCGTCGACACCTATACGATCGATGAGACCGCGCTGAACGCCGTGCTTGACGGGGTTTGCAGGCAGAACCGCGCCGCAGACGTCGAGCCGGTCGGAGACGCGGCGGGAACGTTCCTGCTGGAGGAACTCACCACGGCGGAGGCGTCGTCGCGCGATAAGGTCGGCAATCTCGTTTCGTTCCACGGCAGGGTCACGGGCGTTGAATCGGACGAAAACGGCGTGATCGGCGCGATCCGTGTCGACGACGGAAGCGGCGAGGTTGTGATCTTCCTCGACGGGTACATCAACTGCGACGACGGCTGCGAAAAGGACGAGCAGGGCTATCATGATCTTTCGTGGGTCAGAACGGGCGAGCTCGTCATTGTGCGCGGCATCGTGTCCGTCGGACAGAACAGCTATGACCGTCCCGACCGGATCGGAATGCGCATTCGCGTGCGCAACCGCGCGGACATCGTGCGGATCGTGCCGGTTTACGGCGACGCCAACTGCGACGGCAAGGTCGATTCCAACGACGCTGCGGACGTTCTGCGCGCGCTGCTCGGATTGACCGGGCTGCCGCCGGAAGGGATGCACAATGCGGATGTGAGCGCCGAATTCGACGGCGTTCCGAACGCGGCGGACGCAGCGGCGATCCTCCGGCGTTTCCTCGGGCTGATCGACCGGTTTGAGGCGGAGAAGGAAAACTGAGCGACGGGACGGGAATGCTTTGCCCGTCCTTTTCCCGAACGGGAGAAAGGAGCAACGATGCAGATCAAAAAACTGATTCCGTCACTGACGGAACAATGGAAAAAGATGTATGAAAAGGAACGCCCGAATCTTTCACCGAACGCGATCTCCGGCGAGGCGCTTGCGGATTATGCAAAGGAGCGGTTTGCCGCGGAATCTTTTGCGGACGAAGCGTTTCTGAACGCGATCTGCACCGACGTCAAAAACGACCCGTTCTTCCGCGAAAAACTGAACGGCGCGGAGCCGTCGCCGGCTGCATTTCGTCTCAGCGACGGCACATTCCTCGGAATGGATCTTGTTTCCGGCTGGTTTATCGCCGAAAACGATGCGGTCCGCGACGAGCTGATCGCCGTAAAGGGACTGGACGAAAAAGATCTCGACAACGTTCTCCGCACGGT
>CADAZC010000075.1 GCA_902792295.1 uncultured Eubacteriales bacterium
CGGGAACTGAAATGGAACGCAAAGAACGGTCTTGCCGTGAACGGTGAGACGGTAAAGCTGCGCGGCGGCTGTATCCACCACGATCACGGCGTGTTGGGCGCGTGCGAATATCGGGAGAGCGAGCTTCGCCGCATCCGCATCCTGAAAGAAAACGGCTTCAACGCCATCCGTGTTTCTCATAATCCCGCGTCGCAAATCCTGCTGGACGCCTGCGACGAGTTGGGTATGTATGTGATCGACGAAGCGTTCGACGGCTGGTACACGCCGAAAACGTACCACGACTATGCGCGTTGGTTCCGTTCGGATTGGCAGAACGACTTGCAATCCATGGTGGAATCGGCGTACAATCATCCGTGTGTGATTCTGTATTCCGTCGGTAACGAAGTTACGGAAACCGCCGAACAAGAAGGAATCGAGCTTTGCGGTCGGATGCGCGATTATGTGCATTCGTTGGACAATACCCGTCCGGTGACGGCGGGCATTAATGTGCTGCTGGACGTTTATGCAAGCCGGGGAATCGGTATCTATAAAGACAAGGGCGAATATAAGCCCGAACGCGTTCTTCAATTACTGGACAGAAAAGCTTGGCGGGTTGATGTTCTTTATGAGCAAGGGCAGGACAGCGGAAACCGTCGTTCGCGAAATCGCACCGATGCTCGATGTTGTCGGTCTGAATTACGCTTCCTCACGTTACGATATTGATACACACAAATATCCGGATCGCCTGATGCTCGGCACGGAAACCATGAGCGGCGATCTGCCTTATAATTGGGCACGTGTACAGAAATACCCTCAGCTCGTCGGCGATTTCGTTTGGGCTGCATGGGATTATCTCGGCGAGACCTGCATGGGTTGGTATTATCCGTCTTATCCCGGACTGCCGTTGCTTTCGGGGCAGGGCATGATTGACATAACCGGGCTCCCGCTTGCACAGATGGCATTTATGCAGATTGTTTGGGGATTTCGCAAAACGCCGTATATCGGCGTTCGTCCGCTCAATCACGCGAAGGAAACGCCTGTCACGGGCGCATGGCAATTTACCAACGCTTTGGACAGTTGGACTTGGCATGGCTTTGAGGGTACAAAGGCAACGGTCGAGGTGTATGCAAATGCCACTGAAGTGCGGTTGACGCTGAACGGTAAAGAGATCGGGATAAAACCGATCAAAGCATACAAAGCGATCTTTCATACAAAGTACGCGCCAGGAACGCTTCGTGCGGAGGCGTTGGACGAGCAAGGCACAGTTCTTTCAGTAAGCGAGCTGAAAACAGGTGGCATGGAAACGATTCTTTCGGTCAAGCCGGAAAAGATGCTCGTCCGGCCCGGCGAGGTGTTCTATGTGCCGATCGAGTTCACCGATCAAAACGGCGTGTTGAAGCCGTATATCGAGCAGCGCGCAGAGATTGCGGCGGATAACGCAGAGCTTTTGGGCTTCGGCAGCGCGCTGACGAAAACAGATGAGGTGTTCGACATGCCCAACCATAATACCTATCGAGGACGGGCGCTTGCCGTGTTCCGTGCAAACAAGGAAGGCACCATCACAATCAAAGCAGACAGTAAGGGCTATCCTTCGGCAACAGCGACAGTGGAGATACGGGCATGAAACGCTTTCAGTTTTTCGGGGCGATGTCGCCGGAGGAATCCCAACGGGAAAAAGAGCATCGCGCTTTGGCAAGGAGAGCGGCGGCAGCGGGCATCGTTCTTTTGAAAAACGATGGCGTTCTGCCGATGCAGCCCGGCAAGATCGCGCTGTATGGGCCCGGCAGCCGCATGACGGTCAAGGGCGGAGCGGGCAGCGGCGATGTGCACGAGCGTTACAGCGTATCCATTGAACAGGGGCTTCAAAACGCAGGATTCACGTTCCCGAATACGCTTTGGATGGATCGCTTTGAAGCAAAGTACAAGGCAGACGTCGCAGAATGGAAAGCAGGCGTAGAGGAAAGTATCCGCGGCTATGGCCCGATCCGCACCATGCAGATGTTTATCAAGATCGGCGAACAGCCCATGCCGTATCCGACTTGTGCGCCGATCCAAGGCGACGAGCTGACCGATGAAACCGATACCGCGATCTATGTACTATCCAGGCAGGCGGGTGAAGGATATGATCGCCGCGTGGAAAAAGGCGATTATCTATTCTCCGATGTGGAAAAGGAGAGTTTGAAAAAGCTTTCTGCCCATTATAAAAAGCTGATCCTGGTACTGAACTGCGGCAGCGTAATCGACCTGTCGATCCTGGATGAGACGCGGATCGACGCCGTGCTGTTCTATGGTCAGGCGGGAACCGAGGGAGGAAACGCACTTGCCGATATCCTGACCGGAAAAGACTGTCCCTCCGGACGATTGACCGATACTTGGGCGGTACGGTATGAGGATTATCCTGCGGCGGACACATTCGGACATCGCAACGGCGATCTGGAAAACGAGGAATACCGCGAGGGCATCTATGTCGGCTATCGTTGGTTTGAGAAAAACGGCATCCGTCCGCGGTATCCGTTCGGGTATGGTCTGAGTTATACGACTTTTTCAAAGAAGGTAAGCGATGTATCGGATCGCGCCGCCGTTGTGACCGTACAGAATACCGGCAATATGGCAGGGCGTGAAACGGTGCTGCTGTTTGTGCAAAAGCCCGACGGAAAGATTGACCACGAAAAGCGATGCCTTGTTGCATTTGCGAAAACCGGAAATCTTGCGCCCGGCGAAAGCGAAACAATAACCGTTTCGTTCGATTTGGAACAGATTGCGATCTTCGATGAAGAAAAACACGCCTTTCTTTTGGAAGCGGGATCGTATATACTGTATTTGGAAAATGAGCTATGCGGCAATTTCTCTCTGCCGGAAGAAAGAGTTTATCCGATTACGCGCGTGAAGCACGAAGAAATGCACGGCGGGCATGTAAGCAAGGTCCTTGCTTCCCTGACTGATCGAGAAAAGTGTTTGCTGGTCACCGGCGGCGGCTATCCTTTGCGGGCGTACAATCAGGTCATGGGCGCGGCGGGGCGCACTTGCACATCGCTGCTCAAAAAAGGCGTTCCGAATATTGTCCTGTCCGACGGCCCCGCCGGGTTAAATGTAGTTCCGAAAGTGGCGATCCAAAAGAGCGGTCTACCTGGTTATCCGGATGGGCTTCCGGAGGATTGGCGTTGGGGTTGGCTGAAGAACACCGAGGGCTTTCTGAAGCGGTTTATGGGAAAAGGGATTCCCGTTTACCGATACATGACCGCATGGCCCAGCGAAACGGTGCTGGCACAGAGCTTCGATACAGAACTCATGGAAGAAGTGGGCAGGTCAGTCGGGCGCGAAATGAAAGAAATCGGCGTTTCGGTGTGGCTTGCACCGGGGCTGAACATTCATCGGAATCCGCTTTGCGGGCGCAACTTTGAGTATTATTCCGAAGACCCGATCGTTTCCGGAAAGATGGCGGCCGCCGTCACCCGCGGTGTTCAGTCCATGGGCGGCGTCGGCGTCAGCATCAAGCACTTCTGCTGCAACAATCAAGAAGACAACCGGATGCGTGTCTCGGCAAACGTCTCCGAACGGGCTTTGAGAGAAATCTACCTGCGCGGTTTCGAAATCGCGATTAAGGAAGGCAAGCCTTGGACGGTTATGTCCTCCTACAATCGCGTCAACGGAAAGTATGTCTGCAACACAGAAGAACTCTTGACCAACGTGCTGCGGGACGAATGGAATTTTAAGGGACTTGTCATGAGCGACTGGAATGCAACCGATCAATGCTCGTATGCGGAAGCAATCCATGCGGGCAACGATCTGATCATGCCCGGCACAAAGGAAGTTGCAAAAACGCTGTACAATGACTTGAAAGCGGGAAAGCTCGACCGCGCCGCGCTGAACCGTTCTGCCGTGCGGGTACTTGAGATGATTTTTGCAAGCGAGACCTGCAAGGACTTTCAGTAAGAGAGGAAACGAATGAACATTAACATCAACCGAAACGCGCAAACAACGCCAACCGATTTTTCGTGGCAGGAGGGTATGGGCAACTGCCATGCCTATTTGCTGCATCGAACGGATGTTCTGGAACACATCAAGCTCGTGCATGATGAATTGGGGATCAAACGTATCCGCTGTCACGGTGTGTTGGACGACGATATGCTGACTTATCAGCGGATGAGTGATTGCAAAATGTTCAAGAGCGTACCCGGCAATCAAAAGATCGAGGAGATCAACTTCCGGCAAGTCGGGCACATCTATGATAATCTGCTTTCCGTCGGTGTGCGCCCGTTCGTGGAACTGTCGTTTATGCCGTCCGCGCTCGCAAGCGGCAAAAAGCTCGGTCTTCGCTACGCGCCGAACATCACCATGCCAAAGTCGCTTTCCGCATGGTCGGACTATATCAAACGCTTCGTCCGTTTTTTGATCGACCGCTACGGAAAAGAAGAAGTGGAGCAGTGGTATTTCGAGGTCTGGAACGAGCCGGATCTCGGATGCTTCTTTGCCGGAAAGCAAAAGGACTATTTTCAACTGTATGAAGCCACCGCAAGGGCGGTCAAGGAGGTCGATCCGTTGATCCGCGTGGGCGGTCCGTCCACCAGCGCGTGCAAGTGGCTGCCGGAGTTTCTGACCTATTGCGAGCAGAACAGTGTTCCCTGCGACTTTGTTTCCACACACCATTATCCGGGCGACGCATTCGGCAATTTCATCAATTTCAATAACATCAAGCATATGTTTTCTGCATCGCAGCGGGCGGTGAAAGAACACCGGAAACTGTCCGAAACGATGACGGATATGTTCTTTCTGCCAGAGGACGCGAAGCGTTGGGATAAGGGCGCGCTTGCTAAAATGGATCGGGAAGCCAAAGCAAAGGTCGGTTCGCGTCCGCTTCTGATCACCGAATGGAACTCTATGGCGGTGTTCGGTTCGCCGGTGCATGACGAGAAGTATTCCGCGGCGTTTGCAGTCAAATCCTGTCTCGACCTTGACAATACGCTTGCCGCCTATATGTTCTGGTGCTGCTCCGATCTCTTTGAGGAACAGTTCATGCTGCCGCGTCCGTTTGTAGGTTCCTTCGGCGTCGTCAGCAACGACGGCATCCCCAAGCCGAACTTTTGGGGCTTTCGGATGCTGTCCAAGCTGTATCCGAACCGCCTTGCTCTGCCCGAAGCGTGCGAGATCGACTGCGGTGCATTTACAGATGGGCGGAACGTACAGATCCTGCTCACGCCGCAGAGCGGAGATTATTTTGAAAACAAGCGACATGAAGTAGAACTGTCCCTTGATTTTGCCGCATCGGATGTGACCGTACAGCGAATTGACGACGACCATTGCAACCCCAAGCGTCTTTGGAAAGAGATGGGATCGCCGGACAATCTGACCCGCGACGAAGTCGCTTCGATCAGGGAACGGTCAAAGCTCACGGAAGAACCGCTGCCGTTTGCAGTCGAAAACGGAAAAACCGTCATCCGCCTGTCTCTTTCAACCAACGATGTTGCGCTGATTACGGCGCATGCGTAAGGAGCGACTATGCCGAATCCGTTTCTGCCCTTAACCGAATACATTCCCGATGGCGAACCCCATGTGTTCGGTGATCGGGTGTACCTGTACGGCAGCCACGACGCCGCAAACAGCACCCGCTTCTGCACCGAAGATTATGCGGTTTGGTCGGCGCCGGTGAACGATCTTTCCGACTGGACTTGTCACGGCGTTTCTTTCCGCAAGGAACAGGACCCGCGAAGCCGGGGTGGGAAACTTGTCGATTTTTATGCGCCCGACTGCGTGCAGGGCAATGACGGACGGTATTATCTGTATTACTTTGCGGCAGGTCCCAATACTGCACCGTTCGGCCCGATGAGCGTTGCGGTGTCCGATTGCCCCGAAGGGCCGTTTTCGTATCTCGGCGATATCCGCTATGCGGACGGAACGCCGGTGCTCAAATATCTGACCAACGACCCCGCCGTACTGAACGATAACGGGCGCATCCGGCTCTATTACGGTTGGGGACTCGGTCGGGATTTTCGGAATCGCACTTTGCAGCTGCTGTATCGGCTCGTGCTGTCCAAGCTCTGCAATCGTTCAGTGAAAGAGATCAAAGCGACAAAACCCTGCGTTCTCTCCTGCGCCGTCGTAGAGTTGGAGGACGATATGCTGACAGTCAAGGGCGAGCCGAAAGCAATCTTAGACAGCAAGACCACCGCGCCGAAAGGAAGCGATCTGTACCGCCATCCGTTTTACGAGGCGGCGTCGATCCGTAAATTCGGCGTAAATTCGGCGATCTCTATTATCTGGTCTATTCCTCCGGGACGAACAACGAACTGGCGTATGCCACTTCCCAATATCCGGATCATGGTTTTGTCTATCGCGGCGTGATCGTTTCCAACAGCGACTTGGGCTATCGCGGGAACACACAGCCGAAGAACAACGCGGGAACGATCCATGGCGGTATCGAACGCATCAACGGTCGGTATTACATCTTCTATCACCGCTGCACCAACAATACGGATTTTTCCCGTCAGGCATGCGCCGAACCCATCGAAATTGAGCCGGACGGCACGATCCGTCAGGTCGAAATCACC
>CADAZC010000076.1 GCA_902792295.1 uncultured Eubacteriales bacterium
TCGCATGGAAATCCAGCTGATCACGCCGATCGCGATGGAGCAGGGTCTTCGCTTCGCAATCCGTGAAGGCGGCCGTACGGTTGCTTCCGGTGTTGTTGCGAGCATTATTGAATAATCAAAACCAAAGCAAAAGCAGGAGTCAAACGACTCCTGCTTTTTTATTTGCAAATGTGTTTACAGCAGCGCGGAAAGGTCGGGGATTTCCAGACAGTCATCCGGCAGAGACGCGGGGCGCGGACCGGACTGCCATGTGTGATAATACCGGCTGCAAAGCCCTGCGGCATGCGCGCCGCCGATATCCGCGACCGCGTCGTTTCCGACCATGACCGCCGTGCCGCGGTCGATCGCATACCGGTCGAGCAGCAGCTGAAAGAGTCCGCGGTACGGTTTTTTCATACCCGCGTCCGAGGACAAAAGGATTCCGTCGAACTTGTCGGAAAGACCGAGCGCAGCGAGCTCGTCGTTTGTAAAGCACGCCTGCGCGTTGGACAGCAGAAACACCCGCGCGCCGTGCTGTTTCAGCGCGATCAGCGTTTCGGACGCATACGGCATCGGGCGCAGCCAGCGCGTGGAACGGCGGCGAAACGTCCGTGCAAACGCGGCGGCGTTTCCGGCGTCCGCGCCGCATTCGGAAAGAAGGCGGCAAAACACGTTCAAAAGCTCCGGTTCGATCAGCGCTTCCGGCACGTCGGGGAGCGTTTCCGCGCGCAGCCGGACCTCGTCCGCGCAGAGTGCAAGGTATCGCGCGCGCAGCGTTTCGCCCGTGAAAGACGCGCCGAACGCCTCGGCGTCTTTTGCCGCACGCGTCCAGAACGCGGCCGGCGCTTCGTCCGTGCAGACGTCGGCAAGCGTGCCGTAGAGATCGAAGATGTAATCCGTGAACTGCATGATCCTTTACTGTAAAAACCCGAGTCCGTTTTCCATGATCTGTTCCGCGGCGTCGGCAAGTACTGCGGAGCTTTCCGCCATGTCCTCCTTCAGCCAGCGCTCCATCAGCGCGATACAGCCGCCGGTGATGAATGTGAAGTACGTTTCGATCTGCCGGTCGCTTGCGTTCGGGAAATGCTTTTTGCAGCTTTCCTCACACCGCTTTCGCCCCGTTTCGATGACCCTCGCCGAAAATTCGCGGTCACCGTGCGGACCGAGCGTTGCGCGGCACAGGTCGGCGTTCGCTTCCAGACAGCGAAAAACCTTCGCGGTGGCTTTCGGCGGAGTCAGGTTGTCCGCCGAGGACAGCACCGGCTCCAGCGCGGCGTAAAACTCCGTCTCCATTTCCGCTTCGATCTGACTCAGCAGATCGTACACGTCGGCGTAATGCGCATAAAACGTGCCGCGGTTGATCTGTGCCCGCGCGCAGAGTTCCTTTACGGTGATGCTCCTGAGCGGCTTTTCCGCAAGCAGCGAGGTCAGCGCGCTTCTCAGCAGGCGTTTTGTCGTCTGTACGCGGTGTTCCGGGTTTTTCATATTGTCCTCCGATCTTTGCTGCGCCGTTTTTGTTGCATTTGATCCTGAAATCGGACACAAACACATGAAATTGTCGATTGAATCATCATACTTTATATAATATAATAATACACACGAATCAATAAATCAACACGGTGTTCAATATTTTTTGACACCGGTGCGGTTTGCCGGCGGTTCTGCTTGATGATTCTCAAACCGTTCGGCACAGAGGCCGGTCGAACCCCGACCGCAGCGGCGCGATTATCCCCTCATTCTCCAGATGCGCGCCGCGCCTCAAATAAACCCCTCCGCGTGATGAACGGAGGGGTTTTCATTTACGGCAGAGGCGTCAGCCGCAGCCAGTAGCCCGTGCCGTCGCGATCGCGCAGAAACCGCGTGAAGCCGTACAGCGCGCGCGGCGGTCTCGGCGCGGCGCGTCCGCGCACCGCAAGGATATGCAGCATCTGTCCGTTCGGCTGCCGCCAGGTTCCCTCATAGTGCGCCAGCACATCCGTTCCGTCCACGTATCGCCACCGTGCGCCGGGGTACTCCTGCGCAAAGAGATCGATCCCTCTTTCCTCCATCTTATCCTCTTTTTGCACCATGTTATCCACACCACGGACGGACGGATCGGTTTCATAGGCGGCATAGAACGCGTCTGCATGCTGCAAAAGCGCCGAAAACGCCTGCGCTTCCCGCGCAGTATCATCGATACTGTCCGAAATTATGGTGCTATTTTGGGATATGCTATCGGGGTGTTCCGGGATATCTTCCGATGTTTCCACAGGTATGGTACTATTTTGGGATATATCTGGCGAATCGGACGCCTGCGCTGCGACCGGTTCCGGGTCTGCTTTCTTTATGGTGCGAAATTGGGACAATATTCTGCGGTAATGTGCAAGCGGTTTTGCATCCGGCGCGGCGGCAAAGCAGGTCGGTTCGCCGTTTTCCGTTCCGAGCAGCGCGGCTGCGCGGGGAAGAACGGTTTCGTTTTCGGGCAGGATCGGTACGGCTTCGGTATCGGAAAACAGCGTGAACGTCCCCGCGATCGGCGCGGTGGGCTTTAAAAGTACGCGGTCGTTCTGCACGCGCACAAGTCCGGCGGGCGTTCCGTCCGGACGCCTCAGAATCCAGTAACACAGCATGAAATCACCTCGCATCTATTGTATTTTTCCGGTTTTCATAGTATGATACAATCAGAATATTATCGGAGGTACACCATGTATTTTCTTATTGCGGCTTTTCTCGGCCTGGTGCAGGGGCTTTGTGAATTCCTGCCCGTATCCAGTTCGGGGCATCTGGCGCTGTTTTCCACGCTGACGAACAACGTCGGCGCAGAGTTCGGCACGCCGTTTTTCACGGTCATGCTGCATGTCGCGACGCTGATCGCGGTTCTGATCGTGTATCGTGAGCAGGTTCTTGCGATTCTCAGGCATCCGATCCAGCCGCTGACGCTGTATCTGATCATCGCGACGCTGCCGACGGTTGCCGTTGCGCTCATCCTGAAAAAATGGGATGCGCTCGACAAATGGCTCGATGAAAACAATCTGCTTGGCGTCTGCTTCCTGCTGACGGCGATCATCCTGACGGTCAGCGAACTGATGAGCCGCAGAAGAAAGGCGACGAAGTCGATAAAAACCATGCGCTGGACCGACGCGCTGGTCATCGGCGGCATGCAGGCGGTCGGCGTTCTGCCGGGCGTTTCGCGTTCCGGCGCAACGATCGCGGGCGCGTTGGGCATGCGCCTCGATCGCAAGAGCGCGGCGGATTTCTCGTTCCTGCTTTCGATTCCGGCGATTCTCGGCGGACTGGTGCTGGAGCTCTATAAGCTCGTGAAGGAACCGGCGGCGCTCGACCTGACGTTCTCGTTCGGCGCGGCGCTGATCCTTGCGATGCTCGTCGCGGCGATCTCCGGCTATTTCGCGGTTCGCTTTATGATCCGTCTGATCACAAAGAAGGGGCTTCTGGGGTTTGCGATCTACACCGCGGTGCTCGGCGTCATCGTGCTCGTTCTGCAGTTTACCCGCACGCTGGGGTTCGGATTCACGCCGTTCGGAGGTTGATATGCGGCTGGATAAATGGTTAAAGGTTTCGCGCATCATAAAAAGGCGCACCGTCGCAAATGAGGCGGCGGGCGCGGGACGCGTTTCGATCAACGGCAAGGTCGCGAAGCCCGCAAGCGAAGTGAAGCCGGGCGACACGATCGACATTCTGCTCGGCGGAAAGCACATGCTTTGCCGCGTCGAGAAGACGCCGGAGGTCGTGCGCAAGGAGGATGCGGATTCGCTCTATACCGTGCTTTCGGGGGACGCATGAGCGCCGTCGGGATTCTGCTCTGCGCGGGCGCTTCGCACCGCATGGGCTTCGATAAACTGAATACGCCGCTGTGCGGCAGGACCGCGATCGAACGTTCGATGGACGCGCTGATCGCGGGCGGCTGCGATTCGCTCGTATTTGCGGTGAACGGCGAAAGTGCAAAAACGGTCGCAGCCCTTTGCGTACCCGTGCCGCATACCGTCGTGCAGGGCGGCGAACAGCGCACCGATTCGGTCAGAAACGCGCTTGCGGCGGCAAACGGCGACGTTGCGGTCATTCACGACGCGGCGCGCTGCTTTGTTTCGCCCGAGATCGTTCGCGCCTGCATCGAAGCGGCGACGGAGACCGGCTCCGGCGTGGCGGCAATGCCCGTGACCGACACGGTCATGCGCAAAGAAAACGGCGCGGTCGAAACGCTCGACCGGAACACGCTGTTTCGCATGCAGACGCCGCAGGCGTTCCGGCTGGACCGGATCAGGGCGGCGTATGAACAGGGCGCTTATGCGACCGACGACGCCACGCTGTACGCGAAGCGGTTCGGCGCGCCGACATTGGTTCCCGGCAGCGAGGAGAACCGAAAGCTCACGACCGAAGCGGACTGGGCGTGGGCGAAAAACCGCCTCGAACCGCCCGCATACGGCATCGGATTCGATACGCACCGGCTCGTCGAGGGACGAAAGCTGTTTCTCGGCGGCGTCGAGATCCCGTTTGAGAAGGGACTTTTGGGACACTCCGATGCGGACGTTCTTTTGCATGCGATCATGGACGCGATCCTCGGCGCGCTGAAGCTCGGCGACATCGGCAAGCTCTTTCCCGACACCGACGCGCAGTACGCCGGCATTTCGAGCCGCGTTCTGCTCCGCAAGGTCAATGAACTGGTGCAAAAACGGGACATGGTCGTCGCACACGTCGATGCGACGGTCATCTGTCAGCGACCGAAGCTTGCGCCGCACCGGGAAACGATCGAGCGCACGATCGCCGCGGATCTCGGCATCTCGCCGGATGCGGTTTCGGTGAAGGCGACGACGACGGAAGGAATGAATGACGAAGGACGGGGGCTGTGCATTTCCGCGCAGGCGATCGCCTCGGTCCGTCACAGATAATAGATAATATGGAACGAAAAGATCAGGATCTCTGCATCTACGGCGCAAGAGAACACAACTTGAAAAACATCGATCTCGTCATCCCGCGCAACAAGCTCGTGGTGATGACGGGTGTTTCCGGCTCGGGCAAATCCTCGCTCGCGTTCGACACGATCTATGCGGAGGGGCAGCGGCGCTATGTCGAGAGCTTATCTTCGTATGCGCGCATGTTCATCGGGCAGATGGACAAGCCCGACGTCGACCGCATCGACGGTCTTTCGCCTGCGATCTCGATCGACCAGAAGAGCACGGGACACAACCCGCGTTCCACGGTCGGCACGGTGACGGAGATCTACGACTATCTGCGCCTTCTCTATGCCCGCTGCGGCATTCCGCACTGCCCGAACTGCGGCAGAGTGGTCGAGCGTCAATCCATCGACACGATCGTGGATCAGGTCATGGAACTGCCCGGGGGCACGCGGCTTTCGATCATCGCGCCCTGCATTCGCGGGCGCAAGGGCGAGCACACCAAGGTCATCGAGCGGCTGCAGCGCGAGGGATATGTGCGCGTGCGCATCGACGGCGAGGTCTATCCGATCGAGGAGGCGCCGTCGCTCGACAAGCAGAAAAAGCATACCATCGAAGCGGTCATCGACCGCATCGTTCTGAAGGAAGGCGTCGAAAGCCGGCTGACCGAATCCCTGGAGCACGCGTTCGTGCTCGGGCAGAATCTTGCGATCGTCGCGGTGCAGGACGGGGAAGAACTGCTGTTTTCGCAGAACTACGCCTGCCCGGACTGCGGCATTGCGCTTGAGGAGCTTGCGCCGCGCGCGTTCTCGTTCAACAATCCGTTCGGCGCGTGCCCGACGTG
>CADAZC010000077.1 GCA_902792295.1 uncultured Eubacteriales bacterium
GACATGAAGCGCCTGCTGTAAGGAGCGGCCCTACTCCAACTGCTTGCCGAGGTACAGCGCGGCGGTTTTGAGGATCGAAAGCTCGGTTTCGGTGAGCTTGAGCCGCGATTCGTCGGTTGCGATCAGAACGCTGCCAAGAACGTCACCGTTCGACGTGACCGGAACGGCGGAGAGCCGCAGGGCGGGGAAGTTCGACAGAAGCGGAAACCCTTCGGGCGCAAGGGTCGTCTGCCGGTCGCGCATGCGGTCTACAAACGCCCTCGAGAGGGTTGCGTGCAGCAGCTGCTTTTTCAGCGCGCCGGAGGCAAACAGCACCGTTTCCGTGTCTGTGACGGCGGCGGAAAAGCCCAAAGCGCCGGTCAGCGCCTGACAGTACGTCTCCGCATAGTCGCCGAGTTCGCGGATGCGCGCGTATTTTTTCAGCACGATGCCGTCCTCCTCGGTGAAGATCTCGATCGGATCGCCCTCGCGGATGCGTAAAACACGGCGGATCTCCTTCGGAATGACGATCCTGCCGAGTTCGTCGATACGCCGCACAATGCCGGTTGCTTTCATGCTTCTGTCCTTCTTTCGCAGTTTGGAATCAGTATGGACGGAAAACTGCGTTTTGATACGCGCTTGCTTTTTCGCATACGGTCCGGTATAATGAAATACAGTAAGATTTCGGAGGTTTTTATGAAAAAAACGGTTCTGGTGACGGGCGGCGCGGGCTATATCGGCTCGCATACCGTGGTGGAGCTTCTGAATGCGGACTATCCTGTCCTGATCGCGGACGATCTCAGAAACAGCAAGGAAGCGGTTTTGGACCGCATTGAGACGATCACAGACAAGCGTCCCGACTTTGCAAAGGTCGACGTGTGCGACAGGGACGCGATGCGCAAGCTTTTTAAGAAAAACGATTTCGGCGCGATCATCCATTTCGCCGGTCTCAAAGCCGTCGGCGAAAGCGTTGCAAAGCCGGTCGAATATTATCGAAACAATCTCGACGCGACGCTGACGCTTCTGGAATGCATGAAGGAGTTTGACGTGCGGCACATCGTGTTCAGCTCGTCCGCAACGGTTTACGGCGTGCCGAAGGTGCCGATCAAGGAGGATGCGCCGCGCTGGTGCACGAATCCGTACGGCTGGACGAAGTTTATGGGCGAGCAGATCCTTTCGGACTTCGCGCTTGCAAATCCCGAAATGTCCGTCGTTCTTCTGCGGTACTTTAACCCGATCGGCGCGCACGATTCGGGACTCATCGGCGAGGACCCGCAGGGAATTCCGAACAACCTGCTGCCGTATATCAATCAGGTCGCGACCGGAAAGCTTCAAAAGCTCCGCGTGTTCGGCAACGATTATCCGACGCCCGACGGCACCGGCGTGCGCGACTACATTCATGTGGTCGACCTTGCAAAGGGGCATCTGAAAGCGCTTGAATACGCCGACGCACACACCGGCGCGATCGCGATCAACCTCGGCACCGGCACCGGCTATTCCGTGCTCGATGTGATCCGCGCCTACGAGGATGCGAACGGCGTGGAGATCCCGTACGAGATCGTTGCCCGCCGTCCCGGCGACGTCGCGGAAAACTACGCCGACCCCGCGCTTGCAAAGGAGCTCCTCGGCTGGGTTGCGGAGCGCGATCTGGTCGATATGTGCAAGACCGGCTATCACTGGCAGTCCATGAACCCGAACGGGTATGATCTCTGAGAAAAAAACAGAGCCGCTGAGCGATCAGCGGCTTTTTTATTTTGTTTTTCGTTTGATCCGGAGGGATTCGATCAGATAGAGCAAAAAGCCCGCAAGCGCGATCGCGCCGAGATAGACGATGATTTCGACAAAGACGCCCGCACGGAGGGCGATCTCCCGGAACACCGGCTGCGTCGAGGGATAGAACGGCGTGATGTAGAACATGTTTGCTTCGTGCGAAACGTCATGAATGAGCAGGTGGCTTACGACGTTGATCCCCTCCGCAACCGCCGCGGCGATGAGAAACAGCACAAGCGCGGGCGGAAACGACGCGCGCCTGCGAAGACACAGGATCCGCAGCGCGGCGATCGCTTCAACCAGCATCAGCGCGTGATAGAGAAAGCTGTGAATAAACAGCAGGATCTGCGGCCGCATCATGTCGTCGGGGATCGCGAGCGCAAAAACAGCGCCGATCGCCGAGAACGTCGAGAGGAACACGAGCACGGCTTCCTGCGCTTTGCCTTTCAAAAACGGGACGAGCGCCGAACAGTACATTGCTATGCTGCAAAGCTGCCACGGAAAGAACCACATTGAAGACGTGCCGGCGTAGATATACCGGATCACGAACCATTGCTTAAAGACTTCGGCGGCGAGCATAAAAAGACCGCAGCCGAACAGGATGCGCATAAGCGTTTTCTCCCGCGCGTTCCGCGATGCGATCCAAAAGAGAATCAGCAGCGCGGCAATGCCGAGCAGGATCAGAATATGCGCGGGCCCGTAGGGGCGCGGTGTTTCAACGAAGGACCAGTTCAACGCTTTTGCCTCGGTTACGCGTACATCTTGCCGAGCACCCAGTCGGCGAAGCGGGCGGGGAAGAGCTTGATCAGCACGAGCACCGCGGAATACGCGATCCCGACCGAGCAGAACGGCTTGGGATTCTTCTGCAGCGAGAGCCGGTAAAACCGCTTTGCAATGCGGTCAGGGCTCATGCCGTGCTGCTCGTCATGCTCCATTTTGGCGACGGATTTCACTTCGTTCGGGTACAGCGCTTCGTTCACGGCGTTCTTTTCACGCATGGCGGTGAAGTCCGTTTTCACATCGCCCGGCAGCACCGCCGCAACACGGATGCCGGTGCCTTTGAGCTCGTTTCGCAGCGCCATCACGACGCTGTCGATCGACGCCTTCGCCGCGGAATAGAACGCCTGATAGGGGATAGGCGTGACGGCGGCGACGGAAGAGGTGAACAGGATATGCCCCTTGCTTTCCCGCATGGCGGGCAGCGCGGCTTTCAGCACGCGCACCGCGCCGAACAGGCATACGTCGAACTGCTTTTTCGCCGCTTCGATTTCGGTCGTTTCGATCGGTCCGGAGATGCCGAAGCCCGCGTTCAGGATCAGCACGTCGATGCGTCCCGCATCGCGTAAAACGGCTTCTATCGCCTCTTTGCACATCGTTTCATCCGTTACGTCGCAGGGGACGTGAACGGCGTTTTCGGTCGTTTCACCGCGCCTCGAAAGGTCGTACACGCGATCGCCCGCATGCGAAAAAGCGGCGGCTGCCGCTTTCCCGATTCCTTTGGACGCGCCGGTGATGACGACGATCCTGCGTTCAGATTGCATATTCGGTGAACACCTCTTTGATAACGCCGAGCGCCTCGTCGAGGAGCGCTTCGGTATGGGTCGCCATGTAGCTCGTGCGGAGCATGCATTCGCTCGGATGCACGGCGGGCGGCAGAACGGGGTTGACGTACACGCCGCGTTCGAACAGCGCTTTTTCGACGCGCAGCGTGGTTTCGAGGTCGTGCGTATACAGCGGGATGATCGGCGTCGTGCTTTCACGGATCGCGATGCCCTCGCGCTTCAGATTGTTCCGCATATACATCGAAAGCTGCATGAGCCGCTTCGGCAGCTCCGGCTGTTCGATCAGGATGTGCAGCGCTTCGGTGACGGTCGCGCAGGAGGCGGGGGGAATGGACGCACAGAAAATGAACGGACGCGAGGTGTGCCGCACATAGTCTACGATATCCGCCTTTGCCGCCATGAACCCGCCGATGCCGGCAAGCGACTTTGAGAACGTGCCCATGATGATGTCCACGTCGTCGTCGAGACCGAAGTAGTTTGCGGTGCCCTTGCCGCCTTCGCCCATGACGCCGAGACCGTGCGCGTCGTCGACCATGACGCGTGCGCCGTATTTCTTTGCGAGCCGTACGATCTCCGGGAGGTTTGCAATGTCGCCGCCCATCGAGAAGACGCCGTCGGTGACGATGAGGCGACCCGCTTTGTCGGGAACGTTCGAAAGCTTCTTTTCAAGGTCCTCCATGTCGTTATGGCGATAGCGCACCATATCGGCGTAGGATAGCTTGCAGCCGTCGTAAATACTGGCGTGGTTTTCGCGATCGCAGAGGATGACGTCCCCGCGTCCGGCGATCGCGCTGATGATTCCGAGATTGCTCTGGAATCCGGTCGAAAAGGTCATGCAGGCCTCCTTGCCCAAAAACGCGGCAAGCTCGCGTTCAAGCTGCGTGTGCAGCACAAGCGTGCCGTTCAGGAATCGCGATCCCGCGCAGCCGGAGCCGAATTTGCGTAATGCTTCGACGCCCGCTTCGATCACGCGGGGATGCGTGGCAAGCCCGAGGTATCCGTTCGAGCCGAGCATGATGCGGCGCTTGCCTTCCATCATGACTTCGGGCGCCTGCATGCTTTCGAGCTCGTGGAAATACGGGTAGATGTCCTTTGCACGGATCTCATCGAGAACCGGATTGTGACATTTTGAAAACAGATCCATCGGAATCCTCCTTTCCGTAAAAATTATCGCCTGTAATTATAGTATACTTTTCGCCCGAATGCAAGAAAGAGATACAGATTTTTATGATTTCCGTGCATTGACGTCAAGACAGTCAATAAAAACATTCAGGCAGAAGATCATCACCCGTACAAAGAAAACCTCTCTTGTCTTGGTAGACAAAAGAGGTTTCTTTCATGCATAAGTACGCCCAAAAGGGACGAAATCAAGCTAAATACGCCTAAAAGTGTACCGAAACAGGATGCTCCCTGTGTTCAGATTAGTACCACTCCATGTAATAATAAAACCAGTTTGGCATAATTCTTTCTGTAGTGATCGCTTCTCCGGTACTGCTCTTCCATTCGAAAACCCCGGGAGAGATCTCCGTCAACTCATTCGAAGGAAACTCCAGCGCAAAAGGCGTGTCGTCCGCGGAATAATAAAAACCGGAATATGTTGAATTGGTCGCCAAGCCGGTTCCTCCACAATAAAAAGCTATATTATTGTCGTTGTATCTGTAAATACTTTTCACGATTGTTTGTTTGCCGAGGCGGTCATGGATCCAGGATTCCAGTTCAGCGTCTTCACCGGGTATTTCGTCTTCTGTAACCGACTCCAGTATTTCGCGGTTTTCGCTGACATATTCTATGATCCGGTCTCTGGACACATCATCATTGAACAGTCCTCCGCATCCGGTAAGGACTGCACAAACAGCAAAAATACCAACAAGCAGGAAAACTGTTTTTTTCATCATAACCTCTCCTTTCGCTTTTGCAAGGAATAGTATAGCACATGAAACGGTTGCTTTACAACAAGAAACCTCTTTTGCCCCGGTAGACAAAAGAGGTTTCTTTTTTGGCTGCCGAACTAGGATTCGAACCTAGACAATACGAGTCAGAGTCGTAGGTGCTACCATTACACAATTCGGCATTATCCCCAGAAAATCCCGCCGTGCCGTCCGCTTTCGGGTGATAATACCCGCCACTCGGCAGGTGGGTACACTGCGGAGCCCGCAATCTTCCCGTCGAAGCGGGCTTGATTTTAGGTCGACCGACGCGTGCTTTCCCGTAATCACTCTGTGGGTTTATCACAATAAAACGTAACGCACACCGCAGGATTTCCGTTCTGGTGGGGTTAGTTGGGCTCGAACCAATGACCTCCACGATGTCAACGTGGCGCTCTAACCAACTGAGCTATAACCCCTTGCG
>CADAZC010000078.1 GCA_902792295.1 uncultured Eubacteriales bacterium
TTACGGCAGCGGGAGTTCGTAAACGCCGATCGGCTGCAGCGACGTGGTGAAATCCCATTCGCCCACACCGTCCGGAAGCACGAAATGCCAATCCTCGCCGACCGGCTGATCGTTGAACGAATCGATGCAGCGGAAGCCGACGCGAAGCTCATAACCCGTCTTTTTGATCTGCTCGTAATCCGAGGGGAAGATCGGCAGAATGAGCGTGTACTCGCCCGGCGGGGTCATGCTCGGTTTGCCCGGAATGATCACCTCGTTCTCGTCCGTGCTGCCCTTCGGCGCGCACAAAACGAAGAATCCCGGCAAGCTCCCCGAATCGCTGCTCGGAGAGAGAAGCGCGTCCTTTTCCTTCTGCGTCCAGCTTTCCGGCGCGGACTTGACCTTGTAGGTCACATAGACGCCCGTGCTCCGGTAGCTGACTGTTTCCTCGAGCACCACGCCGTCCAGCGAAACGCGCTTGTTGTATTCGCGTGCATCAACGTCGAATTCCGTAAGGACGATCGAGCCGGACAGCGGACGCTCGGTAATGATCGGCTGCGCGACGTCCGCGCCTGCGGAGGCGTCGAACTCGAAGGTGTACGTGATCTTCGCCAGCAGACCGATGCTGCCCATATCGTCCACCCGCGGGTCGCGGATGCCGATCTCCATCGTGATGCGGACGATGCTGTCGGTCGGGAACGGTTCGTCGAGGTCGCATTCGGTGTTCAGCGTCGCGCCGGTTTCCGAAACGGAGCCAGGATTGATGCCAGTCCCGGGGCTCAGCTCACCGATGGTTCCGGTATCGAGAACGGTGTAATACGCCGCGTCGCAGAGCGCGTCAAGCTGCTGTCCGTCATGGGACCGGTCGTAGGAAAAGCTCATGCCGTGATCGGTGTTCAGCCGGACGTTGAACGACAGCGACGCGCCGTCGACCAGCACTTCCTCGATTTCGGGACGGATCTCCCGGATCCAGCCCCAGTCCTCCTCGGAATAGACCGGCTGACCCATCTTCTGCCGCCATTCGTTCAGCTCGTCGGCGTTCTCCATTTCGGGCAGCATTACGATGCTGTAATTGCCGCCAGCGGGCTTTGCAGACGCGATCGCGTTTTCCACATCGGGAATCGTCTGTCCGCTCTGTTCGCGCTCGTCTTTGCCGTGCATCATATACCCGGACGGCGAATAGTAGTTGTGCCGGATGATCGCGACGGCAACCGCCGCCGTGGTGGTTATGAGCAGCAGCGCCGCAACGGCGATCGCGATCCACGCCTTCTTGTTGAAGCGGATCGGCCGGCGCTCGATGCTTCTGATCGTTTTTCTGCTCCGTTCGGCGCACACGGACTTCAGCGTTTCCTCCGTCCGGCGGTCGAACGACGCAGGCATTTCGGGGATCGCGTCGGAGACGCGGATACTCTTTTTATCCATTGTCAGTTTCCTCCAGAATCCTGCGCAGAGCTTCCTTTGCGCGAAAGATGCGCGATTTGACCGTGCCGACGGGAATGTTCATTGTGACTGCGATCTCTTCCGTTGTATAGCCCTCCTGCTTCAAATACAGCGCGTTGCGCTGATCCTCCGAAATCTGCATCAGCGCATCGTACAGATCGAGGTTCTGCGCCGTATCGGGGAACGGGGCGGGCTGTTCGGAGATCTCGTCCGTCTCAAAGACTTTGCGGCGCTCGCGCAGTATCGTGTACGCTTCGTTGCGCAAAACGCGCAGAAACCATGCGCGAAAGCTGTCCCGCTTTTGCAATTTTCCGCGATGCTCGTACGCCTTTACGATCGCCGCACTCATCGCGTCCTCGCAGTCGTACGTGTTTTTCAGGATCAGATACGCCACACCGAACGCGGTCTTTTTGACGTTCCGGATCTCCTCGACAAACACGTCGTCATGTATCACTGCCATCGGGTTCCTCCATGTTCCGTTTTCGTTGTCCGAATGATCATTCTCATAACGCAAGACGCGCGAACGCGATAAAAAGTTCCCGGAAAATGAAAAAACATAAGGACCTGATCACGGTCCTTTTCTGAGAATGAAAGTAAGAAAGCTGCAAAGGAAAAACGGGAAACAGATCCGTCAAATCCGGCGACATGCGCGGCGGATTTGACACCTTGCAGTTCCCGCCGCTCGCATCATCCGAAGGATGATAGGCGGGAACTGAAAAAACCGGTCTGATGAAAACTGTGTTTTCATCAGACCGAATTGTTACGCGTTTCTGCCGCAGCAGTTTTTGTACTTCTTGCCGCTGCCGCAGGGACAGGGATCGTTTCTGCCGATCTTCATAGAGCGCTTCAGAACCTTCGGCTTGGCGCCGTCCAAAGACGGCGTGTCGACCGGCTTTGCAACCTGCTTGCGCTCGACCGGCGCGCGGCGCACCTGTACGCGGAAGAGGTTTTTCACGGCTTCCTCGCGGATGCGCTCGATCATGGCGTCGAACAGATCGGCGCCCTCGTTCGCATAGGCGTTGGCAGGATCGGTCTGCGCGTAGGCGCGAAGCCCGATGCCCTGCTTCAATTCGTCCATCGCGTCGATCTGGTCCATCCAGTTCGTGTCGACCGCCCTCAAAAGCACGATGCGCTCGACCTCGCGCACATCGACCTTCTGCTCATTGAGCTCCGCTTCCTTCTTTTCGCGCCGGTATGCGGCAAACGACTTGCAGCGGTCGATGAGATCGCTCCTGCGCTTGATGTCCGTGCTGTGCAGAATCCCCGTTGCATCCGCGCTGCACAGGTCGCTTATCTCCTTCTCGATTGCAGAGATGTCCCATTCCTCGGGCTTCGAATGCTCGCTTGCATAGGCGTTGACGATGTTCTCGGTCGTGTCCTCGATCATCCTGGTGAACTGATCCTTGAGGTCCTCGCCCATCAGCACCTTGCGGCGCTCGCCGTAAATGACTTCGCGCTGCTTGTTCATGACATCGTCATAGCGCAGAACGCTCTTGCGCGTATCGAAGTTCGCAGCTTCCACGCGCTTCTGCGCGTTCTCGATCTGCTTCGTGATGAAGCTGTTTTCGATCGGATAGGCGTCGTCGGGCGAAAGGCGCGTCATCATGCCCTCCATGCGGTCCATGCCGAACCGGCGCATCAGCTCGTCCTTTAAGGACACGTAGAAGCGCGTGCTGCCCGGGTCGCCCTGACGACCGGCGCGGCCGCGAAGCTGATTGTCGATGCGGCGGCTTTCGTGCCGCTCCGTGCCGATGATGTGCAAGCCGCCGAGCTTCACGACTTCCTCGTGCTCGCGGTCGGTTTCCTTCTTGAAGTCCGCATACAGCTTTGCGTACTGTTCGCGCGCGGCAAGGATCGCCTCGTCCTCGGTTTCGGCATGTCCGGTCGCCTCGTCGATCAGCTCCTCTTCCATGCCCTCCTGCCGCATCGCGCGGCGCGCCAGAAAGTCCGGGTTGCCGCCGAGCAGAATGTCCGTGCCGCGGCCCGCCATGTTTGTGGCGATCGTGATCTGGTTGAGCTTGCCCGCCTGCGCGACGATCTCCGCTTCCTTTGCGTGGTACTTGGCGTTCAGGACCTCATGCGGGATGCCCTTGCGCTTCAGAAGCGCGGACAGGTATTCGCTGCGCTCGACCGAAATCGTGCCGACCAGGATCGGCTGCCCGGTCGCGTGGATCCGCTCGATCTCCTCGACGACCGCGCGGAACTTGCCCTCCTCGGTCATGTAAACGCAGTCCTTGTTGTCGACGCGGATGTTCGGTTTGTTCGTGGGAATCTCCACGACGTCAAGGTCGTAGATCGCGGAGAACTCGTCCTCCTCGGTCTTTGCCGTACCGGTCATGCCCGCGAGCTTTTTGAACATGCGGAAATAGTTCTGGAACGTGATCGTGGCAAGCGTCTTGTTCTCGCGCTCGACCTTCACGCCCTCCTTCGCTTCCAGCGCCTGATGTAACCCTTCGTTGTAGCGTCTGCCGATCATGAGACGCCCCGTGAACTCGTCGACGATGATGACTTGTCCGTTCTGCACGACGTAGTCCTTGTCGCGCTCGAACAGCGACCGCGCACGCAGCGCCTGCTTGATATAGTGGTTCAGCTCGGTGTTCTCGGTGTCGGCAAGCGATTCCACGTTGAAATGCTTTTCCGCCTTTTTGATGCCCTCGGCGGTGAGCGACACCTGCCGGTGCTTCACGTCGACCATGTAGTCGCCGCTTTCCGGCTGTTCGACGCCCGAAAGCTGATCGGACTTCGAGATCTCCTTCACGTCCTCGCCGCGGGTCAGTCCGCGCACGAAGCGGTCCGCCGCGGTATACATCTCGGAGCTTTCCTCGCCGCGTCCGCTGATGATGAGCGGCGTTCTCGCCTCATCGATCAGGATCGAGTCGACCTCGTCGACGATCGCGTAATGCAGCGCGCGCTGGACCATGTTCTCCTTGTAGACGCACATGTTGTCCCGAAGGTAGTCGAAGCCGAACTCATTGTTCGTGCCGTATGTGATGTCCGAAAGGTACGCTTCGCGGCGCTCGTCGGATTCGAGATCGTGCACGATGCAGCCGACCGAAAGCCCGAGGAAGCGATAGATCTTGCCCATCCACTGCGCGTCGCGTTTCGCGAGGTAATCGTTGACGGTGACGATGTGCACGCCCTCGCCCTCCAGCGCGTTCAGGTACGCCGGCAGCGTCGCGACGAGCGTTTTGCCCTCGCCGGTCTTCATTTCGGCAATGCGTCCCTGATGCAGAACCATGCCGCCCAGAAGCTGCACGTCGAAATGCCGCATGCCGACGGTTCTTACGCCCGCCTCGCGCACGACCGCAAACGCCTCGACCAGCAGGTCGTCCAGCGTTTCGCCGTTTTTGAGGCGCTCCTTAAACTCCGCGGTCTTATGCCGCAGCTGTTCGTCGGAAAGCTTCTGCATTTCCGGTTCGAGCGCGTTGATCGCCGCCACCTTCGGCTTCAGTTTTTTCAGTTTGCTTTCGCTCGACGTGCCGAGCAGCTTGTCCAAAAATCCCATAGAAATCTCCTGATGCGATATTAAGATGATTATATCACAAAATGCCCCCGCTGCAAAGGGGGCGATTGTGAACGCTTCGCAACGATTTTGCGTTTTTTCGTCAGATCGGCTCGTTCAGCCGTCGGATGATCTCGCGCATGCGCGCCTTCTGACTTTCGGAGAGCATCGGACTGAGCATGCGGTAAATCTCCTCCATCTTCGATTCGCTCATCTCGCCGGCTTGTTTCTGCTCGGCGGTGAGCTTTAGGAGCGTTTCCATCAGCTCGTCGCTCGTTTGATTGCGGTATGTCTCATATTGTTTGTTCAGATCCATTTCGATCACCTCTCTGCATCCTATGCGCCGCGCACCGAAATCGTGCATACGGCATACCATGTGGCAAGGAGGATTTGCCATGAACGCACAACCGCAACGAAACGGACCGTCTCCATTGAGCTGCGCCGTCCTTTTGGGCGAAGCCGTGCGCGACGAGCACGGACGCGCCGGCGTCGAAGCGTATGTGAAAGCGCTTGCGCCGCTTCTGCCGCCGCAGCTTACGGACCAGCTTGCCTACCGGCTGAACGTGCCGGTTCCCGCGCCGCCCTGTCCTCCGCCGCCTCCGCCTCCCCCGCCGCCGCAAAAGCAGCCGGACATGGAAAAGCTCTTTCAGATGATGCGGCTT
>CADAZC010000079.1 GCA_902792295.1 uncultured Eubacteriales bacterium
ATCCCGTTTGCCGAGATCGATGAAACGATCGCACTGTTGGAGGAGGAAGCATGAAAGATTACAAAACAAAACCGCTTTCGGAGTTATGCGACGCCTGTGCGCCGTTCGGCGGCATGGACGCGAAAATCGTTCCGTGCGGTCACGTCGGACGCATCGCAGGACCGGCTTTGACAGTGCGCGTGCATCCCGGCGATCACGCATATGTGGCTGCGCTCGAAAAGCGGGTGTGTAAAGGCGATATCATCGTCATTTCGGCAGGCGGAAACGAAACCTGCGCGGTTCTCGATCAAAAGGACTGCTTAACGCTCGCTCTTTGCGGCGCAGCGGGGATTATTGTAGATGGGCTGCTGTTTGAACCGGCAGAAGAAGCGACCGTTGGCATACCGGTCTTTGCACGCGGCATTCGCCCCGTGTTCCTGCATGCGGCGACCTATGCAGAGATCGGCGTGCCGGTTTCCTGCGGCGGCGCTGCGGTCTGCGCAGGAGATACGATCATCGCCGACGGAGACGGCATCCTGTGCATCAGACATACCAATACGGAGAAAAAGGAGTGAGAGCATGAAAAAATACTATCTGTCGCATATGACATGGGTGGAAGCGGAGGAAGTGATCAAACAGGATCCCGTCGTTCTGGTGCCGATCGGAACAACAGAATGCCAGGGCAAACATCTGCCGCTGGGATACGATCACATCGTGGCGCAGAGGCTTTGCGAGGAAGCCGCGGTAAAATGCGACGCGGTGATCGTACCCGTCATTCCTTACGGAGAATCGCAGAAGCTTTGGGGCTTCCCCGGCACCGTCACGATTTCGGCGGAAACACTGACCGCCCTGCTGTTTGACATCACCGACAGCCTTTTGAAGCTCGGCTTCACACACATTGTATTCGTCAACAACCACGATCCCAACAAGCCTCCGCTCGATGCGGCGCTGGCAAAGATCCGCGACAAGTACGGACGCGTATTTCCGGCGCTCTGGCCGACCGAACTCGCACGCGTTTTTGCAAGAAAATATCTGGACAATCCGGCGGAAAAACTGATGCACGGGAACGAGCCCGGCACCTCGCTCTGCATGTATCTGTGCCCGGAGTGGGTGCGCACCGACCTGATCGAGTCCGGCAGAGAGCTTAACGAGACCGTACGTCTCGGCGAGCTGGACTTCTCCCCGAGCGGATTCGGCTTTATGCTGAACGGATTGAAGACCCCGTACGGCATACGCCTGCACGACTACTGCCCGCAGGGCTGCTTCGGCAAGGCGGACGGCAGTGCGGAAATCGGCAAAAAGGTATTCGATGACATGGTCGACTATCTTGCCGAGCTTGCGGCGAAGTTCCGGACCGTCGACAACCTTCTGGGACAGTAAAGGATAAGACAGCATATGCAGCAAAAGGACATCGACGCGGCCGCCGCGTCACTTCGGGAGGAGTTGATCGCGTTTCGACGCACGCTTCACCGGTTTCCCGAGATCGGTCTCCATGAAGTCGAAACGACACAGCGAATCAAAGAGAAGCTCCTTGCGCACGGGATCGAGCCGGAATATATCATCAAGGATGAAAAGATCGGCCTGACCTTTTCCATCGAAGGAGAACTTCCGGGCAACCGCATCGCGCTGCGCGCGGATATCGATGCGCTGCCGGTTTCGGAACAAACGGACGAGTCGTTCCGCTCCGAGCGGGACGGGGTGATGCACGCCTGCGGGCACGATTTGAATACCGCGATCGTGCTCGGCGCGGCGATCGTTCTGAACCGGCTGCGCGACCGGCTCTGCGGTAGCGTAAAGTTCATCTTCCAGAGCGGCGAGGAAACGCTTATCGGCGCAAAGCGCGCGATTGAAGCGGGAGTGATGGACGGCGAAACGGACATAAAATACATGTTTGCGTTCCACGTCAAAACGGACGTTCCGCTCGGAAAGATCGGCGCAAAATGCGGCAATGCGCTCGCGGCAAGCGACACGCTCAAAATCAGCGTGATCGGCAAAGGCGGTCATGCCGCGCATCCGTATAAAACCGTCGACCCGATCATTGCCTCGGCCGCCGTCGTCAGCGCATTGCAGGACATGGTTGCGCGCGAACATCATCCGGCGGATCCGCTGGTGCTGTCGATCTGCACGATCCACGGCGGCACTGTGTTCAACGTGACGCCGTCCGAGGTGACGATGACCGGTACGGTCCGCTCGTTCAATCCCGAACTGCGCGACCGTTTGCCGGGCATGATCGAACGTGTCGCGCAGCATACGGCGATGGCGCATAACGCCGACGCCGAGGTGCTCTACGAAAAGGGCGTTCCCTCTCTGGTCGTGCCGCGCGAAATGTTTGAGGACGTAAAAAAGGCTGTCTCAGAACGCTTCGGCGCGGACCGGTTCTTTGAATACGAATCGCCGTCCCTGGGCTCCGAGGACTTCGCTTGGTTTTCACAGTTTGCACCGGTCATGCAGGTCAGCGTCGGCAGTCGCACCGATCGTCCGGAAACGGCGTTGCCTTTACACAACGAACGCGTTGTTTTTCATGAAGACTGTATTCTGACGGGTGTGCGTGCCGCATGCGCGATCGCCGCGGAGACGACTTTCCGTCATGACTGAGGAGGTGTAAAATGAGCTTGCGTGTTTATATATCGGTGGATATTGAAGGAATGGAAGGCGTCGTCAGCTATAACGAAACCCTGCGCGGCAAGGGAGATTACGAGCTTTCCCGTCGGCGGCTGACGAAAGATGTGAACGCCGCGATTGCCGCCGCAAAGGCGGAAGGCGCGACAGAGATCCTCGTATGCGAGGGGCATGCGGACATGGAAAACCTGCTGTTTGACGAACTTGATCCCGCTGCGGATCTCGTCAGCGGCGCCATGCGATCGAGTTTACAGATGCAGGAGATCGAGACAGGCTTTGATGCCATGGTTCTGTTCGGGCACGCGGGCGGCGGACAGACCGTCGGCGGCGTGCTGGACCACACATTCAACAGCAAGAAGATCCACGGACTGCGGCTGAACGGGCTGAACATGAATACGGAAGCCGTGTTCAACGCGGCGGTCGCGGGGCATTACGACGTTCCGACGGTTGCCGTGATCGGCGATCGCGCGATGGTGAACGAGGTGCACGCGTTTTTGCCGGACTGCGAAGGCATCGTCGTAAAGGAGGGAATCTCGCGGTTCTCCGCGCGTTCGATCCATCCGGTCCGCGCGCGGGAGCTGATCGAACAGGGCGTCCGGCGGGCGCTCCGCGACCGGGATCGGAAGCAGCTTCTCAAGCTGACGGAGCCGCTGACGATGGAAATTGACTATTTCTGCTCGGCGGGAGCGGACACGGCGTCGCTCGTTCCGGGCGTAAAACGAATCTCGCCGCGGACGGTTTCGTTCACCGGCGACGCGGAAACGGTCTTCCGTCTGCACGAACTGCTGCTGTTCCGGACGGTCGACGAATACCCGTTCGGGTTTTGAGTATACAGAAGGGCGGAGAAGGAAATCATGGTAAAGGAATACGTCAGATCGTTCTATCTCGAACAGGATTTCAACTGTGCGGAAACGCTGCTTAAGTCAATCGCTGCGGCATACGGCCTTGACGTAAAGCCGGAGGACGTCAAGCTGGTCGGCGCATGGGGCGGCGGCGCGGGCTGCGGCATCACCTGCGGCGCGCTGGCGGGATCGCTCGCTGCGCTCGGAAAGCTCTGCATCACGGAACGCGCGCACGCAACGTCCGGATTCTCCGCGCTGTGCGGCGAATACGTCAAGGCGTTCGAAGCGGAATTCGCTTCCGTGAACTGTCGCGACATCAAGCCCGCTCCGTTCGTTCCGGGCGTGCGCTGCATCGACACGGTAGCGCGTGCGGCGGATCTGTTCGACCGGTTTGTACGTGAACACAACATTGTATCGTAAATTGCCCCGGTCCTTCGGGGCGGGAGGAATCATATGAAAATCGTGATCGTAGGCGGCGTGGCCGGCGGCGCGGGTGTCGCTGCGCGTTTGCGCCGGCTGGACGAACATGCGGAAATCGTGCTCTTTGAGCGCGGTCCGCATATTTCTTATTCCAACTGCTGTCTGCCGTACTACCTCGGCGGTGTCGTCGAAAGCAGCGAGAGTCTGCTGATGACGTCTCCGGCGTCGTTTGAAAAGCGGTTTAACGTGCGCGTGCGCGTCAATGCGGAGGTCGTTTCCGTCGACCGCGCGGCGCATACGGTCTCCGTACGAAAAACGGACGACGGCACGACTGATACGGAATCCTATGACAAGCTGGTCCTTGCAACCGGCGCCGCGGCGCTGCGCCCCGCATCCATTGCAGGCGCGGACGGCGAAAACGTCTTTACGGTCAAGACCGTCACGGACGCGGTAAACCTGAAACGCCGGCTCACGGAAACGAACGCAAAGCGTGTGGCGGTCGTGGGCGGCGGGTTCATCGGACTTGAGACCGCGGAAAACCTGAAACACGCGGGCTATGAGGTTATCCTGATCGAAGGGACGGATCAGGTCATGGCGTCGCTGGACTTCGATATGGCGCAGATCCTGCACAAGGAACTGCTCGATCACGACGTCGAACTGCATCTTTCAACCACGGTTTCCGCGATCCGCGACGGCGAGATCGAAACGGTGCACAACGGCGAAGCGCATACCGAACGCGTCGACGCGACGGTGCTTGCGATCGGCGTCGCGCCGGAAACACGCCTTGCCGCGGAAGCGGGGCTTCCGATCGGCGAAACGCGCGGCATTCGCGTCGCGCCCGACGGGCGGACAAGCGATCCGGACATCTTTGCGGTCGGCGACGTCACGGAAACCGTTTCGCTTCTGACCGGTCGCCCCGGACGCGTTCCGCTGGCGGGACCGGCACAGCGTCAGGCGCGCAACGCAGCGGATGCGATCCTCGGCAGAAAAGCGGAAAACCGCGGTCTGCTCGGTTCGAGCTGCCTGAAGCTCTTTGATCTCAACGTCGCCGCGACCGGTCTGAATGAAAAGACGGCGGCAGCGGCGGGGCTGTCCTTTGATTTCGCGTTCGCGCTGCCGCCCGACAAGGTCGGCATCATGCCGGACAGCCATTATATGGCGTTCAAGCTGCTGTTCGAGCGTCCGGGGGGGCGGCTTCTCGGCGCGCAGGCGATCGGAAAGGGCGACGCCGTGCGCCGCATCGACGTGATCGCCGCACTCCTTACGAAGGGCGGAACGCTTGAAGACCTTAAGGATCTGGAGCTTTGCTATTCCCCCGCGTTCGGCACGGCAAGAGATATCGTCAATCTTGCCGCCCTGATCGGGCTGAACGTCCTTTCGGGCGAGATGCCGCAGGTCCATGTGAGCGAGGTCCGGCGCCTCGTCGAATCCGGGGCGTGCATCATCGACGTGCGCGAGGAATCGGAATACCGCGCAGGACATCTCAAAGGCGCAAAGAACATCCCTCTCCCCCAGATCCGCTCCCGCATGACGGAGATCCCGCGCGACATACCCGTGTATCTGCACTGCCGCACCTCACAGCGCAGCTATTATGCGCTGCGGATCCTACAGGGAAACGGCTATACAAATGCCGTCAAT
>CADAZC010000080.1 GCA_902792295.1 uncultured Eubacteriales bacterium
CACAGGCGTCGCATAACTCCGAAAGCGGTTTTGTTTTGTAATCTTTCATGCTTCCTCCTCCAACAGTGCGATCGTTTCATCGATCTCGGCAAACGGGATCACGACGATCCCGCTGTCGTCGGCGACGACCAGATCGCCGGGATGCACGGCGACGCCGCCGCAGCTGATCGGAACGTTGATCGCGCCCGGTCCGATGGCGCCGAACAGTTTGGGATCCGCTGCGCGCCCGAAGAACGGGATCTGAAGGTCCAATACGCCGTCGGTGTCACGGTATGCGCCGTCGACGATGATGCCGGCGCATTTACGCACGATGCAGATGTAATAAGACAGACGTTCGCCGATCACGGAGAGCGCGTCGCATCCGCCCGCGTCGGCGATGATCACGTCGCCGGGTTCCGCCGCGTCACCCACGCGCTGCAGCATCAGGGTGTCGCCTTGCCGTCCGTATACGGTGCAGGCGGGACCGACGACGCGCATGCCGGGTTTTAATGGACGGATTGCGCTGTCCAGCACGCCATCGCCGTTCCGAACGGCGGCGATGCAGCTTGCCGAAACCGACCGCAGCTTTTCTGTCTGCTCCCTCGTCGGACGTACGGGCATCTTTTTGATTACGCCGTAAGTATAATATCGTTCCATACCGTTTCTCCGTTATTTCTCACGCCATTTGTCGATCTTCGGTTCGCAGCCGAACAGTTCCGTCATGGTGACGCCCGCGTCAAATTTCGGCTGCCAACTGTTCTCCGTATTGAGATGCGCGTCGGTCGTTGAAAGCACGCGCGCAAGGTCTGTGCCGGGTACGACGGCAACGCCGTCGTCGTCGCCGACGACCAGATCGCCTGCATGGATCAACAGCCCCGCGCAGGAGATCTCGCCGTTGATGCGGCAGGGTCCGTGCGTCTTGACGTATTCGAGCGCTGTTCCGCGGCAGAACACCGGGAAACCGTCTTCGTTCCACGCGCTTCGATCCCGAACCTGTCCGTCAAGCACGATTCCTGCAAGCTGCTTTGCGCGGACCGCGCTTAAAATACCGCGGTCGATGGAGGCGAGACCGGTTTTTCCGCCCGCGGCAATAACAAGTACATCGCCGGGCTCCGCCGTTTCGACCGCTTCAAAGACACTTTCCTTGTCGCCCGGCTCGCAGGCGACCGTGACCGCGCGCCCGCAGACGTGCATCCCTCTTGAAAGCGGATAGACGCCGCGCAGGGTCCCGTATTTCGCCATTGCATCTGAGATCTTCGCCGTGTCGTGGATCGAAAAGCCTGAAACAACCGACGGATCGATCTTCGGCACATGCATTTCAACCGTTTTTCTGTCAAACATTTCGAATCCCTCCGCGTTCACGCCTGCGGCTTATCCAGATGCATATCGGACTGCTGCATCAGCCGGATGTACGACGCCGTGACGTCCACCAGCGCGTCGACGATTTTTTTGCCGCCTTCGGCGTCCGCGATGTAAGGATCGCCCAGAGATCCCTGTTTCGACAGATCAGCCATGTTGAACGGCAAAAACGACGGCATACCGCAGATCTCCGTCTTACCGAGACCCTTTGCGGGAAACTGCTCCCATTGCTGCAAAAGCGTCTCTTCCTCGATCAGATCCATACGCATTTCGTCCGGAACCAGGTATTTCATCACGGTATCCACCGGACCGCCGCCGTGACCGACCTTGTTGATCTTATCCCCGTAGACTTCCTTCTTGACGTCGGCCGGGATCATCTGCCAAATGTCCAGACGTCCCGTCAGGATCCGTTTTTCACGGCGGATCTCACGGCACAGACATTCCACCGGATACGCGTTGCCCGCGTGCCCGTTCAAAAACAGGATCTTGGTAATGCCGTGTTCGAAAAGGCAGTCCGTGACATCTCTGAGCCAGTTGATCAGCGTTGCCGGACGGACCGAGATCGTGCCGGGAAAATCCCGGAAATACTCGGAACAGCCGAACGGCGCGATCGGAACCGTGTATGCGCCGGTCAGCTCCGCCGCGCGGTCCGCAATGACTTCCGCAGCGTAGTAGTCGCCGACGATCGAATGGGGACCGTGGACCTCCATGGAACCCATCGGGATAACGATGACGGGATCGGCGGCGAACGCGTCGCGGACCTCTTTCCATGTCATTCTGTGAAGCTTGTTTTTCATTATCTGTCTCCTTTTGCACTCATTCATTTTCATAGAGAACACATGCGACCTTATGGTTGTCGGCGATATTGTGGAGCGGAATATCCTGTCCCGTGCACTTTGCCGACGCATACGGGCATCTTGCCGCAAAGCGGCAGCCGGCAGGCGGATTGATGGGGCTTGTAATTTCACCCTTGATAATGTCCTTCATCCTGTCTTCAGGCGCGATACTGGGCAACGGAATCGCAGACAGAAGTGCTTTTGTATACGGATGCATGGGGTTTTTGAAGAGCTCGTTCGTCTCCGCATACTCCACGCACTGTCCAAGGTACATGACCATGATGTTGTCGCTGATATGTTTGACGACCGAAAGGTCGTGCGTGATGAAGATGTAGGTCAGGTTCATCTGCTCCTGCAAATCCATCAGAAGATTCAATATCTGCGCCTGGATCGAAACATCCAACGCGGAGACCGGCTCATCGCAGACGATGAACTCCGGATTGACCGCAAGTGCGCGCGCCACGCCGATGCGCTGACGACGTCCGCCGTCCAACTCGTGCGGATATGCGTTGACCAGGCGCTCCGCAAGGCCGACCGTCTTCATCAGCGCTTTCACACGCTCCTGCAGCTCTGCACGCGTTTTGACCGTTTTACACACCTTCATCGGCTCGGCGATCAGGTTTGTAACGGAAAGGCGCGGGTTCAGCGACGAGAACGGATCCTGAAAGATAATCTGCATCTTCTTGCGCATCTCGTTCATCTGATGCCGGTTGTAAGAAAGGATGTCTTCGCCGTCATAAAAGACCTGACCGGAGGTCGCCGGGATCAGACGGAGCAGAACGCGTCCCAGTGTCGTCTTGCCGCAGCCGGATTCGCCGACGATGCCAAGCGTCTTTCCACGTTCGATCGTGATGCTGATGTCGTCGACCGCATGCAGCTTGCCACGCGGCGTGTCGAAATACTTTTTCAGATGCTTCGTTTCGATTAACGGCGTACTCATTGTGCCTGCACCTCCGTTTTACTGGACGCTTCGCCGTCCTCCGCAAAGAGGAAGCAGCGTACCTGATGCCCGTCGCGGTCGACGAACGGCGGCTTTTCGTTTTCGCACCGCTCCGTGCAGTGCGCGCAGCGCTCCGCAAACCGGCAGCCCTTGAACCGGATCGTCGGATCCGGCATCATGCCGTTGATCGGACTCAGCCGCGGCGCGTCCGATTTGATATTCGGGATCGAGTTGAACAGACCGACCGTATAGGGGTGATGGAACGGATCCTTTGAGAAGATGTGTCTGAGGTCGCCGTATTCGACGATCTCGCCGCTGTACATGACGGCGACCTTGTCACAGGTCTGCGCGACAATGCCGAGGTCGTGCGTGATGAAGATCGTCGCCGTTTTGAACCGTTCTTTCAGACTGTTCATAATGTTCAGCACCTGCGCCTGGATCGTCACGTCCAGCGCGGTCGTCGGCTCGTCGGCAAGCAGCAGCAGCGGCTCGCAGGCAAGCGCCATCGCAATGACGATGCGCTGCTTCATGCCGCCCGAGAACTGATGCGGATACTCGCCTTTGCGCTCCGGCGAGATGCCGATCATTTCAAGCATCCGGTCCACGCGCTCCTCGCGTTCCTTTTTGGATAGCGTCGTCTTGTGCAGCTCCAGGATCTCGGCGATCTGTTCCCCGATCGTCACGACCGGGTTCAGACTCGTCATCGGATCCTGGAAAATCATGGAGACGACCTCGCCGCGCAGATCGCGCATCGCTTCCGGCGACGCCTTGGTGACGTTGATGCCGTCCAGAATGATCGTGCCCTTTTCGATGAAGCCGATCCGTTCGGGCAGCAGCTTCATAATGCTCAGCGCCAGCGTCGTTTTGCCCGCGCCGGTCTCACCGACCAGTCCGAGCGTTTCGCCGGCGTTCACCTTCAGACTCAGTCCGTTCACGGCATAGACGGTTTCCTCGTCGGTCCGATAGACGACCTCGAGATCCGATACCTCAAGGACGGGGTTCGCAATCGTTTTTTCTTCAGCCATTGTCGAAATCCTCCTCTCAGTTCTTCAGTCTCGGATCGAGCGCATCGCGCAGACCGTCGCCGATGCGGTTGAACGCAAAGACGGTCAGGATGATCGCGATGCCCGGAGCGAGGACCTGCAGCGGCTCCTGCCGCATATAGTCTTTGACGTCGGAAAGCATGGAGCCCCACTCGGGCGCCGGCGGCTGGATGCCGAGGCCGACGAACGAAAGACTCGAGATGTTCAGGATCGCGTTGCCGATCTGAATGGTCGTCTGGACCACGATCGGACCGAACGCGTTGGGAATGATATGCTTGAGAAGGATGCGCGCCGTACTCGTGCCGCAGGCGCGTGCCGCTTCGACGTATTCCATGTCGCGAAGCGGCATGACTGAGGCACGCACGACGCGGGCGAACTGCGGCGTTCTGGCGATCGCCAGCGCCAGCATCAGGTTGGTCAGCGAGGTGCCGAGCGCCGCCACGATCGAAAGCGCCAGAACGAGACTCGGGATCGCGAGCAGGATATCCATGAAGCGCATCAGGATATCGTCGACCTTCCCGCCGAAATATCCCGCGACCGCGCCGATCGTGCCGCCCATGAGCAGAGAGAAGAAGACCGTTTCGATGCCGACCGACAGCGAGGTCCGCGCGCCCCAGATGATGCGCGCAAACACGTCCCGTCCGTAGGGATCCGTTCCGAAGATGTGTTCCGCGGACGGCGGCTTCATGCGCAGCGAAGCGTTCTGCTTCGTCGCCTTCTCATAGGAGACGATCAACGGCGCGATGAGCGCGAGGATCGCCATGACGATCAGAACGATCAGGCCGATGAGGGCGAGCTTGTTTTTCCGGAAGCGATACCAGATCATACCCGCGCGGGAACGCTTTTTGCTGTTTTTCACTTGTTTTTTCTCCTTACGCATCGCCGGTCACTTCCTTCTTCGCTTGATTCAGCCGTTTGCGGTCGCGCTTTGTTCCGACGTACCGGCTCTTGAGACGCGGATCGATGTACGCGTACAGGATATCGACGAGCAGGTTGACCAATCCGCCGACGAGCGCGATAAACATGACGCCGCCCATGACGACCGGAATGTCCTTCGTTTTGATGCCGCTGATGATCATCGTGCCGAGACCGGGGATCGAGAAGACCGTTTCGACGATGATTGCGCCGCCGAGCTGGACGCTCAGCTGCGTGCCGATGACCGTGATGACGGGCAGCAGCGCGTTGCGCAGCGCATGGCGGAATACGATCCGGCTTTCCTTGGCGCCCTTTGCGCGTGCGGTGCGGATGTAATCCTGCCGGATGACCTCCAGCATGGACGAGCGCGTCATGCGGATCAGGACGGCAAGCGTCATGACGGCAAGCGTCATGCAGGAGAGCGTGATCCACGGCAGCACGAAATGCTTGAGCGACGTCGCGCCGTATGCCGGGAACCACTTAAGCTTTAAGGAAAGCGCCAGCATCAGCACCAGACCAAGCCAGAAGTTCGGGATCGCCGTCAGGACCATGGAAAAGATCGTGCTGACGTCGTCCATGAGCGAATACTGCTTGACCGCGGAGATCAGTCCGACGGGCACGCCGATAATGATCGCAACCAGCGTCGCGCCGATCGCCAGATAGATCGTTGTGGGGAAGCGTTCCAAAATCTGTTTCATCACCGATTGCCCCGTCTGGTACGATGTGCCGAAGTTTCCGCGCGCCGCCCTCCACATATAGCGTCCGTACTGCACCAGGAAGGGATCGTTCAGCCCCATTTCTTCACGCAGCGCGTCGACCGCTTCCTGCGCCGCGTTGTCGCCGAGGATTTCGCGGGCGGGATCGCCCGGCGTCAGCTGCATGATGCTGAAGATGATAAAGGAAATGCCGATGATAACGGGTATGAGAAGCAAGAGTCTTTTGAGTATGTACTTCAGCATGTACCGCACCTCTCCTTTCATGGCAGGGGGCGAAAAATCGCCCCCCGTCCGTTGTTTTCTTTACCGGAACCGTCAGTTTGCCCAGTACCAGTTGTAGAAGTAGTATTTCTGCTCCGGACTCGCCACGACGCACATCAGCTTCGCGTTGTGCGCGACGTTGCGCGGCGGATTCTGAACGTTGACGACGGCGACCTCTTCGTTGTCGATGATCTCCAGCGCTCTGCGATAGATCGCGGTTCTTTCCGGACCGGTCTCCAGCGCACGGCCCTTATCCAGCAGCTCGTCCAGCTCAGCATTTTTCAGATTCCAGTAGTTGCTGCTGTTTTTGCTGCTGAACTTGTACAGCGCCGCGTCGGTGTCGTCATAGTCGAGAACGATTGCCCAGTAGGTGATGCCGTAATCCTTTTCGGTCAGGATCTTCTGGTTCCATGCCGCGCGCTCAATCAGCTCGATGTCGAGATTGATGCCGACTGCCGCCAGCTGGTCCTGCAGCGCGATGGTCGCCTTCGAGTAGATCGCGGAGTCGATCGTCGGGATCTTGACGGTCACGCCGTTCGGGTAACCGGCTTCCACAACGAGCTCCTTCGCCTTTTCGGGATCATACGGAATGCCCTCCCAGTCGGTCGGATATTCCGGCATCGTTTCGATCATCGTGATCAGAGCCGGTTCGCCGATCCCGTCGTATGCGAGGTCGATGATCGCCTGACGGTCGATTGCGTAGGCAACCGCTTTCCGCATGCGCACATCGGAGAATACGCCCGAAGGATCCTCGGTGTTGAACAGAATGCAGCGTCCGCCCGCGCACGCCGTGTCGGAGAGCTTCAGCTGAAGATCCGGATTCTCCTCGATCAGCGGGAGGTCCGCGCCGCTCAGCGTCTGGGTGATGTCGACTTCACCGTTCTCCATTGCGATCAGGGAAGCGCTGTTGTCCGTGATGACGACGAACTTGCCGTTGGTGATCGCCGCTTCGCCGCGCCAGTAGTCTTTGAACGCGTGGAAGGAAACGTGGTCACCCGCAACCCACTCGTCAAACACGTAAGGACCGGTGCCGCAGGGATTGCGTCCGAAATCATCGCCTCTTTCCTCACAGTGCTTCCGGCAGACGATCGAAAGCTGACCGGTGCCGAGCACGCGAAGGATCGCGCCGTATGCCTGCGTCAGGTAGATATTCACCGTGAAATCGTCCACTTTCTCAACGTGATCAAGGAAGTTCGTGACAACGTCGCAATAGCCGCTCGATTTCGCGCGTTCCAGAGAGAACACGACGTCGTCGGCCGTCAGATCTTCACCGCAATGGAACTTGACGCCCTTGCGCACATGGACCTGCAGGACGGTCTTTGCATCGTCCAGATAGCGCGTTGTTGACTTCGGATACCGGGGAACCTTCAAAGTTCTCGATCCGGAAGAGGGACTCATAGAACTGATACTGCACAAAACGCTCGTTGCCGGTACCGGACGTCTTATGCGGGTCCAACGTAGCGATTTCCGCATTGATACGGAACACCAGCGAATCTTTGGCGCTCTTGACGGCTTCGGAACCGCCGCCGCTTACGCCGTGGAACGTGGTCGGAACGGCATCCGGTGCAGGTTCGCCGGACGTACTGCCTCCCTGCTGATTGCCGCCCGAAGGCGTGCCCTGTTCCGGCGTTTTGCCCGTGCAGCCGAACAACATACATACAATCAGCAGCAGTGCAAGTACCGGAAGCCATTTTCTCTTTGACAGCATTGTTTGTTTCCTCCTTTTATTTTGTCGAGTCGATTCAAGGACTCAATTTTCCAGATATTGTTAACCGTTACACGTCTTATTGATAAAAAAGAGATCAAATTTCTTCTGTTATTTCGGGATATTTTTTGGATCTCTCACAACTGCTGAAGACTTTTTTCACAAAATGTGAAAAATATCTTGTTTATCGGTTAACATAGCTATATAATATATTCATCGATAAGGTTTGTCAAGAGGTTCCGTGCATAATTTTGCAGAAAAGGAGAATATCCATGCTGATACGACATTTTGTTCTCGATGCGGACGCCGATCTCATCAAGCGCCTCCTGTCGTTCGACACGGCGACGGTCGACGAAGCGCTCGGCCGCGGACATGCGATGTCCCGCTCGATCCGGCCGCTGACGTCGGGGATCCGGCTTTGCGGCAGGGCGATCACGGCCGCCTGCTACTACGGCGACAATCTGATGCTGCACTGCGCGCTGGAGCTTGCGAGACCGGGCGACGTGATCGTCTGCGACACGGGCGGCGGGACAGACGTCGCCGTATGGGGAGATATCATGACGCTGCAGGCGCAGAGAATGGGCGTTGCGGGGCTGATCACGAACGGTTCCGTCCGCGATACCCGCACGATCCGGGAATCCGGGTTCTCCGTTTTTCATGCGGGCATCTCCATGCGCGGCCCTTCAAAGCCTGCGCTCGGGGCCGTCAATCATCCGGTGTCGGTCGGCGGCGTGATCGTCAATCCGGGCGACGTGGTGTTCGGAGACGACGACGGCGTCGTCGTCGTTCCGCGCGAGCGCCTTTCGGAAGCGGTGCAGAAAGCCGGCGAGCGCGCGGAGGCGGAGCAGCGGATGCGCGAAGCGATCAAAAACGGCGCGCGTCTGTACGATCTTTTACAGGTGGAGGAAAGTCTCAAAAAACTCGGGTGCACGGAAAGCGCGCGGGAAAAGCTATAAATACAAAAAAGGAGAAGAAACAAGATGTACGACGTAATCAAGCATTATGAAAAGAACGATCCGGCGGTCATCGAAGGGTATCGGCAGATCGGGGAAAGCGCATCGATCCTCGAAAGCATGCCGCATAAGGACGGCGCGCTGCATTCGCGCATCCGCGCAGTCTGGAAGGGCGCGCGTGCCTGCGGCAACGCGCTGACGGTCGTCTGCGGCATCGGGGACAATGTGATGCTGCACAAGGCGATCTCCATGGCGGGACCCGACGACGTTCTCGTCGCCGTGAACGGATTC
>CADAZC010000081.1 GCA_902792295.1 uncultured Eubacteriales bacterium
TATATGATTTTAGAAACATACTGGAGGGTGAGGAATGGGAATCATTACCGATCTTTATCAAAAAAACTTCATGCAGCGGTTCGACAAGGATGAAGCAATCCCGTATTACTGCGCTTCCGATTTTCCGGGGTTCATATGCACTGACGACACCTTCCGGAATTCTGCGGGCGTGCCGATTCGGTACTTCCTTTATCGATACGCGGAATATGATCCGGACAGGATTGTTCTGTTCTGTCCCGGCATCGGACCGGGACATACCGCCTACCTTGCGGAGATCACGAACCTTTGCCGCGCGGGCTATCGGGTACTGACGCTCGATTACACCGGCTGCGGGGCATCCGGCGGGGAAAAGCTGCCCTCTGTCAATGCGCCGACACGGGACGCGATTGAACTGATCGATCGTCTGCATCCTCGGGAAGAAATCATTCCGATCGGTCATTCGCTGGGCGGCTATACGGCGCTCAGCATCGCGCAGCTGACGCCGTCCGTCACGCGCGCCGTCATTCTTTCCGGCTTTGTAAGCATTGCGGATGAGATGATGGGCTTTGTTAAGCTCCGTGTCCTTGCAAACCGCATCAAGCGTTTTGAACGGAAAATCGATCCGTATCTCGGTTCGCTCGACAACCGCGCGTATCTTGCATCGACGACGGACAGGATTCTCTGGTTTCATTCAACAGACGATCCCATGGTGAACTACAGGTACAATGCCGGGCAGGTGTTGAAGATCGGAAATCCGAATGTGCGCGTCGTGACGTTTGAACACAAAAAACACACGCCGCAATACACGCAGGAAGCATTGGAAACGATGAACGCATGGATCGGCGAATATGAACGTTTGGTTCAAAACAAAACGCTTGATTCCCTTGAATCGAGAAAGGCGTTTTTCGCCGATAAGCCCATCGAACGCATGACCGCACAGGATCCGGCCGTTCTCGATGAAATACTGCGGTTCATCGGCGCATGAAACGGCGTTCAATATGGAATACAATCAAGATATTCACTCGACAAAAGGAGAAAATCAAATGAAATACGACGTTATCATCATCGGCGCAGGACCGGGCGGGATATTCGCCGCATATGAACTGATGCAAAGGAAGCCCGGGCTGAAGGTTGCCGTGTTTGAGGCGGGGCACGCGCTGAACCGGCGGCATTGCCCGATCGACGGAGAAAAGATCAAGACCTGCATCGGCTGCAAAAGCTGCTCGATCATGAGCGGATTCGGCGGCGCGGGCGCGTTTTCCGACGGCAAATACAACATTACCAACGATTTCGGCGGAACACTGTACGAATACATCGGCAGAAAGCAGGCGCTCGATCTGATGCGCTATGTGGACGAGATCAACCTGAAATACGGCGGGGAGGGTACGAAGCTCTATTCGACTGCCGGCACACGATTCAAGCGGCTCTGCATCCAGAACGATCTGCATCTTCTGGACGCGTCGGTGCGACATCTCGGAACCGACATCAACTATGTCGTTCTCGAAAACCTATATAACGATTTGAAGGACAAGGTCGAATTCTTCTTTGACACGCCCGCGCAGAGCATCGAAGTGACGGAGGACGGATATCTAATCCGCTGCGCGGGCGCAGAGTACACGTGCGAAAAATGCATCGTTTCCGTCGGCAGAAGCGGCAGCAAGTGGATGGAACAGGTCTGCAAAGAGCTCGGTATTCCGACAAAGTCCAACCGTGTGGACATCGGCGTGCGCGTTGAGCTGCCCGCGGTCGTATTCTCGCATCTCACGGACGAGCTCTATGAAAGCAAGATCGTGTACCGCACCAAGCAGTACGGCGACAACGTCCGCACGTTCTGCATGAACCCGAAGGGCGCGGTCGTCACCGAAAACACCAACGGCATCATCACCGTGAACGGGCACAGCTACGAGGACCCCGCTAAACAGACCGAGAACACGAACTTCGCACTGCTCGTTGCAAAGCATTTTTCCGAGCCGTTCAAGGATTCCAACGGCTACGGCGAATCGATCGCACGGCTCAGCAACATGCTGGGCGGCGGCGTTATCGTGCAGCGCTTCGGCGATCTGATCCGCGGCAGACGTTCCACGCCGAGCCGCATGAACGATGCATTCATCACACCGACCCTGAACGCCACGCCCGGCGATCTCAGTCTGGTTCTGCCGAAACGTATTCTCGACGGCATCATCGAGATGATCTATGCGCTCGACAAGGTCGCGCCCGGCACAGCGAACGACGACACGCTGCTGTACGGCGTGGAAGTCAAGTTCTACAACATGGAAGTCGAGGTCAACGAAAAGCTCGAGTCCCGCTATCGGGGGCTCTACATCATCGGCGACGGAAGCGGCATCACGCACTCGCTGTCGCACGCATCCGCAAGCGGCGTCCATGTTGCAAGAGATATCGCAAAATAACATGGAGGTACACAAAGACCGCGGGATCGTATTCGATACGGACTATCCCTATATCGACCGCAGCAGAGCGTTTCGTTTCAAACAGGAACTGATCCGCATTTTGCTGAACATCCTCGTGTTCCCGCTGTGCAGGATCCGCCTGGGACTGAAAATCGAGGGACGGGAGAACCTGAAAAAACACCGCGACGTACTGAACAACGGAACGCTGTCCGTCGCGAATCACGTGCATATGTGGGACTATCTCTCGATCATGCGTGCGATCCGTCCGTACCGGTCCAACCTGCTTTCGTGGGCGCCGAACATCAACGGTGAAAACGGCACGCTGATCCGCATGGTCGGCGGAATACCCATTCCGGATTCCAATATCGCAGCAACGAAAACATATTTGAAAGCGGTGCGAAATCTGCTTCAGAACGATCACGGCTGGCTGCACATCTATCCGGAAGGCAGCATGTGGGAATACTATGCGCCTGTTCGCCCTTTCAAACGCGGTGCGGCGCACATTGCGGTCGATACGAACAAACCGATCCTGCCGCTCGGATTCTCGTATCGCAAACCCGGCTGGATCCGGAAGCACATCTTCCGCCAGATCGCCTGCTTCACGCTGCGAATCGGCGAACCGCTGTTCCCGAATCCTGCGCTGAACCCGAAGGAACGGGAAAAAGACCTTACGATCCGCTGTCACGACGCTGTCTGCCGTCTTGCCGGGATCGAGCCGGAAGACAATCTGTATCCGCCGCTTTTCAACGATTCGAAGCGGATCGACTACTATACCGACACCTACGGAATCGGTTACAAAGGATCACATTAAACGGAGGAAGCTATGAACCAGATCGAACGAATCGAACGCATGGAGCGATACCTTAACGAGTCGGAGCAGGCAGTCAAAGTGCTTTCCGACGCGCTGGAACAGTATGAAGCAGCGCAGAAAGCGCTGAAAAAGCTCTCGGAATATTACGGAAGCACGCTATGGATGAAGGACTATGAGGACGACGAGGCGGGGAAGCTTCCGAAGGACCTAAACCGCGGCGTTCTGTCCGAGGATGCAGTCTATAACCTGTTGACGGACCATCACGATCTGATTCTCCGGATGTCGAAGGCGGTCACAAAGTCCATCGACGGAAAGACGATTTGAAAGGACTTCTATGAAAACGATCGAAACCGAACGTATGATTTTACGCGCATGGACGATGGAAGACGCGCCCGGCATGTTTGAGTACGCGAAATCGCCGCTGGTCGGTCCCGCTGCGGGATGGGAACCGCACAAATCGATCGCGGATTCCGAAGAATACCTGAAATCCGCGATCGAAGAGAACGAAACCTGGGCGGTCACCTTAAAACCCGACGGACGCATCATCGGCGGGATCGGTCTGCATGTTACCCGTGTCGATACCGTGCGAGAGCTCGGCTATGTTCTGCATCCGGATTTCTGGGGAAAAGGACTCATGACCGAGGCGGCGAAAGCCGTCATCGATTTCGGGTTTACGGACTTGCAGCTCGACGGCATCGTCGTATTCCGGAACGTAAACAACGTGCGATCCGGAAAGGTGATCCAAAAATGCGGCTTTCGCTATGACGGCTCACTTCGTTTGCGGACGCGCAGAACGGACGGATCGATTTCTGCCGACTGCGCTTATTCCATGACGCGCGAGGAATGGGAAAAAGGGCTGGAAGAAAGCCGGTTCTGCGGGTTCGTGCAGAACCGTGCCTGCGAATACTTCCCGTGCCACAAAACGAACGATCCCGACCATTTCAACTGTCTGTTCTGCTACTGCCCGCTGTACCGGAGGAAGGACTGCGGCGGTAATCCGACGTATCTTGCAAACGGGATCAAGGATTGCTCCGACTGCACCGTACCGCATTTTCATTATGATCACATTCTGAAGAAACTGATGGAGCGTATCGAGGAATGATCTTTGCGCTGATCGCAATCGGCATATTGATTTGCGCATATCTTCTGTTCCTTTGGGAGAACAGGAGGTTCGTCGTTCGACGCACCGAGATCGCGCATAAAAAGGTTGTAAAGCCGTTTACGGTCGTTCAGATCAGCGATCTGCATGACAAACGCTTCGGCGCGGGGCAGGAAAAGCTGATGCAGGCGATCCGCGATGCAAAGCCGGACCGGATCGTCATCACGGGCGATCTCTTCAACCGGAAGAACAAAAATGCCTACCGGAACGCATTTTCGCTTGTGAATCAATGCGTCCGGATTGCGCCGGTTTTCTTTTCGGAGGGCAACCACGAGTGCGCGCTCGGCGATGCGGGGGAAGCATATATCAAAGCGATCAGGGATGCCGGCGTGCACGTTCTTCGCGACGAATTCGTCGATTCCGGTCCGGTTCGGTTCATCGGTCTGAAGCAGTATGCCGAGCCGGAAAAGCTCGCTTCCATGCTTTCGTGTGAGAAGCTGAACGTCGTCCTTGCGCACCGGCCGGAACGTTTTCCGCTGTATGCCGGGACGGGCGCGGATGTGATCCTGTCCGGGCACGCGCACGGCGGGCAGGTCCGTCTGTTCGATATCGGACTGTACGCGCCGGAGCAGGGCGTTTTCCCGAAATACACCTCCGGCATATACACGATCGACAAGTCGCTGATGTATGTGTCGCGCGGGCTCGGCAACACGGTTATCGTTCCGCGCGTTTTCAACACGCCGGAATTGGATGTTCTTTCCTTCAAACCGGTCGATAAAAAGGAGCAGTAATATGTTTGTGAATGCAGTCGAAAGCATCCGTGAGGCGATCCGCCCGATGCATATCATCCGCAGAAGATTCGGCGACAACGCGATCCTGCCGGATATCGCCACGCTGTTTTTTGTGAATGAGTACGGTTATGCGATCACATCCAAACGCGTTTCCGCAATCCTGAACGCCGCCGTCAACACCGAACAGCGATACAAGATCTATCTGCAGAAGAGATCCGAGCTTCCGCACGACGAAAGCTACCGTTTTTCGCTGAAACGGCTCGAGCGGGATCTGAAGCTCGAACACGACACGCTGACGCAGATCCGATATGCGTTTATGGGCTGCGCGAAGGGTAACCTGCGCATTGAATGTACGCCGCATCCGAAGTACGATCTTGCGCTGCTGCATTTTATCACGGACGACGAATACCTGTATCGCGGTCATGTCACGTTCGCATCCGAACCGCCGAAGCAGGGGCAGACGGTCTGTCGGCTCGGCTTCCCGATGCCGGAGTTCAAGAATTTCCGGCTGAACGAAGAGCAGGACACGATAGAATTCACGCCGGTCGGGAAAAACACGTCCTCACTTCTGGCGCTTGACGGAACCGTGACGCGGTTTCTTTCCGACGGAGAACGTTCCTTTGGCGTCGAAACGACCAATGCGGGACCGGTCGGAATGAACGGCGCGCCGCTGTTCGATGCGGAAGGGCGCGTCGTCGGGATACAGTGCGGGATCGGCGTGATGCTGCTCGGCGCGGACATCAAGATGGAATCGCCGAACAGCGATCCGTATGTCGACCGCGGCATGATGCATCTTGCCGTTCATACGCACCTTGACGTAATCAAAGATTTTCTGCACGCACAGAACGTCACTTTTTACGAAGCATAAGAAAACCGCCTGAAACAGATCAGGCGGTTTTGTTTTATCCGATTTATCCTTCGATGATCTTTTTTGAGGAGCTTGCGCCGATCCGCGACGCGCCGGCAGCGATCATCGCTTCCGCGTCCGCTTTGCTGCGAACGCCGCCGCTTGCCTTGACGCCCATATCCGGACCGACCGTTTCACGCATCAGACGGACGTCCGCTGCGGTTGCGCCGCCGGTGGAGAAGCCGGTGCTGGTCTTGACAAAGTCCGCACCCGCTTCCTTTGCAAGCTTGCATGCGAGCACTTTCTGTTCGTCGGTCAAAAGACATGTTTCGATGATGACCTTGACGAGCGCTTTGCCCGCCGCCGCATCGACGACTGCTTTGATGTCGTTCTTCACGACGTCCGTTTCGCCGCCGCGGAGCGCGCCGACGTTGATGACCATATCGACTTCCTTTGCGCCGTCCTCGACGGCTTTTTTCGTTTCAAACGCCTTTACGCAGGCGGGGGTAGCGCCCAGAGGGAAGCCGATGACGCAGCAGGGGTTCACGCCGGACCCTTTGAGCTGCTCGGCAACAAAGCCGATCCAGAACGGATTGACGCAGACGCTTGCCGTGCCGTAATGTTTCGCCTCCTCGCAGATGCGAAGGATGTCCTCACGCGTGGATTCGGGTTTCAAAAGTGTGTGGTCGATATACTTTGCAAGTTCCATATTCGTGTCCTCCGTAAATTATTCCGAAACGGGATAGCGGATGAGATTGTCATCGCCTTCCCATAACCGTTCGATGTTGTAATAGGCGCGTTCCTCGGGATGGAACAGGTGCACGAGCACAAAGCCGTAGTCCAGAACGATCCAGCGCGCGTCCTCATAACCCTCCTTGCGGTGAATCTCAAGCCCGAGTTCGGCCGATTTTTCTTCCAGTTCGTCGCACAGCGCGCGTACATGTGTGACGGACGTTCCGCTGGCAACGATGAACCAGTCGGCGATGATCGTTTTATCGCCGATATGCAGCGCAAGGATGTCGCTCGCCTTTTTGTTGTATAAAACCTCGCAGATCGCAAGGACGTCATGTTCCCCGTACCGTTCCATTGTACCTCCTAAGTCTTGTAATGCCCGCAGCGTCGCGGGATGGATGGGATTTCCTCTGTCTTTAATATACCAAATCGAGCGCGATAAAGCAAGACGCATCATACCGTCGAGCGAACCTGCGCGTCGGATCGTTTCAACGCCTTCGTACGATCTCGACGGCTCGATCATGTCGGCAAGATAGACGACCTTGTCGAGGAGCGTCATACCCGCGTCGCCTGTCGTGTGCAGACGGATCGCATTCAAAATTTCCGGATCGGTCACGCCGTACGCCTCGCGCGCGTAATCCGCCCCGGCAGGCGCATGCAGCACGGGAAGCATCGCGGGTTCCGTATCGGCATAGGAAAGCAGCTTCTCCTTCGGAAGATACTTCGCGCAGTCATGCAGAAGCGCCGCGATCCGTGTCTTTTCCGGATCGGCGCCGAACCGCTCGGCAAGCGAGAGCGCCGTTTCGAGCACATAAGCGGTATGTTCCATCCGTTCCGGCTTCAGTTCCTTTTTAAGCCGGTCGTAGTACGCATGGATCTCCTTCGGCTGATAACAGCCGTGCAGATAGATATAATGCGCGGCCTTGTCGGGAATCATGCCTGTGATCGGCTTGGCTGCATGAATACGGTTCCGAACCTGCGTAGAGGACAGGGGAGAAACCTCGTCCAAAAGGATGACGTTTGCACCGTAGCGTGCAAAAAGGTCCTTCGCCGTTTCTTCTTCGCCGCCGTTCTGTCCCGTCCGGACCGTACACACAAGCGTCGCAAG
>CADAZC010000082.1 GCA_902792295.1 uncultured Eubacteriales bacterium
AACTGCCCAAAATCTGCAATGGGTATGAGGGGCGCAACGTGAAAGCGATCGGAACGAAAGAGATCAGGACGAAAAAGCTTACGAGCTTTTTAGGGAAAAATCGAAAAAAGTCCGCGTAGAACAGTGAGTACGCTGATATGAAAGACGGCGATTCATAAAAAGTTTACAATTGGATTTTTTCAGTTTTTTCCAAAAAGTTCCCAACTAATTAGTAGGAGGGAATAAATGTAACCGGCAAGAGAGAGATGCCGGTGCAGATACACCGCTTCCCCTGATCAAGGAAGCGCGGAGTTGCCGCTTCGGGACGCCGAGGTGATAAGCACACATTACACGGACTTGAAAGGAACGAGGTGAAAAGCACACATTACACGAACTTGAAAGGAATTCAAACAAATGAACAACAAAACATACCTCAATACACACGAGTTGCCCTTTACGCTGAGCGTAGAGGAGATGGCGGCATTCTTGGGAATCTCCCGCGTCGCCGCTTACAATCTGAGCCACAGCAAGGGATTTCCGTCGAAGCGGATCGGAAGGCGCATCCTGATTCCGCGAGACGATTTCCTCGCATGGCTGGACAAGCTGCCGGAGGTGAGTGAAGCATGAGTACGACGAAAGAAGCAATTGTGCAGATCCCGCTTGACAGGATTCAACCGTTCAAGGATCATCCGTTTCGCGTCGAGCCGGACGAAGCCATGGCGCAGCTGAAAGAGAGCATTCAGCGAAACGGCGTTTTGACCGCGGCTACCGTTCGTCCTTTGTCGGACGGTATGTATGAAATGGTCTCGGGGCATCGCAGAATGGCGGTCTGCAAGGAACTTGGGATCGAGAGCATTCCGTCGGTGGTTCGGAACCTGTCGGACGACGAGGCGATTCTGCAGATGGTGGAATCCAATCAGCAGCGCGAGTACATCCGACCGAGCGAAAAGGCGTTCGCGTACAAAATGCGCGACGACGCTCTGAAACACATCCGCGCGGGACGCGGTGTCCCGCCAACTGGACGCACGACGGAGCAGATCGGTAAGGAGAACGACGAGAGCGACCGGAACGTCCGGCGGTATATCCGGCTGACGAATCTGATTCCGCCGATCCTCGATCTGGTGGATGCGAAGAAGATCGGCCCGACGACAGCGGAACTGCTCTCGTACATTCCGAAGGACAAGCAGGAGATCATTCTCTCTGTCATGCAGGCAGAACTGTGCGCACCGTCCAAAACGCAGGCAAAGCAGCTGCGGCAGCTGCACGACGACGGCGCGTTTACGGAGGAAGCCGTGATGGACGTCTTTCGGAACAACAAGGGAAAAGCCGTCGAAAAGCTATCCATCCCGATGGAAACGCTCGAACGGTTCTTCCGGCAGGACGAAACGCCCGCGCAGATGATTGAAGCGATCGTCAAGGCGTTGGAACTGCTGGAAAAGAAGAAAAAGCGGGATCGGCAGATGGAACGCTAAAGGGTTGATTACGGCGTGAACGGCGTTCGCAGACATGGTCGGGTAAGATTTGGTGCGGGGAGCAAACTCCCCGCACCGGTCCCGGGATTGCCGTGAAAGCCAAAGTGATATCACTTTTTGCGCCGGTTCCAACCCTGCGGAAAAGACCGATTCTGATCTGTCAGGGGTGAACCAGCATTGGATTGTGATAGCACAATCCGTCCGTAAGGGAGACCCTTAAACCCCAACACAAACAAAAGGAGGAAAATCAAATGTTAAAACGAAACATTCAGATACTGTTCCGCGTCAATGCAGAGGAACACGATCATCTCAAAAGTAACGCAAAGAAATGCGGTTTGTCCGTCGCGCGGTATCTGCGGTTTTTGATCCGCGGATACGTCCCGAAGCAACTGCCGCCGCCGGACTATTACGGCATGATACGGCAATTACAGGCGATCGGAAACAGCGTGAATCAGATAGCAGCAAGAGCGAACGCAACAGGATTCTATCTGAAAGACGAATACGCAAAGTACGCAGAAGATCTTAAAGCGGCGATCCTGAACGTTCAGGAAGCTGTGACGCAACCGGAGAGAATCAATGGCGACGACAAAGATATGGGCGGTTAAGAGCCGCCTCGGGCACGTCCTCGATTACGCAAAGGATGCGGAGAAAACGGAGAATGCCGCATGGAGCAGCGTCGATTACCAGTCTATGCGCGATGTCATGGACTACGCCATGAACGATGCCAAGACGGAGCAGCAGTACTATGTTTCCGGCTGGAACTGCGCGCCGTTCAGTGCGCGGGAGGAGATGCAGATGACCAAACGGCAGTTCGGAAAGGAGGACGGCATCCTTGCTTTTCACGGTTACCAGAGCTTCAAACCGAACGAGGTCACGCCTGAGATCGCGCACGAGATCGGGTTGAAACTTGCACAGGAGCTTTGGCCCGATCACCAAGTGATCGTGGCGACGCATCTTGACAAGGCGCACATCCATTCGCATTTCGTGGTCAATTCCGTTGCGCTGAACGGTAAGAAATTCAATGCATGCAAGGCAAGCTACCGGCAGATGCGGGAAGCGTCGGACCGCCTTTGCAAAGAATACGGGCTGTCCGTAATCACGAATCCGAAGAAGAATGACAGGAAGCACATTGCGGAATGGCAGGCGGAGCACGCGGGCGAACCGACATGGCGTTCGATCATCCGGGAGGATATGGACTACGCGATCCGGTACAGCATGACCATGCAGGAGTTTGTCAACGCCATGAAAAAGAAGGGTTACGTCTTTGAACGGCGCGGCAGCTTCCTGCGGATCAAGGCGATCGGCATGGAACGGTTCGTGCGTCTCCGATCGCTCGGAGACCGGTACACGGAAAGCGCAATCCGGCAGCGAATTCTCCAACACCGGTATCCGGAACTCGAACCAAAATCGCCGAAACCGACAAAGAAACGTGTTCGCGTGCAAGGTGATTTCCGGCTTTCCAAGGTCACATGGAAAGGACTGCGCGCGCTGTATTTCTTCTATCTCCGCAAACTCCGGGAAGCGCAGAAATATCCGAAACAGGCGTATCCGTTTGTGCTGAAAGAGGACTTGAAAGCGCTCGACGCGATCTCCGAACAGTCGAAGTTCCTGGTTCACTACAAGGTCGACACCGCCGAACAGGTGACGGAACTGAAAGCAACGCTCATGCAAAAGCGCATCGACCTACTCACGGAGCGCACGGCGTTACGGAACGAGCGCCGCCGCGTCGGGACAACGGAGGAACGCAAAAACGAGATCGAAGAACGGTTGAAGTTTCTTACTTCGGAAGGTAACCGGCTGAACAAAGACATTCATCTTTGCGACGCGGTTCTGGAGCGTTCGACCGTTCTTTCGGAGAAAACGCGCATCTTGCAGGAGCAGGCGAAATCGCAAAAACCTGCCGAAAAGAAGAAAGACCGGGGACGGCACTATGGACGATAGGATTGAAATCTTCTTCACCGTCGAGCCGATCGTGGATGCGATTCTGGATCGGAAAGACCTTCCGGAACCGATCGTAAAAACCGTTCCGAGCCGCACTTGCAAAACGGTGCGAAACGTACTATTCGTTAAACTGACAAAAAAACGAAAGGAGAAATCATTATGAAACTGACCTACACGAAAAGCGGGGAATACCTGATCCCCAACCTGAAGATGGACGAGCAGCCGGAGGGCGACATAGGCGTTTACGGACGGATGCGGAAGCGCTTTTTGAAAGAGCACCGCAAAGGCACCTATAACGCTATGCTGATGAAAGGCACGTTGACGCAGCACCTGATCGAAACGAACGAGGCGGCGCAAGACATGATGGACAAGCTCATAAAGCAAATGGCGGCAGTGGAAGGCGTGACGGAAGCGCTCAAGCGCCGCGATCAGATGGGCTGGGTCGGACGCATGAACAGCATCCGCGCCCGTGCTGACGAGATCGTCCGCAACGACCTGATCTATGTGTGAGGTGACGTATGGCGAAAACGAAAAAACGCGAGGATCAGCGATACGAAAAGAAGATCACGGTCGGACGGAATCCGGACGGGAGTTTACGTCGAATTAGCGTATACGGCACCACGAAAAAGGAGCTGGAGCGAAAAGTAGCAGAAATACAGACCGATCTGGAGAGAGGCATCTTTCTGTCGACCGAAACGGTCACATTCGGAGCGGTAGCCGAAAACTGGATCACCTTTTTCAAACCGCTGATCAGCGAAAAAATGCGTTTGCGATACAAGGGCATTATCGACGGGCATCTGAAGCCGCTCCTTGAAATGAAGGTCAAGGATTTGCGTCCAATGCACCTGCAGCGGATTATCAACGAAATGGCAAAGTCGGGTTATGCGCAAAAGTCCATGCAGATGGTGAAGCAGACGGCGTCGCAGGTTCTCGATCACGCGATGCAAAACGACCTGGTGTATCGGAATGTGTTTGAGAAACTCAAGGTTCCGCACGTCGAATCCATCCCGCGCGAGCCGATCACGGAGGAGCAGCGCGACCTGATCCTGCGCACATGGAAAGGACACCGAATGGGCGTTCCAGCGCTCATTATGCTGTACTGCGGACTGCGGCGAGGGGAACTGCTGGCACTTCTCTGGAGCGACATTGACCTTGACAACCGGACGCTTTCGGTCACCAAGGCAGCTGATATGCCGACCAACGCGACAACGATCAAAAAGCCAAAGACGCGGGCGGGCATTCGCACGGTGCCGTTTCCGAACGCGATCCTACCGGCGCTTCAATGGGCAAAAAATGAGACGAAATCATTGTATGTTTGCCCGAACATGACGACCGGCGGAATCATGAGCGCACAGGCGTACGGTCAGGCGTGGAGAAGCTATATGCACTATCTGAACATTCAGGCAGGCGGCAAAGACCGCAGCAGAATCAATCCCAAGATTGTTGCCATGGAGCCGTTCACTGCGCATCAGCTGCGGCATAGTTACGCAACCATGCTCTATGACGCAGACGTCGACGTCAAGACCGCGCAAAAGCTGCTCGGTCATGCGGACTTCGGTGTGACGATGAAGATCTACACGCATCTTTCCGCAGAAAAGGAGACAGCAGGGATCGAAAAGCTGAACGAGCATTTGGATCAACTTCTCGGCAGAACCATCGAGGACAAGGTGAAAGAAAGGTAAATTGACAAGCAGAAGGGCAGCGCATCGGGCAACCGGTGCGCTGCTTTTTCTACAAGTCCAAGATAGCATGCAAGGTAACATCAAAGATAACATACAAGATGTGTGAAAACGCAGTTTTGTTTTGGATAACAAGGCATGAACGGTTTGCATATTCATCAAAAAATCAGGCAGATAGTTCGATTCGATCCAAAACCGCAATTTCAAAGTGTCGTAATTTTGTCGTACAATCGCAAAAATGACCGAAATGAGCACAAGACAGAAAAGGAAAAAGCCCCAGATTTGGGGCTTTTTCAGTGGTTGCGGGGGAGATTTTCATCAACTACACAGGTGAGCGATTCCCGTTTTTGCTTGGCCGTGAGGGCTCACTTGACTTGAAAGACGCCTGTTTATCGGTGGTTCGGGAAAAAACTGATGACAGATAAATCAACTCGGTTTTCGTGTGTTTTTATGCAGCTGCTGTATTAAAGACAGCTGCATATTCCAAGCGATCAGACCAATGTCATATGACTTCTTTCTCGATCCGAAGCAGTCGGATCTCGAGCATATCCAGAAGGGCGTCGAGTTCCAAGACACCGTTTTGAATGGAGGAACGGTATTTGCTGATGGCGGGGACGGAACGGGCGGCAAGCGTTTTCTGTTCGTTGGCGGTCAGTCGGTCCGGCGCGCCCATGGAAAGCCAAGTGTCAAACGAGCTGCCGCTGTGCCGACTGACGATCGTTTCCGTTACGGTGTATTCACCGTTCGGAATGTCGCGGATCGAGATATGCGCGTCCAACTGATTCTCGGGTGAAAACACCGTTCTCCGCGCGCGTACAGATGGGAAAAGTGACGGTAATGGTAGAGCAGAATCGCATAGGTGTCGTCTTGCTTGGTGATGAACCAACCGTCCCCCTTGCCGAGCAGCGTATCGCCGAGTTCGCGCAGCAGCGAAAAAGCATAGTAGCTTGCCTTCGGAATGCCGTTGACGGTGAACAGTCCGAGCCCGCCGAAAAAGAGCTGTTCCGGTTGGGGGGCCTCGCCCATCCAGTCCGTTAATGACCAGTATCCGAAGCTCATCAGACGGTCGTAGTTTTCTAAAATGCCCTTGATGATATAGCAGGATTTGAAGCAGGTATCGTTCAGAAGATCCTGCTGACTCGGTGTGTTGTTCCATTCCGTCAGGTAGATCGGCAGCGTATCGCACTGCAATCGATGACGTTCGTTTTGGATGCGAAGCGTAAACTGTCCGAAGCCGTTCGCAGCTTCCCGCAGCGCCATCGGACGCGCAAAGCCAAAGGATGCGGAGTCGCCGAGCTCTTCGGTAAACGCCGTATCATAATAATGAAAACACAAGGCGTCCGGCATGCAATCGTTCTTCCGGCACCATTGTATAAACGGAATATACCAGTTTTCATAATCTTCCTCTAAAATATAAAAGGTCGGCGGCGATGCAAGCAAGAGCGAGGGATCGAAGCGCTTGACGGCGTCATAGGTTGCCTTCCAAAATCGGTAGAAGGTGTTGACGTCCGAAAAGCCGTACATGTTTTCCGGCGTGTCCGGCTGATGCCAAAGGGAGAAGCGCCAGGTTCGGACCTCCTCGACGCCGTAGCGTTTGATCAGATGGCGAAGGAACGCTTCTGTCAGCCCCTGCCAGCGATCGAGGGAGGCGGGTTCGCCCACCGAATAGCCGAAGATCTGCTTTTTTGATTTCGCCATCGCTTCCGGCATAAAGCCGAGCTGGATCATCGGCTTCAGCGAAATCGACTGCAGAAAGTCCAGGACCTTATCCGTGTATACAAAGCTGTACACCGGCTTTCCCGATGCATCCTCCGTGTAGACGTGCATGTCGTCGGAGAAGATGCCGTTGAACTTTACGTAGGAGAAGCCGATTTCCCGGCGGATGCGGGAAAGCATTTCCTGAATTTCCGCCGAAAGGATCGCGCTTGCCCGGGTGACCCCGATGAGATCGCGCCAGGTATGCCTGAGCGATCCGATCGCATTGTTTGCCCGAACGCTTGCCCGGACGGAAACCGTTTGCAACGGTTCGTCATCGCGCTGCTTTTCCAGATACTTTTTCAGTCCGCTCATATAATCGTGCTGTTCGATCGGACGGATCGCAGCGTCGGTTTTCGGCTTTTCTTCCGCCTGTTTCCGGTAAAGACTCGGGAGCACGCCGTATTCCTTTTTGAACGCCTGCACAAACGCATAGCTGTTCGGAAATCCCGCGTTTTGGGAGATCGTCTCGATCGTATTGCTCGTTTTCAGCAATTCATTTGTTGCATGGTTGAGGCGAACCTTTTGCAGATAGTTGAGAAACGTCATGCCGAACTGCTTTTCGATGAACTTGGACAGATACGGTGCGGAAAGGTGCACCCGGTCCGCAAGCTCGGAAAGCGTCAGATTGGTCTGGAAGTTTTCGTGGATGATCGCGCTGATTTCCGCCATGCGCTCCGTGTAGCGATGCGCGTTCCGATGGCGCGCCTCCGAATCCTCCACCTTAAAATTCTGATACATGGCGTCCATCAGCGAATAGATCAGCGACCAGTTGCGCAATTCATATCCGAGCTGTCCGTCCGCATTGTTTTTTACGATGCGCGCGATCAGACGGCGCAGGGAATCATAGGAGGCGTCGTCTCCCAGCAGCGCGCTGTTGCAGAGAAAGTCGGGATGCCGCGGAACCGGAAGGGTACGCTCGAAGAAATGCTG
>CADAZC010000083.1 GCA_902792295.1 uncultured Eubacteriales bacterium
CTGGCGGTCGTCTATGTGACCGGCATCAATTACCGCAGCAAACAGCTGCCCCGATAGGCAAAACGTGAAAGCGTTTACTATACACCAAACAAAAAAACATAACGGAGGAACAAACATGAAAAAGATCTTTGCCATGCTTCTCGCACTTGCGATGGTATTCGCCTTAATCGCCTGCAGCGGCAGCAACAATCAGACGGAAGACAAGACCGTCAAGATCGGCGTCCTGGTGGCGGACGTCAGCGGCGAGGAAGCGCTGGGCTTCCGTGCCTACTATGAAAACTACATTGCCAAGAACTACAACGTGACCTTCACCTATACCGAGCAGCTTGCGGATGCGGCGGCCGAAAAGAGCGCGATCGAAAAGTTTGCGGCGCAGGGCTACGATGCGATCCTGTCCCTTTCGAGTGCGGACCGCGCAACGCAGATCGAAACCGCTGCGGCAAACAAGCTGTATTACGCGGTCGTCTCCGGTATGCTGGACGATGCGCAGTTCGAGCAGTACAAGAGCAATCCGTACTTCGTCGGCCAGATCGGACCGAGCATGGACACCGAGTTTGAAGCGGGCTACGCGATGGGCAAGCACTTTGCCGATCAGGGCGTGAAGAAAGTCGGCATCTACGGCGCGTTCATTCCGAACCCGATGCATGTGTATCGCACCGCGGGCGTTCTCGCAGGTCTCGGCTGCACCTACGGCGGCGCTTCCGATAAGGACGGCATTGCAGGGCAGCTTTTCGGCGACCAGGGTGTGGACATGAGCAAGGTTGCCTGCACGGACGTTCAGGTGATCGGCTACTTCCAGGGCTTCGGCGATACCACCTTTGACGAGCTGTTTGCGATCGTCGGTCAGACGCCCGATGCGTTCCTGTCCGTCGGTATGGCGACGACGTTCTTTGCAGACGCGCTGAACGGCGCAAAGATCCCGTATGCGGACATCGACTCCTTCACCACCGGCAACGCGGCGAACATGAAGGACGGCACGCTGGTCTATCTTGCGGGCAAGTACTCCTCCAGCATCGGCCCGATCTTTGCGGCGACGATGAACGCGGTCAAGGGCAACCCGATCCGTGACGAAAACGGCAACGCGATCTCGCTGAGCCAGAACTACCTCGTTGCAACTGACAGCGCGACGTTCGACAGCATCTTCAACGGCGACAAGGGCGACAACCCGATCTTCAACAAGGAAGCGCTGGACAAGGTGATCGGCAAGGTCTCTTACTCCGATTTCGCAGCGCTGGTCGCATCCAAGTAATTCATTCACGCATTCCCTCCCCGGCGGGGCAGCACCGCCTCGTCCGGGGAGAAACTAACCGGGAGGGATCCACTATGAAAACAAGTCGAAAAATCATCGGTACGCTCGCCATTCCGTGCATTGTCGCAGCGATCCTCTTGATTCTCTGCGCGATCGGCGGCAAGAGCATGATCGCGAACCGAACCGGCTTTAACTACTTTGTGCAGTACACCGCCATCGTGATGATCACGACCATGGCGCTGTCGGTTAACCTGAACAGCGGACGGTTTGATTTTTCGCTCGGCTCCATGGCGGTCCTCTCGTCGGTGCTTGCCGCAAAGGTGACACAACAGCTTCTGCACGGCGGCACGGGCAGCGCGATTGCAATGCTCGTTTTCGGGATCCTGTTCGGCGCAATCTTAGGGCTTGCTTCCGGGGCGCTTTATGTGTCTTTGAAGATCCCCCCGATCATCACCTCTCTCGGCGTCACGCTGATCTACGAAGGCGTCACGTTCACCGTGACCTCCGGAAAATACGTGATGGACGAGGTACGCAATCCGTCTATGACTGCGTTTGCGGGCAACTGGTATTTCCCCGCAATCCTGATCGTTGTCGTTCTTGCGCTGATGATCTACCTGTTTGACCACACCCGTTTCGGCTATGACTATAAGGCGCTGCAAAGCGGACAGAAGGTTGCCGTCAACACCGGCATCCGCGAGGTTCCGAACGCGCTTCTCTGCTACGTCATCTGCGGCGCGCTGATGGGACTTGTGGGCTTTTTGAACGCGGCGCGCAGCTCGAATATCAACGGCGGCGCACTGAACTTCGGCTCCATCGGCATCATGTTCACCGCGTTTCTGCCGATGTTCATCGGCGGCTATATCGGAAGATTCAGTAATGACAAGCTCGGCTATTTCCTTGCCGCGGTCTGTATGTCCATGCTCAATTCCACGTTTGCCGCATTCTCCAACGAGATCAGCGCATCCATGCAGTCGATCATCAACGCGGTTCTGCTGGTCGTCTTTCTGATCTATCTCAACAACGAAGGCTTGCTGAAAAAACTGTTCAAGCCGATCAAAGCTTAATTTTGCAAATCAGCGGGCGATCGAGGGATCGCCCCTACTAATAAAGAGGTTATTATGATCGATCTCAAAGCAAAACCGTTTTTCCTCGACGATGCGTCCGTTGGGCTGGTGCAGGAAACCCTAAAGAATATGACGCTCGAAGAAAAGGCAGGACAGGTGTTCTGCCCGATGGGGCTGACTGCAGATCCGAGCGAACTTGTGCACCGGATCCAGGAAATCGGCGTCGGCGGCATCATGTACCGTCCCGATACCGCGAAAGCCATCCAAAGCGTTCACCGCACGGTGCAGTCCATGGCAAAGATCCCGCTGCTGCTCGCGGCGAACACGGAGCACGGCGGCGACGGCATCGCCTACGAGGGTACCTCCTTCGGGCAGCCGATGGCGACCGCAGCGGCAAACGATCCCGTCTATGCGTACCGCATGGGCAAGGTCGCCTGTTCGGAGGGCGCGGCGCTCGGACTGAACTGGAGTTTTGCGCCGATCGTGGACATCAACTATGAGTTTCACAACCCGATCACCAATGTGCGCACTTTCGGAAGCGATCCGGATCGGGTCGTTGCCTGCGCCAAGGCGTTCATGCGCGGCGCAAAGGAAAGCGGCGTCGCCGTCGCGATCAAGCACTTCCCGGGCGACGGCGTGGACGAACGCGATCAGCACATCTTAACGAGCGTCAACACGCTGGATCGAACAGCGTGGGACGACAGCTACGGCAAAGTCTATCGTGCGCTGATCGACGAAGGAGCGCAATCCGTGATGGTCGGTCATATCGCGCTCCCAGCCTACGCGGACGAAGCGGAACGCTTTCTGCCGGCAAGCCTGTCGCGCTCGCTGCTTTCGGGCCTGCTTCGCGATTCGCTCGGCTTCAACGGACTTATCTGCACCGACGCGACGCCGATGGTCGGCTTTACCGCCGCCATGCCGCGCGAGCGCGCCGTTCCCACCGCGATCGAAGCCGGCGCGGATATGATCCTGTTCAACAAGGATCTCGACGAGGACTACGCGTATTTGCTGAACGGTATAAGAACGGGACTCTGTTCCGAAGCGCGGCTTGACGAAGCGGTCACGCGCATCCTTGCCTTAAAGGCGTCGCTTGGATTGTTTGCGAATCAAAAGACGAACACGCTGGTACCGGAGGCAAGCGAGACCGCGATCGTCGGATGCGAGCAGCATCGTGCATGGGCAAAGGAAACAGCGGATCGCGCGATCACGCTGGTCAAGGACACGCAAAAGCTTTTGCCGCTGTCGTCGAAGCGCTATCCGCGCGTCTATCTCAACGTCATTCAAAAGGATCCGAGCCCCGCGCATCCGGTTGTGCAGGCATGGAAGGAACTCTTTAGGCGCGAAGGTTTTTCGGTCACTGTGCGTGACCGCAGAGTCGGCATCACCGTGCAGGACATGGCGGACATTCCGAACCTGCCCCCGGAAAAACTTGCGCTGCTGCATGAAATGTACCGCAGTATTCGGGAAGTACACGAGGACTACGACCTGTATGTGTACATCTGCAACATGGAAAATGCGTCCAACAACACGACGCTGCGGCTGAACTGGAACGTGACATTCGGGCTCGGAGACGATGCGCCGTGGTTCGCGGCGGAGGTACCGACGCTGATGATCAGCACGGCATATCCGTATCACCTGTTCGACGCGCCGATGATCAAAACGTATATCAACGCATACGCTGGAACGCCGGATTTCCGAGAGGCTGTTATGGAAAAACTGATGGGTCGGAGCGCATTTTACGGCGTCAGCCCGATTGACCCGTTCTGCGGGAGGGAGGATACAAAATGGTAAGAGAATTCGATGCGATCATCTTTGATCTGGACGGCGTCATCTGCTATACGGACGAGTATCACTATCGTGCATGGAAGGCGATTGCGGACAACAACGGCATTCCGTTCGACCGCACCATCAACAACCGTCTGCGCGGCGTCAGCCGCATGGCGAGTCTGGAGATTATTCTGGAAAAAAGCGCATGCCCGTTTTCCGATGCAGAAAAGGAAGCGCTTGCGGCACAAAAGAACGAAATCTACAAACAGCTTTTGTCTGAAATGACGCCCGACGATCTGCCGAAAGAGGTCAAACGGACGCTTGACACGCTGCGAGAAAAACAGTATCTTCTTGCCATCGGGTCTTCTTCTAAAAATGCGCCTTTTATCCTGCAGCAGATTGGGTTAGGCGGATATTTCGATGCGGTGTCGGACGGAAACAACATTACGCATTCCAAGCCCGATCCGGAGGTCTTTTTGAAAGCGGCGCAGATGCTGAACGTTGCGCCTTCCCGCTGCCTTGTTGTTGAAGACGCGGTTTCTGGTGCGCAGGCGGCGCACGTGGGCGGCATGAAGGCTGCTTGTGTCGGGGACGCCTCGAACGAAGGCGCAGGCGATTGGAACTTACAGTCGGTAGAAGAATTGACGGAGATTTTGTAAACTATGATTCGTAATGCGCAATTTTTGAACACGGCGGAAGCGTTTAAGCCGATTCTGAACCGGCGAACGGTATCTGCACAGGTGCAAAAAAATACGCTCAAAGATGGCGATTCGCTCGTGCTCGACTTTCAAGAGCATCTGGTCGGCTTCGTCACGCTGTCCCTTGCCTTTGAGGGCAGCCACCCCGACGCGCCGGCTTGGATCGAATTGCAGTTTGCAGAGCGCAAACAGGAGTTTTCCGAGGATGTGCAAAGCTACAACGGCTGGGTCAGCAAAAGCTGGATCCAGCAGGAGCGCATCCATGTAGATACGTTTCCGAGCATCGTCAAACTCTCGCGCCGGTATGCGTTTCGCTATTTGAAGCTGACCGTTCTCGGGATCAGTTCAAAATATCGTCTCAAGGTGGAGGAAGCGCAGTGCGAAGCCGTTTCCTCTGCAAACGATGCGGATTTGAAACCCTATCAGACGCAGGACAGGGAACTCTCGACGATCGATCGCATCGCCTGCAGGACCTTGCACGACTGCATGCAGGAGTTCGACCTTGTCAGGCGCTGTCTCTATCTGTTTGCGGGCAGCACATTTGAAAACGGGCAGATCAGCGCGGCAATCTTTTCCGAACCGGAGATCGAAGCGGACGATACCGCCATGTTCGATTATTCGCTGTTGTTCGTGCCGGCGCTTCTGGATTATTACGAAGCAACAGGCGACCGGGATACGCTTTCGGAGCTTTGGCCCGTCGCGTATCGGCAGATCGAACTGGCGCAGGCTTCGTTCGATGCATCGGGTCTTGTGCGAGACAGCGATGTGCTCGGCTGGTGCTTTACGGACTGGAATTTGCAGCTGAACAAGCAGGCAAGCGCGCAGGGAACCTATTTGTACTGCCTGAAAGCGGCAAAGCAAATCGCAGAGACGCTTGAAGATACAAAGCTTGCCACGCAGATCGAGACGGACTATGCACAAAAGCGTGACGCCGCGCTTCGGTATTTGTTCGACGCAAAGAAAGGTCTTTTCGTTTCCGGGAAAGCCCGTCAGGTCTCAATTGCCT
>CADAZC010000084.1 GCA_902792295.1 uncultured Eubacteriales bacterium
GCCGTAATCCTCGAAATACGTGGTAAAGCTCCCCGGCATCCGCGTTTCATTCGTGCCGAGATCGTACATGGAATGCGCAAGCATATATTTCCACGGCTCAGAAAGCTCCGGCAGGATTTCCGCAACGACCGAGCCGATCCGTTCCATGATCGGTTCCTCTTCAAATACCATGCCGTACAGCTGCGCCCCTGCAGAAAGAAACTCGGTTCGCATCTCCGAAAACAGCGGTACGATCGCGACCTTTACGCGTTCCGAAAGCAGCGCCGCATCCTGCGGCGTATAATCGCGGTCATAGCATGCGTACATATAGTCCGCATAGGAGTCGAAACCGAGCGTCCCGGCAATCTCGTTTCGCACGGCGATCAGCTCCAGAAAGATCGCGCCCGCCTCCGCATTGAACAGTTTTGAATACGATTCATACAGATACGTGAAATCGTCGATCGACAGCGTCGGATCGGAGAGGATCTCATCCCCCGTCCATTCCCTGCCGTTCAGATTCACCGTGAGTTTTCCCGGCAGCGCCTCGTAGTCCCCCTCCAGCGCACGTTCGCGCTCAAGCAGCGGCAGGACGGCGGGATCGGACAGCGCATCCGCCCGCAGGAGCGCTTCAAGCGTTTCCCCGTCGTACACATCCTTCAGTTCGGGATCCTTTGACAGCATGAGCGAAATGTCCGTCAGAATACACGCAAGCGTCTGAAGCTGAACCGTCAGCGTGTCGTACTTCCGCCTGTTTTCGGCATTTGTCACGTCCAGACAATACCGCACATAGGCGATCGCTTCATCGGTCCGCAGCCGGTTCAGCGCGTTCGCCCGCGCCTCCAGCGCCTCCTGCGCGCGCGTTCCTGCAAGTTCTCCGCGCGCAATGCGAAACTGCAGTTCCTTTGCTCTCGCTATTTCAAGCGCGGCGTCCGTTCCGGAATCCGAGAGACCGGAAAACGAAAGATCGGTATGGTACGTTTTTTCGGGGACGCTGCTCCTGCAGCCGAATCCCGTAAGCAGCAGCGCAACGGTCAGAATCAAAGACAGAATTCGTTTCATAAAGCACCTTTCCGGCGTCCGGTCGGTTGAAAAAAGCCGGTCGCGCCGGTACAGTTTACGCAAATACGCCCGATTTTTGTCCCGAAAAGAAAGAAGCGGTTGTCATGGAGCGAAAAATATGGTATAAAGTAAGATAGAGAGGTATGGATATGAAGATAGTGGTTCTTGCCGGCGGGCTTTCCCCCGAACGCGACGTTTCTTTTTCCAGCGGTACGATGGCCGCAAATGCACTGCTGTCCCTGGGACATCAAGCGATTTTGGTCGACCTGTTTTTCGGTCTTCCCGACTGGGACGGCAAAACGGACCTGTTTGAGACCGCAAAGCCGCTTCCCCCGTTTCGCGTTTCGGAATCGGAACCGGACCTCGACGCGCTGCGCAGTTCCCGAAAAGAAGGGTTTAACGAGTATATCGGTCTCCATGTGCCGGAGCTTTGCGCGCAGGCGGACATCGTCTATATGGCGCTGCACGGCGACTGCGGCGAAAACGGCAAACTGCAGGCGTTCTTCGACGCGCGCGGCATTCGTTATACGGGTTCCGGCGCAAACGGCTGCCGCAACGCCATGGACAAATGGATCAGCAAGCAGATGTTCGAGTCCGCGGGCATCCTGACGCCGCGCGGTATGCTTCTGAGATCCGGCGATCCGTTCGACCCCGATTCGCTTCCCATTCCCTGCGTTGTGAAGCCGTGCAACGGCGGCTCGTCGATCGGCGTGTCCGTTGTGCGGGAACGCGGCGAACTGTACGACGCTCTGCGGCTTGCCTTCTCCATGGAGAACACCATCCTTGTCGAGGAATACGTCAAAGGGCGCGAGCTGTCCTGCGGCGTGCTGGGAGACGCGGCGCTTCCGCCGATCGAGATCATTCCTCTGCACGGATTCTACGATTACAAAAACAAGTATCAGGCGGGCGCGTCAAAGGAAGTCACGCCTGCGGAGATCGACGCGGACACAACGCGCCGCATTCAGCAGATTGCGCTGGACGTCTTCCGCCTTCTGGGGCTTTCCGTTTACGGGCGGATCGATTTCCTGCTGACCGAAAACGGCGAGGCGTATTGCCTTGAAGCGAACACGCTGCCCGGCATGACGCCCACCTCCCTGCTCCCGCAGGAAGCGGCGGTCGTCGGTTACTCCTATGAACGGCTTTGCGACACGATCATCTCGCTGTCGCTTCAAAAATAAGTATGGCGGCAAGATTTACGATTCGGGAACTCCTCAATGCCACGGGCGGAACGCTGTATGCGCCGTCCGGTTTCGGCGAGCCTGTTGTGGACGGACTGACCATCGATACGCGCACGCTGACCCCCGGCATGGCGTACGTCGCGATCCGCGGCGGCACGTTCGACGGGCACCGGTTTATTCCGGACGCCATGGAAAAGGGCGCGGTTTTGAGTATTTCCGATACGGACGTCCCTTACCCGCATATCCGCGTCAAAAACACCGTCCTCGCCTATCAGAATATTGCAAAAATGCACCGTGAACGGTTCGATCTGCCCGTTGTGTGCATCACCGGCAGCGTCGGCAAAACGACCACGAAGGAAATGGTCAAGGCGGTGCTCGAAACGACGCTCCGCACCCATGCGACCGTCGGCAACCTCAACAACCAGACCGGCGTGCCGACGACCGTCCTGCAGATCAACGAAACGCATGAGGTCTCCGTTATGGAGCTCGGAACCAACCACTTCGGCGAGATCGACGCGATCGCGCGCGTTGCCGAGCCCACGATCTGCCTGTTCACAAACATCGGCGAAGCGCATATCGAGTTTTTCGGCTCGCGCGAGGGGATCTTCCGCGGCAAAACCGAGATGCTTCATCATATGCGCCCCGGCGGAACGGTCATTGCGAACGGCGACGACGATTTTCTCAGAACGATCCCGAACGCGATCACCTACGGGCTCTCCGAGGGCGTTGACGTCCGCGCGACCGATCTCAGACCCGAGGGCTTATCCGGCATTTCGTTTACGGCGGAGTTGTTCGGAAAAAAGCTGCCCGTCCGTCTTTCCGTTGCCGGAAAGCATATGGTGCAGAACGCGCTTGCCGCCTTGACCGTCGCGCATCTTCTGAACGTGCCGGACGAAGCCGCGCTTGCGGCACTTAAGGCATTTCAGCCCGGCGCAGGGCGTTCCGGCGTCATTCATACGGACCGGTTTACGATCATCGACGGGACCTATAACTGCAATCCGACCTCCATGGAATCCGCGCTTGACGTGCTCAAAAACGCGTCGGGAAGAACGGTCTGCATCTTCGGCGATATGCTGGAGCTCGGACCGGACGCGCCCGCGTTTCACGCGCGCATCGGCGCATACGCAAAGCGGCTCGGCATCGATCGTATGCTGACCGTCGGCGCACTTGCGAAAAACGCTGCGTTCGATCCGAAGGACGCATACGAAACGGTCGGCGCGCTGATCGAAGCGCTCCCGTCGGAACTGCGCGACGGCGATACGATCCTCGTCAAGGCGTCGTTCGGTATGCACCTCTCCGCCGTCGTCGACGCAATCAAAGCAATGTGATCCTTTGTATGACAAAGCCCCGCATATTTGCGGGGCTTTTTTGATGCGCTTATGCTTTTTTCAGCCGTTCGACCGCTTTATGCAGCGCGTCGACCCGGTCGGTCTTTTCCCACGGAAAGTCGGGATTGCCGAAGTGCCCGTTCTTTGCGGTCTGCGAATAGATGGGACGACGCAGTCCGAGCGTTTCGATGATCGCCTTCGGACGCAGATCGAAGACCTCGCCCACCGCTTTTTCCAGAAGTTCGTCCGGAACAGCGCCGGTGCCGAACGTGTCCACACGCACGGAAACCGGCTTCGCAACGCCGATCGCGTACGCCACCTGCAGCTCGCAGCGGCGTGCGAGCTTTGCCGCGACGATATTCTTGGCGATGTAGCGCGCCATATAGCTTGCGCTGCGGTCGACCTTTGTGGGGTCCTTGCCGGAAAACGCGCCGCCGCCGTGGCGCGCATAGCCGCCGTAGGTGTCGACGATGATCTTGCGCCCGGTGAGTCCCGAATCGCCCTGCGGTCCGCCGATCACGAACCGTCCGGTCGGGTTGACCAGCACGCGCGTCTTTTCGTCGAACAGCGCTGCGGGCAGCGCCGGACGAATGACGTATTCGAGCATATCCCCCTCAAGCTGTTCATGCGTGACGTGCTCGTCGTGCTGCGTGGACAGGACGACCGTGTCGATGTGCACGGGCTTGTCCCCGTCGTATTCGACGGTGACCTGCGCTTTGCCGTCCGGGCGCAGATAGGGCAGCGTACCGTTCTGCCGGACCTTCGTGAGCTTTCTGGTCAGCGCATGCGCAAGGTCGATCGGCAGCGGCATTAAAATGGGCGTTTCGTCACAGGCATAACCGAACATCATGCCCTGATCGCCGGCGCCGGTGTCCATCGGGTCCGCATCAATGCCCTGCTTGCTTTCGAGCGAGCGGTCAACGCCCAAGGCGATATCGTCCGACTGCGCGTCGAGCGCAACGATGACGCCGCACGTGCTGCCGTTAGCCGATGTCACAGACGGTCTTTCTCACAATGCTCTGAATGTCCACATAGCACTCCGTGGTGATCTCGCCCATCACAAGCACAAGACCGGTGGTGCAGGCGGTTTCGCACGCCACACGCGCGTTCGGATCCTTTTCAAGGATCGCGTCGAGCACGGCGTCGCTGATCTGGTCACAGATCTTGTCGGGATGCCCGATCGTGACCGATTCGCTGGTAAAATACGATTTTCTCATGTTCTCCTCTTTCCGCCTTACCGACAAACAAAAAAGCTCACCGAGATGAGCTTCCATTCATCTCATCTTTCAGCTTTCGCTGCGGGAATTGGCACCTTGCAAATGCAGGTTGCCGGACTTCACAGGGCCCGTCCCTCCGTCACTCTTGATAAGGCTATTGATTTTTCTCGGGTATTGTACCATCGAATTCCGCAAAAAGCAAGAGCTTTCTTGTTGTTTTTCCGACAAAAAAAGAGACGCGGAAGTCCGCGTCCCGTTTTGAACCGTCGTTTACAGTTTTTTTCCGAGGAACAGGTTGAGAAGCGCCGCCGTCACAAGCAGCACGACGCCGATGATGAACACCGTCCACGCGAACGGATTTCCGGAGAACAGAGAGATGATTCCGAACAGCACGAAATAGACCGAAGCAAAGAGCTCGATCCAGCCGACACGCTGCGCATAGCGGCTGTCCACCTTTCCGGCATGCTTTTCCATGACGTAGTTCGTGATCAAAGCATACTTTCCGCGCATTGCGATCATGTAGCCGAAAAATCCCAAAGCCAAACCGATCAGAATCATGATAATACCAAGCGCTACATGCATTGTTCTGCCTCCTTTATCCCATACGAAATGAT
>CADAZC010000085.1 GCA_902792295.1 uncultured Eubacteriales bacterium
TCCCTTATTTCCGCTTTGCGATCAGGGCTTTCAGCCGTTCGATCTCGCGCAGATTCTCGTCGACGCACTCGCCGTCGGTCACGTTGTACTCGGTCTTCAGGCAGTCGATGATGCGCCTGCGGTCCTCGATCGCGCCCTCGAAGTCGCCGATCTCCTCGTGCACCTGTGCCCTGGCAAACAGCCCGTCGGTGTAGCGCGGCGCGCTCTGCATGGTAAAGCTCTTCTCGAACGCGTCGAGCGCTTCCTCATACATACCCAGCGCAAGGTAGCCCTCGCCGAGGTAGTCGGTTGCCGCCCATTTGTCCGGATAATCTGCCGCCGCTTTCTTCCAGAGGCGCAGCGCTTCCTCGCGGTCCCCCTTCAGAAACGCCAGCTTTGCGCTGTAAGTGAGCCAGGCGTCGTCTTTCTTCATCTGCGCGATCGCAGCTTCCGCTTCGTCGAGCCGGTGATCGCCGAGCAGGTTCTCCGCAAGGATGATCTTTGCATAGCGGTCGTCCGGATGCTTTTCGACGAACGCGCGGATAAAGCGGATCACGGAGAAGTGGTTGTCGAGCCAGTTGTCGCCGCACGGCGCATGGTTCGCTTCAAGGTATGCCGCCCACGCGTTGTTCCCGTCCTCCGGATCGACGTCCAGAGCGCGCTCCGCATAGTAGGACGCGTTTTCGTGATCGCTGTGGGCGCGGTGGTTATAAAGCTCGGCGAGCATGGTAAGCGCTTCCGCGTCCTTCGGATCCTCCTTGAGGATGCCTTCGAGATACCGCGCGGTGCGGTCGAAGGTCTCCGGATTGATCCGGCGCTCGTCCCAGATCATGTTCTGAATGCGCTCCATGTGCTCTGCACGCGGCACCTCAAAGAGCTCGTCGATGCTGACGCCGAAAAAGCCCGCAAGCTTCGGCAGCAGCGCGATGTCCGGTTCGCTTGCGCCGGTCTCCCACTTCGATACCGCCTGCGCGGAAACGCCGATCGCGTCCGCAAGGGTTTCCTGCTTGATATGTTTTTCCTGTCTCAGTTGTTTGATATTCATGCCGATCATGGTTGTATCCTCCTAAACCGTTGTTTGTTTTATGTTTCATGAGATCGATCTTATGCCTTTATTATACCTGGCTTTTTCGAAAAAACAAGCGATTTTTTGCTCAACCGTCGGTTGATTCTGTGCGGCTGATGTATTTTGCTTTTTTTCCGGAAATACGGCGTTCTATCCCCGCGGCGAAGCAGATTGACGCTGCCGCGTTCTTCTGCTAAAATAGAATCGAAAAGGAGAGATGGGTTATGAGGAAAAGCAGACTGATTATCGGCATCGTCCTGATCCTGATCGCGGCGATCGCGCTGGTCTTCATCGTGCGGTCCGTGCACGACAGTCTTCCGAAGGAAGGCAAGTGGAAGGGAAACATTCACCAGTTCAAACCGACCTACCCCGGGGAAGGTCTTGTGATCATCCTTGTCGGCATCGCGGGCGCGCTGAGCTTCCTCGGCGGCATCTATCTGACAATCGTCGCGCTGCGGGAGGACATCTGGTGGTAAGCGGGTTTTGAAAGGAAAGGAGTGCTTTTTGATGAAAGCTTTTAAACTGATCATCGGAATTGTATTGATTCTTGCATTCATTGCTGCAACGATCTTTGCCGTTCGCTCTATCGAACGCGCAGTTCCGGAGGGCCTGCGTCGGAACCGTATGTAATCATCGCCGTCTTCGTCCTCGGGTTAGCCGCCCTGATTGTCGGCATTGCGCTGATCAGCAAAGCTGTGAGCATGCCGAAATCCGCGGCCCGCACAGATACGCACATGCTTCCCGGCGGATTCGTCCGTCGCTGACAGATTCGTCACTTCATCCCTCCGCAAAACGCGGAGGGATATTTTTTTCCTCAAATGTGATGCAATTATGGCGATTGTGTTTCCTTTGTGACGTTTAGCACTCTCCCCTTGACAGTGCTAAAATCGTGCGTATAATGGGTATCGTAAGAAGAAAGAAGGGCATCCTAAGGGTATCCCAAAGGGTGTCCGAGGGCACAAGGGATTGTGACAAAAAGAAAGGAAGTGTGACCTATGCTGCCCGGTATTTGGAATCGTAATTGGATCGACGACCTGTTTGACAGGAGTTTTGATGTGGTGCCGTGGCCGGATGAGCGCGAGCTTTACGGCAAGCATGCAAGAAATCTGATGAAGACGGATGTCCACGAGACGGAAGACAGCTACGAAATGAATGTGGATCTGCCCGGCTTCAAGAAGGAAGACATCCACGTGGACCTCAAGGATGGTTATCTGACGCTGCGCGCCGAGAAGAACCTTGAGAAGGAAGAGAAGAAGGAAAAGAAAGTCATCCGCAGCGAGCGGTATGTCGGTTCGATGAGCCGCACTTTCTATGTGGGTGACGTGCGTCCCGAATCGATCAAGTGCAAGTACGAGGACGGCGTGCTGACGCTGGAGTTCCCGAAGGCGGAGCAGCCGAAGCTGCCGGAATCGCACAGTATCACAATCGAATAACGGCTGTCGATAACAGCAGACAGAAAAACGAAAGAAAGGGCGGAGACGCCCTTTCTTTTTGTTTTGCCGCGAGCGGAGCCGAATAAGAATCACAAAATTCTTCGTCAGAAGAATTGTCATGCCGGTTCCCGCAAAAGGTTGAAAGCGAAGGTTTTTCGTTGTGACGGCGTTTACAACCGAACAGAAAAACAGAGCGGGACCTTTTGCGGAGAGGAGGAGCGGCGAGGCGGGTGAGCGGCGGCGTTGTCCGGAAACCGCACAAACATCTCAATCATATCAACGCCGCCGCGAGCGGAGCCGAGCCCGCTCCGACAAAAGTCGCGAAAAATGCGCCATAAACAGCGAAACGCGCACGCTATAAAGTGCCGTCGGAAAATCGTACAATACAGGTAATCAAGAACGCGCGCCGCAAAAAGGCGCGAAAGGAGGACGGCATGACGAAACTGCGGATCTTGCTGGTGGACGACGACACGCGCTTCACCGATCTCATGAAAGGGTATCTTTTGACGGAGGAGCGCGTCGGCGAAGTCGATACGGCGGCGGACGGACGCGAGGCGCTCATGAAGCTTAAGGACAAGCACTACGATCTCATCACGCTCGACCTCATCATGCCGAACACCGACGGACTGACGGTGCTCGAACAGCTCCCGGCCGTCTGCGGCGCTGCCGCGCCGGCGGTGATCGTGATCTCCGCGCTGCGCAACGAAACGATGGTCCGCCGCTGCTGCACGCTCGGCGCGCGGTATTTCATGGTCAAGCCCGTGGAACCGGAAACCATTTTGAAGCGCGCGCTGGACACGCTGGAAAACGACCGCGCAAAGGGCGGCGTCATGAGCTTTCAGCAGGCGCCGAAGTCGTTCGACGAAAAGGTCACCGCGATCTTCCTTGTCGCCGGCATCCCCGCGCACATCAAGGGCTATCATTACCTGCGCGAAGGCATCCGGATGGTCTATGAGGACCAGACGCTGATCAACCGCATTACCAAAGAGCTGTACCCCGGCATCGCAAAGAAGTTCAACACCTCCGCAAGCAAGGTGGAGCGCGCGATCCGCCATTCGATCGAGGTCGCCTGGACGCGCGGCAAGATCGAAAACCTGAATGCTCTCTTTGGCTACAACATCTACGGCAAGAACGACAAGCCGACCAACGGCGAGTTCATCGCGCTGGTCGCGGACAAACTTCTGATGGAAGAACAGAGTAAGAAAGCCGGATGACTATTTCCGCGTGTCGGGAGGAATCCGACACGCGGGCAGATTGTCAAGAAAGGAGGCAGAATTCGCGTTCTTTGCGAAGGAGCTATACTGAAGTATGCGACCGAGCAAAAACGCGGATAGTTTGCGGCGAACCGAAAAAAAGAAAGTGCGCAAAGCACTTTCTGCGTACCGGATAAACCATCAACTGATCGCCGTAAACGATCTGCCCCTTTATGGGCGATCTGCGAAGACTTGCACGGAGAAGCCCCGTCTCCCTGCAGGAATGCCCCAACCTCATAATCCGTGAAAGGTCGCTGTGTGAAGCTCCGCAAAGAATCGCACGGCGATCTTTCACGTCCGGCGCGGGCGCCGCTCCTCCCGCGCTTGTGCCCGTTTTCGCACTTTTCCACATACAAACGACGATAAAAACCCCCATAAATACAAGGATTGTGGATAAGTCGGTGGATAAGGTGGAAAAGGAACGTGGATAGTGTGTCCGGAGTGTGAACACGCTTTCTTCTCCGCCGAATGCAAACGCCGCGCTTGACACGCCGGCGCGTTTCCCGTTACAATGGATATATACAAAACCGCATGGGAGGTACAGTATGGAACGGTTCTCGGATCTCTTGAAAGGCAAGTTCGCCTTCGGCTGCATGCGGATGCAGCTCGACGCAAACGGCGAGGTCGATCTCGACAATTTCCGTGCGATGGTGGACTGCTATCTCGACGCGGGCTTCAATTATTTCGACACGGCGCACGTCTATTACGAGGGCAAAAGCGAGCGGGCGCTGAAAGAGGCGCTTACGAGCCGCTACCCGCGCGAATCGTACGTGCTGACGAACAAGCTGACTTCAAGCTGTTTCGAAACCGAAGCGGACATTCTGCCGCTGTTTCAGACGCAGCTCGACGCGTGCGGCGTGGACTATTTCGATTTCTATCTGATCCATTCGGTGCTCGAAGGAAACTACGATAAATATGTGAACTGCAACGCGTTCGGGATCGTGCAGGAGCTCAAAAAGCAGGGCAGGGTGAAGCACGTCGGCATGTCGTTCCATGATTCGCCGGAGTTTCTGGACCGTGTGCTCACCGAGCACCCGGAGATCGAGGTCGTGCAGATCCAGTACAACTATCTGGACCTCGACGACCCGAACGTGCAGTCGCAGGCGTGTCTGGACGTCTGCAAAAAGCACGACAAGCCCGTGCTCGTCATGGAGCCGATCAAGGGCGGCGGACTGGTCTTTCTGCCGGACGCGGCGATCGAAACGCTCAACGCGCTGAACGAGGGCTCTCCCGCGGAGATCGCGCTCCGGTTCGTCGCGGAGCAGGATCAGGTCGTGATGATCCTCTCCGGCATGGCAACGCTTCCCATGGTGCAGGAGAACGTCGCGTTCATGAAGGACGCAAAGCCGCTTTCCGAGGCGGCGCACCGGGCGATACAGGAAGTGCGCAAGATGATCCGGTCGCTGAAGCTCGTCGAGTGCACCGGCTGCCGCTACTGCACGGAGGGCTGCCCGATGGAGATCAATATCCCCGGCATCTTCCGCTGCGTGAACGACAAAATCAAGTTCCCGAACCGTCCGACAAGCCATTACGGCTGGGCGACCAAGAAGGGCGGCAAGGCGTCCGACTGCATCGAATGCGGTCAGTGCGAGGACGTCTGCCCGCAGCACCTTCCGATCCGCGCGCTTTTGAAGCAGGCGGCAGAGCAGTTTGAGTAAGACAACGGAACCTCTCTTGCGGGAGGTTCTTTTTTGCTGCATTCGTTCTTGCGCCGGACGTGCGCAACTGCTATACTGTAAGAGACTTTTTGAGGAGAAAGGGGAACTCTATGAACACAATACCTACCGACTCAAAGAAACGCAAACTGGCGGCGATCCTGTTCATTATTGCGACAGCGCTCGTCATACTGACATTTGTAATCAATGTTGCATCTTACCCAAAAGTCCGTGTTTCATTTCTGTTTTTCCTGAGCTTGCTGTGCTATGCGGCGATTATCATCGGACTGTTTCTCGATAAGATTCCTTTCCCGCTTGTCGGTGCGGGCTTTGCAGGTTTTGCGCTGACGAATCTGATTTCTCAGTTTCAGAAACTGACCCAGCATGTCTATTTCTTGAATCGTATTGACGACCCGTTCGCTTTTGCAGCATACGTGTTTGCCGCGCTGATCATCTTCTTTACGGTGTACGGAAACGAGAAATTAAAGGAACTAGCGAAAAAACTGACCGTGCTGCCGCTGATCCTTTTGCTGATCGTCAGTGCTTACAAATTCGTTCTTTTGATTCTGATGATTGACAGTCGGAACAATAT
>CADAZC010000086.1 GCA_902792295.1 uncultured Eubacteriales bacterium
AAGGGCGGGTTCTGGATGCAGAAACAGCACATCTTCCTGTATCCGTTCTACTACATCGATTACGCGCTGGCGCAGATGGGCGCGTTCGACTTCTTCCTCCGTATGCGCGAGGACCGCGGTCGGGCGTGGAACGATTATCTGAACCTCTGCAAGGCGGGCGGCACGGTCGGCTACTTCGATCTTTTGAAGATCGGCAACCTCCGCAATCCGTTTGCGGAAAACACCGTGAAGGACATCTCGGAGGCGATCGAAGCGTTGCTGTAAACAAATCGTGCAAAAGGGACGGGCAGCCGTCCCTTTTTTGCGGCACGCACAGACAAATCGGCGAACAAGAATTGACATCGTTTTCGCACTGTGGTAGAATCGCCGTATCGTGTGGAAAGGAATTCCTCATATGGAAACGAACAAGAAGACCCACAAACTTGCCGTTGCGGCGATGCTTGCAGCCGTTGCCGCCGTGCTGCAGTTTGTTGAAATATCGATCCCGATCATGCCGTCGTTTGTGAAGCTGGACCTAAGTGACCTTCCGGCGCTTTTGGGCTCGTTTGCGCTCGGTCCGTGGTGGGGCGTCCTCATCCAGCTCGTCAAAAACCTGCTGCACCTGCCGTTCGGCTCGTCCGCGGGCGTCGGGGAGATGTGCAACTTCGTTCTGGGCGGCGTGTTCGTTATGATCTCGGGACTTGTTTATCACCACCGTAAAACGCGCGGCTCGGCGTTTCTGGGTTCCGCGCTCGGCGCGCTTGCAATGGCGCTGGTCAGTCTTCCGCTGAATTATTTTATTGTGTATCCCGCGTACGTTGCGATCCTGCATTTCCCGGAGGAAGCGATCATTTCCGCGTATGAGGCGATCCTCGGTTCTGTGGCGCATTTCCCGACCGCCAATCCGCTCCTGAACTGCCTGATGATCTTCAACGTGACGTTCACGCTCGTGAAGGGGCTTCTGAATGTGCTGATCAGCTTTTTGATCTACAAGCCGTTGAGCCCGCTTCTGCACAAATAAGGGCGGGTTTACAATCTGCCGTTTTTTTGTTATACTGAACTGTACGGCAACGGAAAACCGGACCCGAAAAAGGAGAATCGCATGAAACGCTTTTTTGCTATTTTAACGGCGGCATTGCTGCTGCTTGCGGCAATCGGCTGCGCCAAGACCTACGCAAACTCCCTCACCGGCAAGACCGGCGAAGAACCCGCGGCAGCGGGAACGGACACGACGTCCGCAGCCGGAGAAACCGAACCGCAGCAGACCGAACCGCAGAAGACGGAAGAAACGAACCAATCAAAGGAGAATTCAACCATGCAGAACCCGATCGCAACCATTACCATGCAGGACGGCGGCGTGATGAAGCTGGAGCTTTATCCCGATGTTGCGCCAAACACCGTAAAGAACTTTATCGCGCTCGCGAATGCCGGCTTCTATGACGGACTGACTTTCCACCGCATTATCGCGGGATTTATGATCCAGGGCGGCGATCCGAACGGAACGGGCTCCGGCGGTCCCGGCTACTCGATCAAGGGCGAGTTTACAAGCAACGGCTTCAAAAACGATCTGAAGCACAAGCGCGGTGTAATCTCCATGGCGCGTACGATGATCCCGGATTCCGCGGGCAGCCAGTTCTTTATCATGCATGCGGATTATCCGTATCTGGATGGGGAATACGCGGCATTCGGCATGCTGCTCGAAGGGTTTGACGTGCTGGACGCGATCGCAACGGTGCAGACGAACCGCAACGACGCGCCGCTTACGCCCGTCGTGATCGACACGATCCGCGTCGATACCTTCGGCGTGGACTACGGCGAGCCCGAGAAGATCAAATAATACCGGAGGAACCATGCTGGTACTGGACGAATACAAAATGCAGCTCGGCGCGTTGAACGAAACGCTCGCTCTTGCACATAAGCAGATGAACGCCGACGCGCTTTCGGAGGAATTGAAAACGCTCGAGGCGCAGATGGGCGAGACCGATTTCTGGAACGACGTCGAAAACGCGAACAAGGTCACGACGCGCGTCAAGGCGATCAAGAGCAAGCTCGAACGCCTCAATAAACTCGACGGACAGAGCGAGGATATCGAAACGCTGATCGAGATGGCGGAGGAAGAGGACGACGAGACCCTTCTTGAGGAGCTCAAAACGGAGCTGAAGTCCTTCGATGATAAGATGACCGCCCTGCGGCTCGAAATGCTCTTAAAAGGCCCGTACGACAGCTCCAATGCCATTCTGTCGCTGCACGCGGGCGCGGGCGGCACGGAAGCGCAGGACTGGACGGAGATGCTTTATCGCATGTATACGCGCTACTGCGAAAAGCGCGGCTGGACGGTCAAGGAACTCGATCTTCTGGACGGCGACGAAGCGGGCATCAAGTCCGTCACGTTCGAGGTCGAGGGTGAAAACGCCTACGGTTATCTGAAAGCCGAAAAGGGCGTGCACCGTCTCGTGCGCATTTCGCCGTTCGACGCTTCGGCGCGGCGGCATACGTCGTTCTCGTCGCTCGACGTGACCCCGATCTTCGAGGAGGACGACACGAGCATCAAGATCGAGCCGGACGAGATCCGCGTGGACACCTACCGTTCCGGCGGCGCGGGCGGACAGAACGTCAACAAGGTCAGCTCCGCGATCCGCATCACGCACCTTGCCACCGGCATCGTCGTGCAGTGTCAGAACGAGCGCAGCCAGCTTCAGAACAAGGAAATGGCGATGCGCATTCTGAAAGGTAAACTGCTCGAATTGCAGGAGCGCGAGCGCGAACAGCAGATGCAGGAGATCAAGGGCGAGATGAAGAAGATCGAATGGGGCAGCCAGATCCGCTCCTACGTCTTCCAGCCGTACACGCTGGTCAAGGATCACCGCACCGGCGCCGAAAACGGCAACATCCAGGCGGTCATGGACGGCGATCTGGACCTGTTCATCTCGGCATATCTGACCATGTCGTAACACACGGGCGTTCCTTCGGGAACGCCTTTTTCGGAGGAACCATGTCAAAACCGCTGATCGGCGTGACGCCGTTGTTTGACCGGGAACGGGATTCGTACTGGATGCTGCCCGGATATTTCCTCGCGCTGGAGAGCGTCGGCGCGGTGCCTGTGATGCTGCCGCTTTCTGCCGACGAAGCGGCGCTTTCAAGTGTGATCGAATCGCTCGACGGCTTTCTGATCACCGGCGGACCGGATGCTGCGCCCGCATACTACGGGGAGGAAACGAAGCCCGGCTGCGGCGAAATCTGTCCGGAACGCGACACGCTGGAGATGGCGCTTCTCCGGCTTCTGTGGGATGCGGACAAGCCCGTGTTCGGCATTTGCCGGGGGTTGCAGATGATGAACGTACAGCGCGGCGGAACGCTCTTTCAGGACCTGCCGACAGAGCATCCGTCGGAGGTCTGTCACCGCATGGAGGCGCCGTACGACCGCACGGTGCATACGGTCACGGTTTTGAAAGATACGCCGCTTTTCCAGCTTCTCGGCGCAGAATCGGTCGGCGTCAACAGCAGCCATCATCAGGCGGTCAAGGCCCTTGCGCCCGGGCTGCTGCCGATGGCGGTTTCGCCGGACGGGCTCACGGAAGCGATCTTTTCGCCCGAAAAACGCTTTTACTGGGCGGTGCAATGGCACCCGGAACGGCTCTGGATCAAGGACGCGTACAGCCGCAAGCTCTTCGAGGCGTTTGTGAATGCGGCGAAAGAAGGAGGCAGTAATGCGTAATTTCGGGTATTCCATGCTTTGGTTCTGGCTTGCGTATATCATCGTAACGCTGATCGGAATCGGTCACACCATCTTCAATATCACTGTGCTGCACATGAAGTCCATGAAGGACGGTCCCGGCATGGGCGAGGGTTACGAGAAAACGAAGCCGTGGCATCCGCTGTATAACATCGTGATCTTTTCGCTGTTCGGCTGGCTGTATATGCGCGGGCTTAAAAACCCGGCGCTTTCCGACGCTTTGATCACCGGCGCGATCTGGGCGTGGATCTGCATCGTGTTTGACGTATTCGGCTGGGTGCTTATCAAACACCCGTGGAGCCTGAGCTTCAGGGAGTTCTACATTGATTATCAGCCGTGGATCACGCTGATCTATCTTGCGATCTTCCTGGGACCGTTGGTTGGGTATTGGCTTTGCGGGATCGCGTAGGAGAGCGGACGGGCATTGCCTGTCCCTACCGATGAATTGGCTGTATCATGAATTGCATTGAAGTACATGAAAAAGGAGCTTCCATTGCGGGAAGCTCCTTTTCGGGTGAAACTTATAACGGCTCGATCAGGCCGAAATTGCCGTCTTTACGTTTATAAAGAACGTTGATTTCGTTCGTGTCCACGTTGCGGAATACGTAGAAGGCATGACCTAAGAGTTCGATCTGCAGCATGGCCTCCTCCTCGCTCATCGGCTTGACGGAAAACTGCTTCACGCGGACGATCCGCGGTCCTTCCTCTTCGTCGTCCTCGTACTCGGGGAGATCGCGGAACGCATCCTG
>CADAZC010000087.1 GCA_902792295.1 uncultured Eubacteriales bacterium
GATATAGGAAAGGAAGGCATCTCCGCATTGAAAGACGCCTTCCCGAACGCACAGTTTGATTTGGAATCCGCGTCCACGTCCACGGGCGCGGGCTGGCGCACCCACCCGCGCTACGACGCGTATATCGAAATGTTCAAAACGGGCAAGCCGGTCGATCCGTTCCTCCCGTAAGAGATCCCCTTTTTATTTCACATCGGCGTTTTCCAGGAACATCACAAAGTCCGAAAGACCGCGGATATTGTGGTGTTCCGTTCCGTCGAAGTTGATCATCGAAAGCTCCCTGCCCAGGAAGTCGAGCGAGGTGGAGTGCCCGCCGTCAAAGTTATAGGCGAGTCTTGCGCCGTAAGTCACCATCGTATTTGCCGTCGTATAATACGAATACTGATTTCCGCGGTCCCGCAGCGAAACGACTGCGAGGTAGTGATAGGGATCACTGTATCCGAATGCGACGCGCATGGTGATGACGCGGTTCGATTCCGTGTTCTCGATCAGCGATTTGCCGTCCTTCACCAGCAGCGGACCGAAGGAAAAGCTGTCCTTTACGCCCTGCTCCAGAAGCGTTTTTGCGTCGATCTGTTTTTTGTCGTAGAATTTCAGCGTGCCGTCCGGATGGATCGCCAGCGTCGTGGTCTCCTTGCGGTCGTAATACACGATGCCGTCGCGGATCATGACGCCCTTGCGGTTCGAGGTGAAGCCGATGTAGTCGCCGGTGAATCCGATGACCGCATGCGCCTTCTTCGCCTGGGTCTCCACCATTTCGCTCTTCATATGGATAATGCCGGCAAAGTTCGGCTTCGCATCCGGTTCCGTCACGCGTCCGCCGGGCAGCGCGTTCGCCGTTGCGATCATGTCGACGCGGAACGGCCGTTTTGCTTCGGAATCATCGATGCAGATCATCGCCGCGCCGTTCGGATCCAGATACAGCCACGGTCCGACGTCGCTGGTTTTGCCTTCAATATATGCGGTTGCGGCCGCGCCTGCGCGCTCGGGCGCATCCGGAACGGGATCGAGCGCCCAGTCCGAAGCAAAGAGCGGAGCGGAGGCAAGCTCGCCCTCCGGCACAAGACCCGCGGTCAGCATCGTGCCGTCCATGCGCACGGCGACCGTATGATACGCGCCCGCGTCGATCGCCGCGATCTCGGACCAGTTCGTCACGTCGCATTGCCCCGCCGCATTGTCACCGCAGGCAACGACGGTGCCGTCCGTTTTCAAACCGACCGTGAAGCATGCGCCGCAGGAGACCGAAACGATATCCGTCCAGCCCGACACATTGCATTGTCCGTACGTGTTGTCGCCGCAGGCGACGACCGTGCCGTTTTCTCTGAGCCCGACCGTGTGCCAGAGCCCAGCGTCGACCGCCACGATTCCGGACCAGCCGTCAACCTTGCATTGATCGAACAGATCGCAGCCGAGCGCGGCGACCGTTCCGTCCGTTTTCAAACCGATCGAATGCCATGCGCCGGCGGCGACGTCCGCGATCTCCGACCACTCGGAAACGTCCAGCTTGCCGAACGCCCTGCTGCCGATGCCGACGACCGTTCCGTTGTCCTTCAGGAGCAGCGCGTGGTTCAGCCCGATCGCCATGCTCTTCACGTCGTTCAGCGACGCAAGCGTCTTTTCGCCGCCGAAGGTTTCGCCGAACGGGATCACCGTCCCATTCTTCAAACCGAAGACCGAGCCGAGACCGGAATACACGCGGTCGACTTTCGTTTCGGGCACGGTGCAGCGTGCGTCGCCCGCATAGCGGATCCTGCCGTTTTCGATCCACGCGGTGTGCCACGCACCGGCGGAAACAACGCCCTGTGCCTCGGTGCGCAGCGATTCCCTGCGCGCGGTCCGCGCTTCGTCCAGCGCCTTTGCCGCAGCGTCGCCGTCCGCGGTGTGCAGCGCATAAAGCGCCGCAATGCCCTCGTCGTAGTTGCTTCCGGTAAAGACGGCGGACGCCTCCTCAAACTGCATCCGCGCTCGGATCGCTTCCGCGCGGGCGGACGCATCCGAATAATCGCCGATCATCAGGAACAGGTCGATCGCGTCGAGCGGCTTGCCCGCCTCGTCCAGCGCCGCCGCCTTGTCGTAAATCTTCCGATAGAACGGATCCGCTTTTTCTTCGGCCATCGGCTGCATCAGTTCGAGCGCGTACGCCGTTTCGCCCGCGTCGATCGCATATTCGATCTCCGCGTTCGTCAATTCATCCAGCTGCAGCTGCAGCGCATCGTACCGGCTTGCGTACTGCGGCTTTCCCTCGAGCGTCTGCATGGCGTCGCGAAGGATCGAGCACGCCTCCTCATACGGCAGATCGCCGCTCTGATCCATCGCGTTTTCGTAGGTGTGATCGAGGACAAGGTCGCCGAGCAGGATCGCGAGCTCGCTCTGCTTTTCCGCAAACAGCGGCTTGCCGTCCAGATCGCGGATCGCGTCTTTCAGCACGGCGCATGCTTCCTCGTACGGCAGCTCTTTCGCCTGCAGCGCGTTCCGGTATGTTTTTTCCGCGGGGAAGTACAGCGCGGCGAACACGACGCCGGCGATCAGGATCAGCGCGACGGGAATGAGGAGCAGAAAGAGTTTCTTAATCTTTGGTTTATGTTCCATATTACCTCCGTCTGGGTGTTGTAAAAGGAAGGGCATTTTCTCTGATTACAGTTCTTGCATGAGTTGAAGGATAAGGCGTTTCTGCGTCGGTGTTAATGGCTTCCACCGTTCAAAAAGCTCCTCCAGTTCCGGCGTCAGTTCAACCATGTTTTCCGTCTCCGCAAAGAACTGGGACAAGGTAATCCCAAAGCCCCGACAGATCGCTTCCAGCGTATAGATCGACGGCACCGAATTCCGCTTGAACAGATTTGCTATGGTGTTTTCGGACAAATGGCTTTCCTTAGCAAGCTTGTACGGCGTCCATCCTCGGCTTGTCATCATGGTTCTGATCTTTTCATTTGCATCCATAAAGACACCACCCTTTCAGTACGTATTTTACCTTTCAGGAAGGGGGCACTGGTACAGCCCAAATGTGCGGACAGTATGTAGTTGTTGTTCGGTTACTTTTTCGTTTCGCCGCGGGTTGAACGAAACCGCCCGGTATGGTATACTGAAAAAAAGCCCGGAGGACCGCCTATGAAAAAACGAATCTGCCTGCTGCTTCTCGTCGTGCTGATCCTGCTGATCCCGCACGCCGCAAGCGCGAATTCCGTTGCGCGCGACCCGTGGGAGCTCCGGGTCTATCTGGAAAAGGTGGAGGAGGGCACGACGGTCACGATCCTGTTTGCGGGCGCGGACGGCGTCTTCCGGGAGGCGGAGTCCCGCACGGCGACCGGCAAAAGCGGACAGGACGTCCGGTTCTTCTTCCGCGAGGGCGACGAACGGTTCTGCCTTGTCTGCGTCGCGCCGGACGGGACCGAAACGCGTTCGAACGACGTGGGCATCGTGCTGTACGGGAAATATGCGTATGACGGCGGCAGGAACCTTCTGGAGGATAAAACCGCGTATTATAACACCAAAGCGAACTGCGAAACGGGCTCGGCGATCCTTTCCGTGATCCTGCTGATTTTCTTCGTGCCGGTTGCGATCACGTTCCTCGTCGAATGGCTGACCGCGCTGTGCTTCAAGCTGCGCCCGGTCAGATACGTCTTTGCGATCAACGCGATCACCAACCCAACGCTGAACCTGATGCTGCTGATCGCCGCGGCAATGCTTTCGTCTGCGCGCATCGCTTACTGGATCGTGCTCGCGGCGCTGGAGATCGCGGTCGTGTTCATCGAGTACCGGTATTATGTCAGAAAATACGCGGACGTCCGGTGCGCAAAACTTCTGCTGTTTTCGATCGCGGCAAACGTTCTGAGCTTGGCGATCGGCGGGCTTGTGCAATACTTTTTCCTGTAAAAAAGCCCTTGACACAGCGGAAATCATCCGCTATAATAACCGTACCAATGGCGGTGTAACTCAGTTGGCCAGAGTAGTCGGTTCATACCCGACCTGTCATCCGTTCGAATCGGATCCTTTGATGTCTGTTGTTTTTTTATCGGTGCTGACCTCGATCCGTTCGATCAGAAGATTGATCGCCCGTTTGTCCGGCGCTTCCCGGATCGCCTGCAGCCACTTGATGATGGCATCCGAAGTATACTCCTCAGGCGGTTCGGTGTTTTCCAGCGTCTCGATCTCGTTTTTGATCTCGTTCATGCGCGCGCTGATGTCGGCAACGACGTCCGGCGCAAAAGCGGACGTGGAGAGATTCCGGATCAGATTGTTGTATTCCGTCCGCTTCTGATCGATCTGCTTCTTGATCGCCGCCGCAAACGATTTACGGCATTCCTTCTTGTGATCCTTGTAGGAACGCAGAAAGTGCGCGATCTTGATCTGCATCGGTTCGGAGATCAGTTCGTTCAGATAATCCTTCACAGCCTTGAGGAGCATGTCCTCGCGCACCGTCGGCGCGCCGCAGTTATCCTTACAGGCATAATACACATACTTGTCACCGTGCCGGTTCGGGGAGCGGTGGACGTGCATCTTTGCTCCGCACTTGCAGTAGACTAGTCCGCTGCAGAGAAATTCGTTCTGCTTTCTTCCGCATTGTTTCCGTGAATCCATGATTTTCTGCACCTCATCAAATGTATTTTTGTCCACGATCGCCGGGATCCCGCCGTCGATCCGAATGATATTCTCGGATTCCTCCCGCTCTTTGCGATGCCGGCATCCTTCCAGGGAATACACATAGATCCCCGCGTACTTTTCGTTCCGCAGGATCTCGTAGATCTGCGGGTACTTGATCTCTTTTCCGAGCCTTCCGCGTACGCCCGCTTCCTTCATCTCGCGCATCACGCCCAGAAAGCCGTTGCGGTTCAGCGCGGCGTCGTACATCTTTCTGACCCACATAGCTTCGGACTCGTCGATCACCAGCTTCTGATCGACGATCCGATACCCGAAGGGGGCGGGGCCGCCGTTATGCAGCCCCTTCAACGCAACCTCGCGATGCCCCTTCCGAACCTCCTTGGCGAGGTTCTTGCTGTAATACTCCGACAGCACCCACATCATCTGCTTGGCGAAATCGCCCTCAATGCTCTGTCCGAAGTTCTGCGCGACGGCAATGATCGGAATCTGTTCCTTGTCCAGCAGCTTGGACAGGCGCACGTGCTCCTCCAGTGAACGCGCCACGCGGTCGTACTTATGGATCAGCAGAACATTGAATTTGTGATTATGCGCGTCCTCCAGCATGTTTTTATACTGTGTACGCTGGTCTGTCTTCTCCTCCGTGCCGGAGATCGCCTCGTCGGAATAGATGCGGTAGATGTCCATTCCGTTGTTGTTCGCGAATTCCGAACACGCCCGGACCTGTGCCTGTGTGCTCATTTCCGTCTGATGATCGGAACTGAACCGTGTGTAGATCGCAGCCTTCAATCTGCATTCCTCCCTTCCGTGTTATCGGGGATATCCATCCCGAACCCTTCCGCCAGAAATACGGCAAGGTCCCGGACCGTGATCTCCCCGCAGTCCATGTTTGTTCTGGTCATCTGCTTGGTCTTTCTGTTTACGACGTAGTGTGCGATGACCGGGATGCACACCTTTTCCGCCCCGACGCGTTCCGCTTTTTTCATCGTTCTGCCTCGCCGGTCAAAAGAAGCGTACCACGGTTCGTCCGAAAACACGAATGTACGGGACGGTAAATCCGTAAATTTTTAATATTTCGGAAAAAAGCCGATATTCACAGTTCATCGCTCTTCCTCCCTGCTGCGCTTCTGCGGCTTTTTCTGCTGTTCCAGCATCCGTACAATCGCGTTCCGGATCTGCTGCGGTGTATAATCCGGGAAGAAGAGCTGCAGAACGTCCAGAGGGATCTTCACCGTCTCACGCTGGTTGGGCTTTTCTTCCGCGAGAATATCGAAGACATCATCCTCCGTGAGCTGTTCGTCCGAAAACAGCTTCTTCATCCGGCACGCCTGGGAGAGCGAGGGGGTGCATCCTTGCTCTCCTATGGCGTCCAGGACCGCATACTGCATTTCCTCGTCCAGATAGGACAGCGCCTCGCCGACGGTCAGCGCCATCTCGCCCCGGTCCATGTAATCCAGCAGTTCCGGGATCAGATTGGTCAGGCGAATATAGCGCTTGACCTGAGAAGCGCTGTCGCCCTCGGAAATGCGTTGGACAGTGAGCTTCGGACCAGATTGGTCTGAAGTTGCCTTCCCTTGGTGCTTCATCGCTTCCAGTTTCATCTTGTAGGCGAATGCTTTCTCGCTCGGAAGCAAATGCTCCCGATGCAGATTGCTGTCCACCATCTGCACGATGGCGGCGTCGCGGTCGATATCGGTGACGATGACCGGGACTTCGGTCAGCCCCGCGAGCTCGGCGGCCTTTGCGCGCCGGTGACCGGAAATGATCTCGTAATCATCCGTTCCTTCCAGCGGTCGGACGAGGATCGGTGACAGCACACCGTTCTCATGGATGCTGTCGCTCAAAGCGACGAGTTCGGCATCCTCCCGTACCTGATACGGATGTTCCCGGAACGGGCGCAGCCGAGCAAGCGGCATCATGGTGATCGCCGCGGGTTCGCTGTTGTTCTCACCGTCCGAAGCGTTTTTCGGCTTCGCGCCGATCGCCTCCAGTACGCTGTTCCAGTTGGGATTCGGTTTCTTTTCTTTCATAATGATTTACCTTTCTTTTCTGTAATGATTTGATTGTTGTTCCAGCTTGCGCCGTACATCCGGCGGGATCATCTCGATCGCCGCGACTGCCTTGTCCTTCTCGACCTTCAGAGCGTCGATCCTGCACCCCAGGGCAAACAGCTCTGCATCCTGTTCTTCCAGCAGGGCATCCTTTTCCTTGATCGCTTCCCGCAGCGCTTTCGCCTGCTCGTCGATCAGCCGGGACTGTGCCTGCAGCTTGTAGAGGTCGGGCATCAGTTGCCCGAGCACTCTCACAGCTTCGTCGCGCTTCTTGCCCGCGTTGAAGACGTTCACATCGCTGAGCGCCTTCATGATCGCGTCGTAGCTCTTGCTTGCGTTGTCCATCGCCCGGAACAGATACGGCGGGATATGCTTGCGGTGCGTGATCGCCGACGGCAGCCCGCGCTCCAGTTCCGGATAGAACCCGTGCATGTACTCGTAGAAGTCATCCTGCCATTCCGACATCCGC
>CADAZC010000088.1 GCA_902792295.1 uncultured Eubacteriales bacterium
GGAAGAGGGAAGAACCCTCTTCCATTTTTTTGATCGCTTTGCTATAATAAAAGGGTTAAGGAGAGTGTGCTTATGGATTCTGTGAAGAAACTGGCTGCGGCGCTGGCGCCGCTGTGCGGAGTCGACGAAACGACGCTTTCGGACTGGATCGAGGTTCCGAAGAATACGGAGATGGGCGATTACGCGTTTCCGTGTTTCCGCCTGTCCAAAACGCTGCGCAAGGCGCCGAACGCGATCGCGGCGGAGCTTGCGGAAAAGCTTTCCGTTCCCGCGGGCTTTGAAAAGTGCGAGGCGGTCGGCGGATACCTCAACTTCTTTACCGACAAGAGCGCGGTTGCGGACACGGTCCTTTCCCGGGTACTCCGTGAGGGCGACGCCTACGGCACGAGCACCGAAGGAAACGGCAAAACGGTCTGCGTCGAGTACAGCTCGATCAACATTGCAAAGCCGTTCGGCTTCCATCATCTGCCCAGTACGGCGATCGGCAACGCGCTGTACCGCATCTATAAGGCGCTCGGCTACAACACGATCGGCATCAATCACCTCGGCGACTGGGGCACGCAGTTCGGCAAGATGATCACGGCGTACAAGCTGTGGGGAACGAAGCCCGTCGACGATTATTCGATCCGCGAGCTCGTCGCGCTGTACGTGCGCTTCCATGACGAGGCGGACAAAGATCCGTCGCTGAACGACACCGCCCGCGCATGGTTCCGCAAAATCGAGCAGGGCGATCCCGAGGCGCACGAGCTTTGGGAAAAGATGAGGGATGCGACCATCCGCGAGGTCAAGGTGACCTATAAGCGCATGGGCGTCGATTTCGACAGCTGGAACGGCGAAGCGTTCTACGAGGACAAGATGCAGCCGATCATCGACGAACTCCGCGAGAAGGGCATTTCGAAGGTCGATCAGGGCGCGCAGATCGTCGATCTCTCCGAATGGAACATGCCGCCGTGCATCATTGTGAAATCCGACGGCAGTACGATCTATGCAACGCGCGACCTCGCCGCCGCGTGCTACCGCAAGGCGACCTATGATTTCACGAAGCTCCTGTACGTCGTTGCGTATCAGCAGGACCTGCATTTCAAGCAGTTCTTCAAGGTCCTCGAGCTGATGGGCAGGGATTGGGTCAAGGACTGCGTGCATGTGAACTTCGGCATGGTCAGCATGGAAGGCGGCGCCTTCCATACGCGCGAGGGCAAGGTTCTGTATCTCGACGACGTCCTCGACGCCGCGGTCGAAAAAACGTACGACATCATCTGCGAAAAGAGCCCGGATCTCGAGGACAAGCGATCCGCGGCGGAAGCGGTCGGCGTCGGCGCGATCCTCTGGTCGGTGCTGTATAACTCCCGCATCAAGGACGTCACGTTCAGCTGGGAGAAGGTGCTGAACTTCGACGGCGAAACCGCGCCGTACGTGCAGTACACGCATGCAAGAAGCTGCTCGGTGCTCCGCAAGGCGGGCGGGCGTCCCGCGTCGTTCGACGCGTCGCTTCTCTCCGATCCCGAAAGCACCGCGCTCTTAAAGGCGATCGCGGCGTTCCCGGAGGCGGTCCGGCAGGCGGCGGAGAAGTACGAGCCGTACGTCGTCGCGCGCGCGATCATGCAGATCGCAAACGCGTTCAACCGCTTCTATTACGAACAGCGCATCATGGCGGACGACGAAAACGTCCGCGCGGCGCGTCTGGCGCTTTGCGACGCCACGCGTCAGACCATCAAAAACGGATTGAATTTCTTGGGGCTTTCCGCCCCCGAAAGGATGTAATATGCTGGATATCAAGCTCGTCCGGTCGAATCCGGAACTCGTGAAGGAGAACATCAAAAAGAAGTTTCAGGACGAAAAGCTCGTCCTCGTCGACGAAGTGCTTGCGCTCGACAAGGAATACCGCGACGCGCACGTGCGCGGCGACTACCTCAGGAACCAGCGCAACGTCATTTCGAAGTCCATCGGCATGATGATGGCGCACGGCGAACGCGACAAAGCGGAGGAAGCGAAAAAGCAGGTCGGCGCGATGGCGCAGGAGATGGCGGACCTCGAAGTGCGCGAGGCGGAGTTGGAGACCGAGATCCGTAAGCGCATGCTGGTGATCCCGAACATCATCGACCCGTCCGTTCCGATCGGAAAGGACGATTCCGAAAATGTCGAGATCGAACGGTTCGGCGAGCCGGTCGTGCCCGATTTCGAGATCCCGTACCATGTGGACATCATGGAGCGCATGAGCGGCATCGATCTCGATTCCGCGCGCAGGACGAGCGGCAACGGCTTCTATTATCTCACGGGCGATATCGCGCGGCTGCACAGCGCGGTCCTGTCCTACGCGCGCGATTTCATGATCGACCGCGGCTACACCTATGTCGTGCCGCCGTTCATGATCCGTTCGGCGGTCGTCGACGGCGTCATGAGCTTTTCCGAGATGGAAAACATGATGTATAAGATCGAGGGCGAGGACCTGTATCTCATCGGCACCTCGGAGCACAGCATGATCGGCCGCTTCATGAACACGTTCCAGGACGAGGACAAGCTGCCGCTCCGGCTCACCAGCTACTCGCCCTGCTTCCGCAAGGAAGTCGGCGCGCACGGCATCGAGGAGCGCGGCGTCTACCGCATCCACCAGTTTGAAAAGCAGGAGATGATCATCGTCTGCAAGCCCGAGGACAGCAAGACGCTGTATAACGAGCTCTGGCAGAACACGGTCGATTTCTTCCGCTCGCTCGATATCCCGGTGCGCACGCTCGAATGCTGCTCGGGCGACCTTGCGGATCTCAAGGTAAAGAGCTGCGACGTCGAGGCGTGGTCGCCGCGGCAGCAGAAGTATTTTGAGGTCGGCAGCTGCTCGAACCTCGGCGACGCGCAGGCGCGCCGGCTCGGCATCCGCATCAAGAACAAGGAAAAGGGCAACTATTTCGCGCACACGCTGAACAACACGGTCGTCGCACCCCCGCGCATGCTGATCGCGTTCCTCGAAAACAACCTCCGGAAGGACGGCACGATCCGCATCCCCGAAGCGCTCCGTCCGTACATGGGCTTCAAGGAAACCATCGGCTGAAACAAATGATCAGGAACCCTCCGGACCGGAGGGTTCTTTGTTTTGCAGATATTGCAGCACGCCGTCGGCGATCCCTTCGGCAAGAAGCTGCTGGTACGCGGGTTCCTGCAGCTTCCGTTCGTCCTCCGGATTGCTCAGAAAACCGCATTCGATCAGAACGGAGGGAACGGCGGGGAGACGCGTCACGAAATTGTCGCCCGGATTTGCCGGCCGCGGATCGCGTCCGATCGCGGCGCACAGCGCGTCGATCACGCAGCGCGCAAGGGCTTTCCCGTCCTCCGCACCCGCCTGAAAATAGCACATCGGTCCCTTGACGCTGCGGTCGGAAAACTTGTTCATATGGATCGAAACGGTGCAATCCGCGCCGTCCGAGCAGAGGATCGCGCCGCGCCTTGCCATGTCGTCGCGCTTCGTACCTGCAAGCGCGTCCGGTCCGGTGCGGGTGCGCAGCACAAAACAGCCGCGGTCCTCGAGCGCGCGCGCCGTCCGCTCGCCGATCAGGAGATTCAGATCGGATTCCAGAACGCCCGTATCGACGCCGGTTGCGCCGCAGTCGAAACCGCCGTGTCCGTAGTCGAGGATCACAAAATACTTCGGCGGTTCGGCGTCGAGCAGAAACGGCTCGCACGGCGCGGCGGGCGCCGAGCAGCTGAGAAGGAAACAGGACAGGAACAGCAGGATCGAACGTTTCATGGTCCAGTTTATGCGAAAAAGACGCGGAATTGCTGTTTTTATCCGTTGACAATTACCGAAAAAGCAAGTAAAATAGACTCGTTATCATGGAGGCATGCGGGTGTAGCTCAGTGGCAGAGCACCGGCTTCCCAAGCCGGCTATACGGGTTCGATTCCCGCCACCCGCTCCAAAAGCCGA
>CADAZC010000089.1 GCA_902792295.1 uncultured Eubacteriales bacterium
TTGCCGATAAGCTGTTCGGGCTCATAATAGGCGTGAATACCCGATAAAATCGTGCGATTCTCGCCGGTTCCGTCATCCAGCGTGAACTTCAAGAGTTTCTTGGACTTCGGTACGGCTTCGCAGGCAAGAACCTTAACCGCGCGGAAATCGGACTTCGAGAAGGTCTCAAAGTCGACGAAATCCTTGAACAGCGGTTCGATCTCGACGTTCGAGAAGTCGATCTTTTCTTCGGCGGGAGCCGCTTTTTCGGCTTCCTGCGCTGCCTTGCACGCCTCCTGAGAGGGGCAGGTAAAGCAGGCGCATTCGAAATCGGAGGACGCTTCCGGAGCAGTTTCGGATATGCAATCTTTATGCACATCATTGGTTCCTTTGTTCTTGCCGACTGGTTTCATTGTCGGGAAGAGCAGAATATCGCGGATGGTCGGCGCGTCGGTAAGCAGCATGCACAGACGGTCGATGCCGATGCCGATGCCGCCCGTCGGAGGCATGCCGTATAGTCCTCGTCGATCTGCATCGCTTCGTCGTCGCCCTTCTGACGTTCCTTCGCCTGCTGCACGAAACGCGCGCGCTGGTCGATCGGGTCGTTCAGCTCGGTATAGGCGTTGCCGTATTCGTGACCGCAGATGAACACCTCGAACCGGTCCACGATGTCCTTGCTGCCGACCTTCAGCTTGGTCAGCGGCGAGTTCTCGATCGGGTAGTCGGTGATGAACGTCGGCTGGATCAGCTTGCTCTCGACAAACGCGTCGAACAGCTCCGCAAGAACCTTGCCCTTCGTCGATTCGGGGTCCTTGAGCTCCACGCCGAGCTCCTTCGCGATCGCGCGGGCTTCCTCGTCACTTGCGCAGGCATAGATATCCCTGCCGGTATATTCTTTGACCGCGTCGTTCATGGTCAGACGGCGGAACGGGGGCGTCAGGTCGACTTCCTGTCCCTGGAACGTGATCTTCGTCGTGCCGTTGACAAGCTTTGAGCAGCGGGACATGATCTGCTCGCACAGCGTCATCATGCCGCGCAGATCGGTATACGCCTGATAGATCTCGATCGTGGTAAACTCCGGGTTGTGCATGGCGTCCATGCCCTCGTTGCGGAACAGGCGACCGATCTCATACACGCGCTCCAGACCGCCGACGATGCACATCTTGAGGTGCAGCTCGGTCGCGATGCGCATATACATGTCGATATCGAGCGTGTTGTGATGCGTCACGAAGGGACGGGCGGACGCGCCGGAAGCGACCGTGTTCAGAACGGGCGTTTCGACCTCCATAAAGCCCTCGCTGTCAAGATAGCGGCGAATCTCCGCAATGATCGCGCTGCGCTTTTTGAACGTTTCGCGCACGCCTGCGTTCATGAACAGGTCCACAAACCGCTGACGGTAGCGAAGCTCGGGGTCCTTGAGCCCGTGGAACTTCTCGGGCAGCGGACGCAGCGATTTCGACAGCAGCGTGATCCCGGTCGCGTGGACGGAGATCTCGCCGGTGCGCGTCTTGAACACAAAACCCTTGACGCCGACGATGTCGCCGATGTCGTACGCTTTGAAATCGGCGTACGCTTCTTCTCCGACGTCATCCCGCTTCACATAGAACTGGATATCGCCCGCGCCGTCCAGAAGGTGCGCAAAGCTCGCCTTGCCCATGATGCGTTTGGACATCATGCGCCCGGCAATGCTGACTTCTTTGCCTTCCAGAGCATCGTACTGCGCGACGATCTCCGTGCTGTGATGCGTTTGCGGATAGGTGATGACCGCGAACGGGTCTTTGCCCGCTTCGCGCAATGCGGACAGCTTGTCTCTGCGAATCCGGAGAAGCTCGGAAAGCTGCTCTTCGCTGAGTTCGGCCGTTTCCTGCGGAACGTACGTTTCTTCCATATATATACTCCGATTCAGTCGATCGAAACGATCTCGAGGTGGATCACACCGCCGGGGGTGGTGACGGGAACGACGTCGCCGACGGTATGACCGAACAGCGCGCCGCCGATCGGGGATTCGTTGCTGATCTTGCCGGAAACCGGGTCAGCCGCCATCGAGCCGACGATCTCCAGATGCATTTCCGCACCGGCCTCGTTCTTCACGGTCACTTTGGAACCGATGCCGACCTTGTCGCCGGACATTGCCGAGCGCTCGATGATCTGCGCGGTGCGCAGTTCTTCTTCGAGCAGAGCGATATCGTGTTCGTTCTTGGACTGTTCGTCCTTTGCGGCGTCATATTCTGCGTTTTCGGAAAGGTCGCCGAAACCGCGGGCTATTTTCAGCATCTCCGCAATTTCAAGGGTGCGGGTCGATTTCAAATACTCCAGATGTGCCTTGCGCTTTTCATAGTCTTCGCGAGTCATCAGATGTCCTGCCATAGTTTTTCTCCTTTGTCCGTTATGGGAATCATATCATTATATAGTGATGTTCTTTAAGCTGTCAAGCAGAAACTCCCGGATTTCCGCCGCATTTTTCGCTTCGTTCAGGCGCGTCCGCAGCGCGGAAGAACCGCGAATGCCGTGCAGATACCGCGGGAGGTGTTTCCGAAGCTCCACAAGTCCGTGCGGGCCTTTCAGCGCTTCGATGCGCTCGGCGTGCCGGATCGCAACGGCAAGCCGGTCGGACAGGACGGGCGCCGCATACGGCTTGCCCTCGATCGCCGCTTTGACTTCCCTGAAAATCCACGGCTGTCCGAGCGCAGCGCGCCCGATCATCACGCCGTCGCAGCCGGTTTCTTTCAGCATGGAAAGCGCGCTTTCGCCGTCCGTGATGTCGCCGTTGCCGATCACGGGAATGCGCACCGCTGCCTTGACCGCGCCGATTGCCGCCCGGTCCGCCGTTCCGCGGTACTGCTGCATGCGCGTGCGCGGGTGCAGGCAGAGCGCGTCCGCGCCGCTGTCTTCCAGGATCTTTGCAAACGAAACGCAGGTGTCGTCATCCCAGCCCTTGCGGAATTTGACGGTGACGGGAACGGGGGAGACTTTTTTCACCGCTTCCGTGATCTGCCCGGCAAGCATCGGCGTGCGCATCAGCGCGCTGCCGTCGCCGTTCGATACGATCTTCTGCGCGGGACAGCCCATATTGAGGTCGATGCAGAAAAGATGCGGACCGAGCCGGTCCGAAACGATCTTCACCGCATCCGCCATCAGATCGGGCTCGTGCCCGAACAGCTGCACGCCGATCGACGTTTCATCTTCGCCGAGCGAAAGGTACTCGCCGGTTTTGACGTTGCCGAAGGTCAGCCCTTTGGCGCTGATCATTTCGGTAAAGGTCAGGTCGCAGCCGAAGGACGTACAGAGCGCGCGAAATACGACGTCCGTGTAACCGGCCATCGGCGCAAGCAATACGGGATGCTCACAGGGATACGGTTCAGTCATTTGCGGGAGCGGGTGTGGCGGTGGGCACGGGAGAGGGCGTCACGATCGGAAGCGGGTCCGCGTTCGGATCCGGCGTCGCGGGGACGTCGAGCTTCGGATTCAGCTCCAAAAGCTCAACGGATTCGATCAGCCAGCGTCCGTCGACCTTGCCGAGATGCAGACGGTATTTGCGCGGCGTCCATTCGGGGATCGACACGGAGCCGGACTCCGCGGGAACGGTTCCCTTGACGCTTTTGATCTGCTCGACGACGTCCACATAGGTGTTGATGTGCCACGGCAAAAGATGCAGGTCTTTGATCTTCAATCTATATTCATAGGAAGAAACAGTGATGCCGGCGTACGGCGCGGCGCATGCTTCGCGCTCTGCGGCGTCGCTTTGGATGCATCCCTCCGTGAAATAAACGGCGAGTTCGTTGTCCGGCGCGTTTTTCAGCATGTTTTCCGCGCGTATCGTCATCCCTTCGTTGACAAGGATGTAGGCGTTGCTGAGACGGGATCCCGCCATAAAGGAAAGAATGCACAGCGCGCCGATCACGAGGACGGTTAAAATCGCACGCATGAAATAGAAAACGGAGCGGCGTACGGCAGTCACCGCGCGAAGCTGCTTGCGCGCCGCGCGAATCTCCGATGCTTTTCGGATCTGTGCCATAACGAAACCTCCGTATCGTGCATATCATAGAAATGATGCAGCTATTATAGCACAGCGCCGCCTTTTTTTCAACCGCCATATCAATTGCGAAAAAAAGATGAAAAAAGGGGTTGACAACGAGAGAATAGAGGAGTAATATAAGCGGCGTTCGAGCTTCGGGGAGCGAAGGAAGCGCTGAAAAAAACTTGAAAAAAGTGAAAAATAAGTGTTGACAAAGCGAGCG
>CADAZC010000090.1 GCA_902792295.1 uncultured Eubacteriales bacterium
TACATCTGCCGCTTTACCGCATACGTGTCGTCGTATAAGTCCTTCGCAAGCAGCGGCGTCGCCAGCGCGGTCTTCAATCCGGTCTTCCAGTTCAGCCGGAGCTTTTTGTCCTCCTTGATGATCTCCGGCGCAGGGATCGTGTTGAGCTCGGCGAGGAACGCATCATAAACGCCCTTTCCGCGGATTCTGCGGAGATCGGCGTGGATATACGCGCAGTTTCCGACCCATCCGTACCGGACGCCGTACTGATCGAACCTGACGTCCATCAGCTTGATGCCGTTATCCGCGCCCTTGCAGTCGCCGATCACGATCACCTTGGTATCGACCGTGTCCGTTCTGCTGCGATAGAGCCACTTCTGCTCTTCCCATCGCACGAGCCGCACCGTGCCGTCCTTTGTTCCGACCACGACCTCTTCGCTTTCATCGTCGTCGGTCTCCACAAGCTTTTTCAGTTGCTGAAACAGCAGCTCGTCCTTTGTGACAAACGCAAGATTGCGTTTGCCGGGCTCGACCCGGTCTCCCTCCGCAAACGCCGCATTCCGTGACGCAACGACGTTCGCACGATGTGAAACGAGCATGTTGATCAGATGATCCGGCGACGCTTTCAGCGAAAAGCCGAGAATGCCGCACAGCGTTTCCTCCGGGACCGCGCGCAGCAATCCGCCGACGATCATGGTCGGCGGGAAGGACGACAGCAGTCCGCACAGCGTGTCCTTCGCCGTCTGCGGGTGCTTTCTGACCAGCTCCGACATGTCAAAATGCTTTACGATGTCGGAAGCGGTCTGCCAGGAGTTCAGCTCCTCGTCCTTCAGATCGAGCGTTTGTCGCAGAAACTGCCTGCGCTCGCGGTCGAGCTTGAACTCCTCCGCTTCCTGCGCAAACACGCCGAAGATCGTCTGCATCCCTTCCGGCTTCATTTTGTCGACGAGCTTTGTAAGCGAATCGCTGATCGTCGGCTTTCTCCCGCCGGCGTTTGTCATGTCGTTCGTATTGCTCATGGTATGCCCTCCCGAAAATGATTTCATCAAAATGCGCGTTTACCGGTAAGCGTTGCCTTCTCCGAACCGGAGCGCAAGCTCCCTTTCGTCGATCTCGCTGAGCTCGTACATGGCAAGATCGAATTCCCCCCTGGACAGCATGATCTCCTTCGGCGTCCGTATCCTGCGTGCCGCGGCAGCCAGTCCGAACGCCGCAAACAGAAAGAGAACAAATACGATCAGGCTTACCATCGCCGGAACAAGCGTCACCGAAGCGGGATTCAGAAAATGCCCGGTCAGATCCGCCCAGATATTGAGAAACAGCAGGATCGCCGTAACGTCGCTCACGATCTTCTGCGGCTTTTTGAACGCAATAAATCCCGCCGTGACAAACATCATCGCGATCGTGACGAGCCGCAGATAAAAAGCAAAGTCCGTCCTGACGCCCTTCTTCGCAGAGCGGAACGCGACGTATACGTAAAACACGGCAGATAACGCAATGATCGCGGCGGCCGCATAGTACAGCGCTGTCCGCGTCCGCGCCTTTCGTTCGCCGGTCTCATCCGCCGCGGCGGCGTCGCGTTCCATCTTTGCTTTATAGTATTCGATGGTTTTTGCGACTTCCTCCGGAAGCGGATCCTGTCTTTTTTTCAACAGGACCTTCTTCAGCTTGTTCGGATACAGATCGTAGAATCTCTCATTCCCGGCTGTAAAGTGCAGCGAATGGATCGTTTTTCTGTAGTTGAAAAAGGCGATCGCTGCGTAGAGCAGCGCGAAGTACACCACAAACAGCGGGATCGGCCACGGTCCGAGACGGTCCGCATTCATGAGTATCAGGATCGCCGGCGTGATCAGAATCGGAACGCCGATCCCCATGGGAAGCGCGTAGAGGAAGCTGCTGAAGGCCGTGCCTTTCTTTTCTTTTTTATGAGCGCTCATATGTTTTCCTTTCCTGCGGTTTTCCGCATTAAAATGATTGATCGCAAAATCTGTTTCCGATCACGGCAGCGTGATCCCCATCAGCGCACACTGTTCCGTGTTCCAAGCTGCCCAATCGTGATAGAGCTCGGAAAACGGCTTTCCGAACGCTTCCTCCATCTCCGAAAGGGACGTGCTCCAGTTTCCATACACCATGTCGCGTCCGTACGTCTCGATCAGGTATGCCAAAAGGCATGACGCCTCGCAGTACATGAGTTCCAGTCGCTGCGGATCGTCCCGGAACTCCTGCGTGCGGACGACAGTCTTCTGCCCCACCGTGAAGTAAGAGAACCCGACCATGTCCCCGTTCGCAAAGCTCTGCGCATACATGAACTCGACCTTTTTGTGATCGACACGGTTTTCCTCTTCGTTCCAGACGCCCAACTGCTTTGCCTGTGTTTCGGCGTCCTGTGCATTCGGATTCATGCCGCTGTAAAACAGATCCGCCGTACGGTTTCTGCAGACGATATTCGCAACGTATTGCGCAACGCTTTCCCGCCAGAAATCTCCGCCGGTCGAGCGGACCGTGCAGCCCATGGTCAGATAGTGCACGTATTCGTGAAGCAGGGCGTCCGAAGCCCTCATCCAGTTTTGATACAGCGAAATCGAACCGTTGAGAAAAGCGCCGTAGGTCGGCAGTTTCGAATACGCCTCATGCCCGCAGAAATCCGTGTGGATGCCGACCGGAAGGACCTCCTCATTGATGTATCCTTTCAGCGCCTCGCGCGCATCGGCAAAGTCCTCCTCCGCATGCTCCAGCACGGCATACAGTCCGTCGTAAAACGCTTCCTCACCGAGCAACTCGATATCCTCCCCGGCAAGATACCAGACCGCCGATTCCGTCCGGACGAGATACGGATAGACGTCAGGCTTAAACGCCGTATTCTCCTCGATCGGATACCGTTCCCGCACCGTCGGTTCGGGCGTCTCCGTTGCGGGAACCTCCGTAGCGGGCGGCGTCATCGGGATTTCCGTTGGCGGGAGCTGCGTTGTGGACGGCTCCGCATGGATCGTTTCCGGGCCAGCCTGTCCGCACGCGATCGCGCATACGGCAAGTATCAATGCTAAAATGGCTGCTGTGATCCGCTTTGACATCATATTCTCCCTTTTACGGTTATTTTTTCCATCCGGTACGCCAATTCCTTTTCGTCGATCACGCCGAGTTCGTACATGGCGAGATCAAATTCCTGCCGGTTTCTGTGCATTCTTGCGCGCTCATTCAAATGCCGTGCAACCAAAGAGAGACCGAGTCCCGCGACGAGGTACACGCCCGCCACAATCAGCGCTTCATATACCGGCGTCATCGTATACAGCACAGGAAAGTTAAGCTTGTTTGCAATGTTGGCCCAGATATCGTAAAAGAGCATGACACATGTGACCACCTGCAGAATTGTTCCGAACCATTTTCTGAACAGAGCGATTGATACCGTCAGCATCAGGAAGATCGAAACAAAGTGCAGAACACGGGCAAAGTTCAGTTTTTCACCGTTCTGAAGCCCGCGGATCAAACGATAGAGACAGAAAACCGCAAGCACAAAGACGATCGCCGCCGCAACCGTATACAGGACCGCGCTTGCAGTACTGCGCTTTCTGCTGCGTTCATCCGCCTCCGTGTCGATCATACGGCTTCGGTAATCGGCAATCACCAGCTCCCGCTCCGGCAGTATGGTTTTTCGGATACGATGAAGCGCTTTTTTCATCTCGTCCGGATACAGTTGATAAAACATCTCGCTGCCGAGCTGATGATGCAATTTCGTATAATGCTTTGGTATGAGGATCAGCGCCTGTGCCGTATAGTACATGGCTAAATAGGTAAACAAAAGCGGCACCCACCACGCCCAAGATGCATCCGCAATACAATGCCTTTATCCGCTTTCCGTTTGTTCATCGGCTCTCCTATTCAAACAGATACCGGTACAGCGCGTCCGGCGTGTCGAAGTACAGCGGACAGTTATTCTTCAGAAAATCCCTGATTTCCGCAATGTCGTATGCCCAGCCCGCGGCGGCAAACGGAACATTCCGGCTTTTCGCCATGTCGTACCCGGGCTTCAGATCGTCGACCATCAAAAGGTCGTCCGGCTGCAGGTCAAGAATACGCATGATCTCGTCCAGCGCATAGGGGTTCGGCTTCCGAAGTTCGCGCGGCAGCTCCCAACCGTACACGAGCGTCGGCTCATCAAGACCGTTCGCCTTGTAATCGCGCAGGATGTTGTGTTTGAATGAATGCGACGCCACACAGACGTACCCGCCGCGCGCGGTCTGCTCGCGCAGGATCCGCTCCACGCCCGGAAAGACCTCCGGCACGTGATCCTTGACGTATGCCTGCCAGATCTCCAGCTCGCGGGCGAACTCCTCAG
>CADAZC010000091.1 GCA_902792295.1 uncultured Eubacteriales bacterium
CGATTGTTGAAAAAGAAACAGCCCGACGAAAGCGTTGGGCTGTTTCTTTTTGCTTTTGCGGATCAGCGGGTGGAGCCGCGGAAGATCGGAGTCGTTTTGAATTGGACGATGGTGAAGGGAGCGGATGTATTTTTGATGCGCATATGCAGAAGCTCGGCGGCGGAGCGCCCCATTTCGGCACTCGGAATCTGCGCGGTCGTCAGCGGCGGGTCGACGACGGCGGATTCGGGAGAACCGTCGAATCCGGTGATCATCACGTCGTTCGGAACGGAAAGCCCTCTGCGCTTCAACGCAACCATCAGTTGGATCGCAAGATAATCGTTGGCACAAACAAACGCGTCCGGAATATGTGGCATCCGGTCCAGCATTGTGTTCATCCAGTCCGGATCGCTGTAAGGTGAGTTGTCCGGTTCCAGAATGGAATACGGGTCGGACAGGGGAAGCCCCGAAAGCCAAAGTGCGTTGTTGCAGGAGAGCCATCGCAGATAAAAACTGCTGCAGTGCTCCTTGTCGCCGACGAAACCGATCGTCTTCGCACCGGTGTTGATCAGATGCTGCGTCAGGACGTTGATAGAAGCATTATTTTCCATGGTTACATAATCGCATTTTAGAACGTTACGCATGATATGGGCATACCCGTCTATAAAAACGCAGGGGATGCCCAGCGAGCAGACCATATCCTGGTATTCCCGATCGAACAGTTCAATGGTGAGAATACCCGCGGTATCCTTCAGAAGAAGATGCGGCGGGAGCTTCTGCTGCGCGATTTCATCCCGGGATATTTCATAGATTTTAATAAAATAGCCCAGACGGCTGATATGATTGGTGAAACTTGTTATAAACGAGGTGCCGAAGTTGTGGCTCAGCATTTTTGCAGGATAAACTGCTTTGTTGTCTCAGGAACCGATCCGCGACCGTTGAATACCTTGGAAACGGTGTTGCGGCTGAATCCGCATTCCTTTGCGATATCTGAAATGGTGACCCGTCTGATTGCCATATCGGAGATTTCCTTTCCGTTTACATTTTGTAAAATAACTATATCACAATCGGTTTCAAAAAACAAGATGTGCAAAGTGTAAACTTAATTATATACAAAAACGCTCAAAAACGGCCGTACTCTGCATAACGATGCACTATGTAAAAATAATTTTACAGATAATGTTGACAAAAAGACGCAATTTCGGTATGATATAGAAGTCAGAGAGGGCATTGATGTAAACGCATGTTTACATAATGTAAATCTTTGAAAAGAGTTCAAAGGAGGAGAACGGAAGAATGTCAGAAGTCGTCATGAAGGGGCTGAAAAAGGTCTACGACAACAAGGTGACCGCGGTCCATGATGTCAATCTGGAAATCAAGGACAAAGAATTTATCGTTCTGGTCGGACCTTCCGGATGCGGTAAATCCACGACCCTCAGAATGGTCGCGGGTCTTTGTACATCGACGGAAAACTGGTCAACGAAACGCCGCCGAAAGACAGGGATATCGCGATGGTTTTCCAGAACTACGCGCTGTATCCGCACATGACCGTGTACGACAACCTTGCTTATGCGTTGAAGCTGCGCAAGGTCAAGAAACCCGAGATCGACAAAAAGGTACGCGAGGTCGCGGAGATTCTCGACATCACCCAGTACCTGAAGCGCAAGCCGAAAGCTTTGTCCGGCGGTCAGCGTCAGCGTGTCGCGATCGGACGCGCCATGGTTCGCGACCCGAAGGTGTTCCTGATGGATGAACCGCTTTCGAACCTTGACGCAAAGCTTCGCAACCAGATGCGCGCGGAGATCATCAAGCTTCGTTCCCGCATCAACACGACGTTCATGTATGTCACGCACGACCAGACCGAAGCGATGACGCTCGGCGATCGCATCGTCATCATGAAGGACGGTTACGTCAACCAGATCGGCACCCCGCAGGAAGTGTTCAACAAGCCGGTGAATCTGTTTGTTGCGGGCTTTATCGGTATGCCGGTCATGAACTTCTTCGACAACTGCAAGGTCCTGCTTGAGAACGGCGTGTACTATGCGGAGATCCGCGGCGTCCGTTTCAAGCTCGACGACTTCCAGCAGAAGGCGCTGAAGCAGAACGGAATCGAAACGCAGGACATCGTCGCGGGCATCCGTCCGCAGCATGTCACCGTAGGCGAGGGCGAGCTGGTTGCAAAGATCGAAGTCAGCGAGATGATGGGCAGCGAGTACAACATCCATGCGCGCTGCGAAGGCGACGAAGTCGTCATGCTGATCCCGACCTTTGATCTTGATACCGACGTTTCGATGGGCCAGACGGTCAATTTCACGACGAAGCCCATGCTGATCCAGATGTTCGATAAGGAGACGGGCCACAACCTGATTTGGTACGATGCGGAGTCGGCGTCCAACGACGCGCCGGTCTGCAAGCGCTACGATTTCTGAGCAAGGAGGACGCACATGGAAGCAGTCAATAATGTGCAGTCCCAAAAGCTGCGCAAAGAAAAAGTAGCCGCGCCCAAGGGAAGACGCTGGCGCAAGTTTAAGGAGAATTCTCCTTACCTGCTGATGATCTTTCCCGCGGTGCTCGTGGTGTTCCTGTTCAACTACCTGCCGATCTACGGCATCCTGATCGCGTTCCAGGACTTCATGCCCGGCGATAAGATCCTGTCGGATTCGACGATCTGGGTCGGCTTCCAGAATTTTGAACGGTTCTTCACCGATCCGATGTTCTGGCCTTTGATGCAGAACACGTTCCTGATCTGTATCATCGGTTTCATTATCGGCTTCCCGCTGCCGATCATCGTTGCCGCACTTCATCTCACTGGTCGTTCTGGTCGGTATGCTGACGCTGTTCTTCGGACGCTACGGTCTGGTCAACAACATCGCGGCGAGTATCGGAGGCGAGCGGTACTCATACTTCCTTGAGAGTAAAGCGTTCCGACCGATGTACATTCTGTCCAGCAACTGGCAGGACTTCGGATGGAGCGCGATCATCTACATCGCGGCGCTGTCAAACGTCGACCCGCAGCAGCATGAAGCGGCGATCCTTGACGGCGCGACCCGATTCCAGCGTGTATGGAGTATCGACCTTCCGGCGATCATGCCGATGATCTCCGTCATGTTGATCATGTCGATCGGCGGTCTGATGGGCGTCGGTTACGAAAAGGCGCTGCTGATGCAGACGGACGGCAACCTGCAGGTGTCCGAGCTGATATCGACCTACGTTTATAAACGCGGTCTGACCGGTGTACCGGATCAGGCGTACGCAACGGCGATCGGTCTCTTCAACTCGATCATCAACGTCGTGCTGCTGATCATCGCCAACACGACCTCGAAGCGGTTCTCCGAGAACTCGCTGTGGTAAGGAGGGGATCGTATGGCAAAAGAGAAAGCTCCCAAAAGAGCGCTGCGCGACACCGTAGGCGATAAGATCTTTTACACGATCAATATCATCGTCCTTCTGATCCTCACGCTGATCGTTCTCTATCCGGTATATTTCATCGTCATCGCGTCGTTCTCCGACCCGGATGCGGTTCTCGCCGGTAAAGTTGTTCTGTACCCGATGAACATCACGTTCGAAGGGTATTCCAAGATCCTGGAGCGCACGGACATCTGGCGCGGCTACGGCAACACGATCCTTTATACGGCTTTGACCGTCGTGCTGTCGCTGCTCGTCACGGTTCCCGCAGGTTGGGCGCTGAGTCGTAAAACGCTGCCGGCCAAGAAGCTCTTCATGATCTACTTCATCATTCCGATGTTCTTCGGCGGCGGTCTGATCCCGTTCTACAACGTCGTATCCAGCCTCGGTCTGGTCAATACGATCTGGGCGGTCGTGTTACCGTCGATCCTGTCGGTATGGAATCTGTTCATGACCAAGACGTTCTTCGAGTCAAGCATCCCATCGAGCTTGATCGAGGCTGCGACGATCGACGGCGCGGGGAGTTTCCGGATATTCGGATCGATCGTTCTCCCGCTCTCAAAAGCGATCATCGCGGTTATGGCGCTCTACTATGCGGTCGGTCAGTGGAACAGCTACTTCAACGCGATGATCTTCCTGCAGGATGAAACGCTCTATCCGCTGCAGCTCGTCCTGAAAGAGATCCTGATCGCTTCCGAAAGCACCACCGGCGGCAGCGGCGAAACGATCCTCCAGCAGTATCGTTTGGCAAACCAGCTGAAGTACGTTTCGGTTATCGTGTCGAGCGTACCGGTGCTGTGCCTGTACCCGTTCGTGCAGAAATACTTTGCACAGGGCGTCATGATCGGCTCCCTGAAGGAGTAATCGTACCCATCTAAATCAAATAGGAGGAAAGCATCATGAAAAAAACACTCGCACTGATCGTAGCGCTGTTGTTCGTTCTGTCCGCGGTTGCCTGCGGCGGCGGCAAGAGCAATGCGAAACAGGAAAGCGCCGGCGTGGAGAAGCTGGTCGAAGAATACGGCTTCCAGTGGAAGGATCCGAATGCGCCGATTCTCAACGAGAAGGGCGCAAAAGAACTGTCGTTCTCGGTCTATTCGTCCAAAAACGCTTCCGCGCTCGACTACAACGACATGAAGATCATGCAGGACCTCTTCGAGAGCACCAATGTATTCGTCTCCTGGGAGAACGTCTCCGAATCGGTGTACTCGCAGCAGAAAAACCTGATCTTCGGCAACGCCGACAAGCGTCCCGACGCGATCTATCACGCCGGTATGGGTGCAGGCGAGATCATCAAATACGCCAAGCGCAAGGTGCTGGTCCCGATCAGTGATTACCTTGAGTACATGCCGAACTTCTCCAAGATCCTGGAAGAGCGTCCGGACATCAAGAACCAGCTGATCAATGTCGAGGACGGCAAGATCTATTCTCTGCCGCGTATTGAGGAAATGGGACTTCTGCAGAACCCGAACATCCTGTTCCTCAACAAGAACTGGGCAAAAGCGGCGATCGACGCAGGCGCGGTCCAGGGTCTCTCCGAAGCAGATCTCAAGGACGGCATCAACCTGACCTGTGATCAGATGGAAGCCATGCTCACCTATTTCCGTGACAACGATATGAACGGAAACGGCAAGACCGACGACGAGCGCCCGCTGAGCTTTGTCTACAATAACTGGCAGGGCAACCAGTGCGACCTCTACGGTATGTTCGGTCTGAACGACAACCTCGAGCACCGCATCATCATCGACGGCAAGGTGACCTACACCGTGCAGGATCCGCGCTTCAAGGAAGCGACCAACTTCCTTGCGAACTGGGTCAGCAACAACCTGATCGACAAGGTCTCCTTTGAGCTTTCGCAGGATAACTTCCTTGCGAACGGCAAAGGCCTCGAAACCTACGGCGCATTCTACTGGTGGGAGAGCGAGACGGTCGTTTCGAATCCCGAGAACTATATCGTATGCAACCCGCTGATCGGTCCGAACGGCGATCAGACGGTCTGCATCTCGAACAATCCGGAAGTCGGTGCGGGCGAAGTCGTCATCTTCTCGGATTGCCCGAACGTCGAAGTCCTGCTTGCGTACTTCGATCGCTACTATGATCCGGTCATCTCCGCGCAGATCAACTACGGTCCGATCGGTATCGTCTATGAGGAACAGCGCGATGAAAAAGGCATGCTCGTGCAGAAGCCGGTTCCGGAAGGCATGACTACCGACGAACTGCGTCTCCAGAACGCACCGCTGGGCATCATCTACCTCGGCGAGTATGCGTGGAACAACGTCGTCAACATGGAGCCGCGCGCAAAGCTGCGTCTCGAGCGCCTGACGGCATTCGCAAAGCCTTTCATGCCGAGCAACGTACGTCCGTGCCCGAACCTCCAGTTCACGCTCGACGAGCTTAATACGCTCTCGAACTATGAGACCAACCTGAACGACTACATCCGCACCAACCTGATTAAGTGGCTGATGGGCGGCGGCGTCAGCGACGCACAGTGGGATGCGTTCCAGAAGGACCTTTCCGGCAAGTGCAACATTGCGGCGCTTCAGAAGGTCTATCAGGATGCGTATGACCGTTATCTGAATCAGTAATTCAGGAGGAACGTACTATGAAAAAACTGTTGGCAATACTTCTGTCCCTTGTCATGATCGCAGGGCTTATTGCATGCGGCGGCGAAACGCCGGACAAGCCCGCGGCAGACGGCGGCAGCAAGCCCGAGATCACGGGCGTGCATGACATGACCGTGGAAGCGGGACATGAGATCGACGTGCTCGAAGG
>CADAZC010000092.1 GCA_902792295.1 uncultured Eubacteriales bacterium
ATCGGCGTACTCGCTGCCGACCGTGCCGTTCAGAACGTCAACAATGTAGTTGATCAGAACCTGGTTGTCGATCATGACGGAGTCGCGGAGCAGGTTGTTGTCCGCAAACATCGTGTAGCCGTCGCCCATTTCCTTTAACAGGTAGTTGTGGCATGCAACGGTGTAGATCTTTTCGGGATCGATCGGCGCATAGCTTCCGTCGGGCTGCAGAACTTCGATTTCCTTCACGCGGCGTTCGCCTTCCACAGATACGAAGAAGCCCTTTTCATCGGTCTTGACCGGAGATTCTACCTTCATATCGATGACGAACTTCATGCCGGAAACCTGCAGGAATCCGCCGAACTCGCCGGGCAGCTTGGAAACGCTGAATTCAAGCGCATCCATGATCTCCTGTCCGGTTGCTTCCACAACGCACATCTCATTGCCGAACGGATGAACTTTGATGATCTGACCGAATGTGATGTCGCCTGCAGGGATCGCCGCACGAACACCGCCGCCGTTGACGAACGCAACATCGGCTTCGCCCATCGCGCGGTATGCGTCGGCACACAGATCTCCGAGGTTGGTTTCCTGTCTGCGAACAATACGGGTATCGGTCACGACCGGATCATTGACGACGAGATCTACGTCGGTATGCGCAACGACCTTGTTGATAAGTTCTTCGTTCTCCGCAAGTTTAGCTGCAATCACTTCGCCTGCGCCGCCGTCCTCAGCAAGCAGACCGAGGTCATTGATGAGTTCCATCGCGCTGACATTGACCAGCTTTGCGCTGAAATTGCCTTCCGGATCGATGGTCATCATGCCGAGGTTTTCAAGCTTCGTCACCGTCTGCATATGGAGGACTTCGATGCCATCCGCATTCTTCACAAGATTGTCTTCTTTCGTGTGCGAATGTCCGTCGATAACCGCGTTGATGCCGGTCGTGTGTTCAATGACATCGCCCGCAGTCCACGGTTTGCAGTCATTCTCAACGCCGAGATGCGTCAAAGCGATGACATAATCTGCACCTTCCGCACGCGCCGCATCAACCGCTTTCTGCACGGCGTCATAGAGGTCCTGACCGTTGTTGCCTTCGCAGAACGAATAGATGAAGTTGCCTTCACCGTCCATGAAGTAGGTCGGTGTGGACGACTTAAAGGTCTGCGGCGTGTCTACGCCGACAAATGCGATCTTCTTGCCTGCGCACTCGATGATCGTATAAGGATCGAGAACAGGATTGCCGTCGGGTCCGATGAAGTTGCACGCAACGTACTTGAACTTGGCAAGCCCGACATTCTTGTTGAACTGCTCCATGCCGTAGTCGAACTCATGGTTGCCGATTGTTGCAACATCGTACCCCAGCGCGTTCATCAGCTCAATGATTGCTTCGCCCTTGGAGAGCGTGCCGATAACGTCACCCTGCACCGCGTCACCTGCGTCAACGAGGATAACGTTCTTGCCTTTTTCTTCCAATGCGGTCTTGATCCGCGCAATGCCCTCAAAGCCGATACCGTCCGTTACGCCGCAATGCATGTCGTTCGTGAACAGGATCACGATGCTGTTGTCGGGTTCGGGCTCGGGTTCGGGTTCGGGTTCGGGAGTGGGTGCTTCCGTCACAACGGGTGCTTCCGTCACAACGGGCGCTTCCGTCACAACGGGTGCTTCCGTCACTTCTGCCTGCGGTTCCGGCTTGTTTTCCGCCGGCTTGCAGGCCAGAACGAGCAGCATCAACGCTGCGAGAAACAGGATCAGTACTCTTCTCTTCATAACAGATTTCTCCTCCTTGGTTTGTGTTAAACACAAAATATATTGTATCACCGCAGTTCGCACTTTTCAACCGTAAAAACGAAAATGTATCCGGCTTTTCAAACAGAGCGAATCACTTTCCGCCCGGGTACGATACGTTTTCAAACATATCGTTGATTCCCGAATCGGGACCGACCGCAGTAAAGTACAGACCGAAGCTGCCGATCGGATAGTTTTTGCTGGTGGATTCAAACGACCAGTTTTTATGCTGCGTCTTGTGATACGTGAACGCTTTTGCGGCGATATCGTAAGCGCTGCGGTTGCCCATGTGCGGAAGCTTTGCGCGGATATCCAGCTCGATCTTGTTCTCTTTCCACAGATGGATGTATTCCTTCTGTACCTGCCAGACGCCGTATTGTTCGACGGACTCCGGATCGTATGACGGATCCGCAGCAAGCTCCACCGCACGCCGAACAATTGCGCTTGTTTTGATATGCACCGCGTGTCCGTATTCGCCGTTCACATCGTGCGTGACAACCACCAGCGGACGATAACGGCGCAAAAGACCGACAATGGTGTGCAGATCGTCTTTCGGATCAATCTCGCTTGCGTCGTTTTTCAACGCCTGACCCAGTGAATCGTTGGTGCACAGGAGACGGATCGCCTCGCGCCGAACACCCATTTCCCAAAGGCCCTGGAACGCCTCCATTACGCGAACCTGATCCTCCCCTCTCAAGTAGACGACCATGCAGTCACGTTTCTGTTCTCCTGCGCAGATGGGCAGAACGCCGCCCATCATCAGAATCTCATCGTCATAATGCGCCGAAACAAGCATGAGATCGCAGTGATCCCGCTCTTCCGGCGGCGTCCACCAGACCACGTTGTCCGGAAATGTGTTGCCCGGTCCGAAGATTTGAAACGCATTCACCTTGCATCGTCCGTTGCAATGTACCGTCACCTTGCGGCATCCTTTTGCGAGCGGAACCGAAAGGCACATGCGGGTGGGTTTGATCTCCTCCTCCGAAAGCAGCGAGCCGGCACCGTCCCATTGCGAAACCCGGAAAGAATCCGGAAGCGAGAATGCAAACAAATACAGAACGTCGGCAACGACACGCTCCGCCCATTTATAAGTCAAATCGGTTTTGTCCGCCAGAATCACGCTGGATTTCAGGATATTGTCCGTAAAGACGGATTTGCCGACATTCTTTTGCGTGCAGCTAAAGGAACACTTGGAAGAAAGGTCCTGTCGCAGCACCTCCGGTTCGGGCGTCGGCGAGGCGGTCGATTCGGGCGTCGGTTCCTCCGTGGGTTCGGGCGTCGGTTCCTCGGTCGGTTCGGGCGTCGGCGCCTCGGCCGGTTCGGGCGTCGGTTCCGGGACGGGGCGTTCCGTCACCGCGGGCGCCGCAAAAGAGACGTCATCCTCAACGGGCGTCTGCAGCGGCTGTTCGCCGGACTGTTCGCCGGATTCCCGTTCCGCCGGTTTCTCCGCGGAAGGCGCCGTATCCGACGGTTTAAGACATGCGACAGAAAAAAGCATACCGATCATAAGCAAAAAAGCAATCATCCTTTTCATGGCGTAACTATACCACAGGCATAACAGGAATTCAAGTACTGCGCCCTTTATCCGGGGTCTTCCTTTTTTTCGTTTCCCGCGCTATAATTGTATTGAAAAGAAAGCACTCGGTAAGGGAAGAAACGATGAAAAACGGTCTGAATATCGCGAGCATTCAGCTTGCGCAAAAAGCAACGAAGCCCGAAACATACGCGCACATCCGCGCACTTTTCGCTTCGATCCCGGACGGCGCGGCGGACCTTATAATGCTGCCCGAAATGTGGAACGGTCCGTACGAGGCAAAGCGCTTTCCGGACTTTGCCGAGCCCGAGGGCGGACCGTCGTGGCAGTTTCTCTCCGCGCTTGCGAAGGAACGGCACGTGTACCTTTGCGGCGGATCGATTGCCGAACGCGAAGACGATCGCGTCTATAATACCGCGTACGTCTTTGATCCGGACGGGCGGCAGATCGCGAAACACCGCAAGATGCACCTCTTCGACATCGACGTAAAGGGCGGTCAGCGATTCTTTGAATCCGACACGCTTTCGCCCGGAAACGACGTCACGGTCTTTTCCACCCCGTTCTGCAAAATGGGACTCTGTATCTGCTATGATTTCCGGTTCCCGGAGCTTGCGCGGCTCATGGTTGACGCCGGCGCGAAGGTGATCCTTGTCCCCGCCGCGTTCAATATGACCACCGGTCCCGCACATTGGGAGCTTTTGTTCCGGCAAAGGGCGGTCGACAATCAGGTCTATACCGTCGGCGTCGCGCCTGCGCGCGATCCCGCCGCATCGTATCAGTCGTGGGGACATTCCATCGTCTGCTCGCCGTGGGGCGAGGTTCTGATGCAGGCGGACGAGAAGGAATCCGTCGCAATCACTTCGCTGGACCTTGACCGCGTCAACGAGATCCGCCGTCAGCTTCCGCTTCTTTCGCAGCGCCGTACGGATGTCTACCGGCTGGAACGGACCGAACCGTAAAACGCCAAAAAGCAAAAAAGCCGCGATGCGGCTTTTCATTTTATACGGATTTGCCTTCAAAGATCACGCGATGCATGAATACGTCGTTTTCGTCCATCGGGATGTCGGGCGTAAGCGCTTTTTCAAAGCACAGGCAGAGCGTTTTATCCGCGTTCCCCTTCAAAAACCGGTCGTAATACCCTGCCCCGTGTCCGAGGCGCTTTCCGTCCTTCGACGCGGAAACGCAGGGTACGATGATCAGGTCCGGCTCGTTTGCTTCGATCGTTTCCGAACAGTCCTGCGGTTCCAAAATGCCGTATGCGCCCGGTTTCAGGTCGTCCGTGCTTCGGATCCGCACCGCGATCATCTCCGTTTTGCTCACGCACTTCGGAACATAGACCGCCTTGCCGTCCGAAAGCGCACGTTCGATGATCCTGCCCGTATCCGGCTCGGTCGGCATGGCGATATACAGGAAGATCCGCTCTGCGCGGCGGTATTCCTCCGATGCAAGAACCTGATCCTGAATATTCGCGCTTGCCGAAACGCGGTATTCCTCCGGCAATGCTTTCAAAATCTGCGCGACACTCTTTCGAAGCGTCTTTTTCCTGTCCCGTACGCTTTCCATTGCGTTCCTCCGTTATACGATCGCCTTCAGCAGCAGCATAAAGCCACGCCGACCAAAAGATCCGGATAGTTGGTCGTGAACTGCGAAAGCAGCACGGCGGACGGCACATTGCTGATGAACTGGCACGAAATGACGCTGAAAACCAACGTGTTCTTTTCCAACAGACCGGAGAAGAAGTGGCGGACCGCTTCGATCCTGCCCATATTCCCGGCAAAGACAAAGAAGAAAACGAACGTGAACAGCAGCGGATAGTCGACCGAAGCCAATGCCTTCCGGTCTGCGAACAGCAGAACCGAGGGAATCACGATCAGCCCGATCCAGTACGGGATCCCGCGGAACACGATGGCGATCGCAAGCGCAAACAGCGCGAGGTACAGAATCGTTTTTCCCTCCGGCAGACGGATCTTTTCATCGTCAAGCGAAAGCGGCTCCGGCTTGACGAACACGATGCAGCAGAGCGTGATCAGCGCGACCGAGAACAGAAACGGCGGCGCCATGATCCGCATGAACTCCAGATTGGGAATCTCGAATTTCGTGTAGAGATACAGGTTCTGCGGGTTGCCGAACGGCGTCAGCATACCGCCGAGGTTTGCGGCGATATTCTGCATGATGAACGTGAACGACATGTATTTCTCTTTGCGCGTCGTCGTCAGCACGAGAAACCCGAGCGGAAGAAACGTCAGAAGCGCCATGTCGTTCGCGATCAGCATGGAACCGATAAACGTGATATAGACGAGACCGAGCACGCTCATGCGCGCATTTTTGAACAGCTGTACGACCTTGCGCGCAAGCACATAGAAGAAGCGGATGTTTTTCAGCGCGCATACGACCGCGAGCACGCAAAACAGGCAGGTCAGCGTTTTGAGATCGAAATAGCCGAGATACGCCTCATCCGGCGGAACAAAGAACATCGTGATCACCGCGGCAATCAGCGCGATGACCATCACGGCGTTCTTTTTGATAAAGCTTTTGATCGTTCGGAAAACGACGTTGTCCGTCCATTTTTTCATCGTCGAATCAACGCGGCACGTCCCCTCTCCTGCCGGCAGCCGTTATTATATCCGCCCC
>CADAZC010000093.1 GCA_902792295.1 uncultured Eubacteriales bacterium
TCCGACGACCGGCTTGCCGTTGCGCTTGCCACGCAGGGCGGCGTCAGCTTTATCTACGGCTCGCAGTCGGTTGAAGACGAGGCGGCGATGGTGAAGCGTGCGAAGGATTACAAGGCGGGCTTTGTGCGCAGCGATTCCAACCTGCGCCCGGACGACACGCTGGCAGACGTCATAGCGCTCAGAGAACGCACCGGACATTCCACAATGGCGGTCACCGCCGACGGTACGCCCGAAGGCATGCTCCTCGGCATCGTCACCAGCCGCGATTACCGCGTCAGCCGCATGACGCCGGATACGCGCGTGGAGACCTTCATGACGCCGCGTGAAAAGCTGGTCTGCGCGCCGGAAGGCACAAGTCTGAAAGAGGCGAACGACATCATCTGGGATCACAAGCTGAACACGCTGCCGATCGTCAACGATGCGGGACAGCTCTGCTACTTTGTTTTCCGCAAGGACTATGATTCGCACAAGCAGAATCAGGACGAGCTTCTGGACGGACATAAACGTTTCGTTGTAGGCGCGGGCATCAACACGCGCGACTATGAAACGCGCGTCCCGGCGCTGATCGACGCGGGCGCGGACGTGCTGTGCATCGACTCTTCCGAGGGCTTTTCCGAATGGCAGGCAAGAACGCTTGCATGGATCCGCAGCCGCTACGGCGACGCCGTCAAGGTCGGCGCAGGCAATGTGGTCGACGCGGACGGATTCCGTTTCCTTGCGGACTCCGGCGCGGACTTTGTGAAGGTCGGCATCGGCGGCGGTTCCATCTGCATCACGCGCGAAACGAAGGGCATCGGCCGCGGGCAGGCGACCGCGCTGATCGATGTGTGCAAGGCGCGCGACGAATACTTTGAAGAAACCGGCGTCTACGTGCCCGTCTGCTCCGACGGCGGCATCGTGTACGACCATCACATCACGCTCGCACTCGCAATGGGCGCGGACTTCATCATGCTCGGCAGATACTTCGCACGGTTCGACGAAAGCCCGTCCCGCAAGGTCAACCTGAACGGCACCTATTATAAGGAATACTGGGGCGAGGGCTCCGCCCGCGCGCGCAACTGGCAGCGCTACGACCTCGGCGGCGACAAGAAACTGTCGTTTGAAGAGGGCGTCGATTCCTATGTGCCTTACGCGGGCTCGCTGCGCGACAACGTGGCGCTGACGCTCTCGAAAGTTAAGTCCACCATGTGCAACTGCGGCGCGCTGACGATTCCGGAATTCCAGAAGAAAGCAAAGCTCACGCTGGTCTCCGCAACGAGCATCGTCGAGGGCGGCGCGCACGACGTCATCCGCAAGGATACGACGCGGAGCTTCCCGTCGTAAGGATTCAAAAACGCATACAAAAACAGCGGCGGATTTTCATCCGTCGCTGTTTGTTTGTCCGAATGAATTACTCTGCGAACGTGATGCGGCCCTGGCCGTACGGATCGGCGTACTCGCTGCCGACCGTGCCGTTCAGAACGTCAACAATGTAGTTGATCAGAACCTGGTTGTCGATCATGACGGAGTCGCGGAGCAGGTTGTTTGACATGCAACGGTGTAGATCTTTTCGGGATCGATCGGCGCATAGGTGCCGTCCGCCTGCAGAATCTGGAGATCCTTCACGCGGCGCTCGCCTTCGACAGACACGAACATGCCCTTTTCATCGGTCTTGACCGGGGATTCGACTTTCATGTCGATGACGAACTTCATGCCGGAAACGTGCAGGAATCCGCCGAACTCGCCGGGCAGCATGGAAACGCTGAATTCGAGCGCGTCCATGATCTCCTCACCGGTCGCTTCGACGACGCACAGCGCGTTGCCGAACGGATGGACCTTGATGATCTGACCGAACGTGATGTCGCCTGCGGGGATCGACGCACGGACGCCGCCGCCGTTGACGAACGCGACATCGGATTCACCCATCGCGCGGTATGCGTCTGCGCACAGGTCGCCGAGGTTGGTCTCCTGGCTGCGGACGATACGGACGTCGGTGAGGACCGGATCGTTGACCACGAGTTCAACGTCGGTGTGCGCAACGACCTTATTGACGAGCTCTTCGTTCTTTGCGATCGCAGCCGCAATCACATCGCCCATGCCGCCGTCCTCGTTCAGCAGATCGAGGTCGTCCATAAGCGCAATCGCGCTTGCGCTGATGAGGTGCGTCGTGATGCTGCCGTCTTCACCGATGACCAGCCAGCCGACATTCTGGAACTTCGTGCCGGTCGACGTAAGCGGGATCTTATTGCCGTCCTTGTTTTTAACGGTTTCGGACTCGATAACGGAGTGCGAATGACCGTCGAGAACGGCGTCGATACCGTTCGTATGCACGATGACGTCGGAAGAGGTCCACGGCTGTGCATCCGCTTCAATGCCGAGGTGCGTCAATGCAATGACGTAATCCGCGCCTTCCGCACGCGCCGCATCGACCGCATTCTGTACCGCATCGTAGAGGTCCTGTCCGTTGTTGCCTTCGCAGAACGAATAGATGAAGTTGCCGTTTTCGTCCATGAAGTAGGTCGGCGTAGAGGACTTGAAGGTCTGCGGCGTAGCTACGCCGACGAATGCGATCTTCTTGCCTGCGCACTCAATGATGGTGTAAGCGTCGAGAACGGGGTTGCCGTCGGGACCGATAAAGTTGCATGCGACATACTTGAACGCGGCAAGACCGACGTTCTTGTTGAACTGCTCCATGCCGTAATCAAATTCATGGTTGCCGATCGTTGCAACATCGTAACCCATCGCGTTCATCAGGTCGATGATCGCTTCGCCCTTGGAGAGCGTGCCGATGACGTCGCCCTGGACCGCATCGCCGTTGTCAACAAGAATGACGTTCTTCCCCGCAGCTTCCAGCGCAGTTTTTACGCGTGCAACGCCGTCAAAGCCCATGCCGTCCGTCACGCCGCAATGCGTGTCGTTTGTATAAAGAATCACGATGCTGTTGTCGGGTTCGGGAACGGGCTCCGGTTCGGGTTCGGGTTCGGGTTCAGGTTCGGGAACGGGCTCCGGTTCGGGAGCGGGCGCTTCCGTCACAACGGGTGCTTCCGTCACTTCTGCCTGCGGTTCCGGCTTGTTTTCCGCCGGCTTGCAGGCCAGAACGAGCAGCATCAGCGCTGCGAGAAACAGGATCAGTACTCTTCTCTTCATAACAGATTTCTCCTCCTTTGTTTGTGTTAAACACAAAATATATTATATCACCGCAGTTCGCGCTTTTCAACCGTAAAAACGAAAATGTATCCGGCTTTTCAAACAGAGCGAATCACTTTCCGCCCGGGTACAATACGTTTTCAAACATATCGTTGATTCCCGAATCGGGACCGACCGCAGTAAAGTACAGACCGAAGCTGCCGATCGGGAATTTCGCATTGGTCGACTTAATCGACCAGTTCTTCTGCTGCGTCTTGTGATACGTGAACGCTTTTGCGGCGATATCGTAAGCGTTGCGATTGCCCATGTTCGGAAGCTTTGCGCGGATATCCAGCTCGATCTTGTTCTCTTTCCACAGATGGATGTATTCCTTCTGTACCTGCCAGACGCCGTATTTTTCGACGGACTCCGGATCGTAGGACGGATCCGCAGCAAGCTCCACCGCGCGACGGACGAGCGCGCTTGTCTTGACGTGAGATTCATGTCCGTATTCGCCGTTTACGTCGTGCGTGACCACTACCAGCGGGCGGTAGCGCCGCAGCAGCGTGACAAGCTTCAAAAGATTATCCTTTTCAAAAACTCCCGCGGCGTCATTGTCCAGCGCCTTCTGCAGGGAATCGCTGCTGCAGGAAAGATAGATCGCCTCTCTGCGCACGCCCATTTCCCAAAGTCCCTGAATCGCCTCCAGTTTGCGGATCTGATCCGTGCCCTTCATGTAAACCACTATGCAGTCGCGCTTCTGTTCCCCGGCATAGATGGGCAGAACGCCGCCCATCATCAGAATCTCGTCGTCAAAATGCGTTGAAACAAGCATGAGATCACAGTGATCCTTGCCCGCGTTCGGCGTCCACCAGACCACGCGCTCCGGGTATGCATTGCCTTTGCCGAAGATTTGGAATTCATTGATCTTGCAGCGTCCGTTGCAATGTGCCGTGACCTTGCGACATTCCTTTGCAAGCGGGATCTCAAGGCACATACGGGCGGGTTTGATCTCCTCCTCCGAAAGCAGGGTCCCGGATTCGTCCCATTGCGAGATTCGGAAAGAATCCGGACGTGAATAGGCAAACAGATACAGAACGTCAGCAACGACATGCTCCGACCACGAATAGGTCAGTTCCGCCTTGTCCGCAAAGATAATGCTGGATTTCAGATTGTTGTCCGTGAGCGTTTTCAAAGAGACCTTCTTTTGACTGCTGGAGAACCTGCACTTGGAAGAAAGGTCCTGTCGCAGCACCTCCGGTTCGGGCGTCGGCGAGGCGGTCGGTTCGGGCGTCGGTTCCGGGACGGGGCGTTCCGTCACCGCGGGCGCCGCAAAAGAGACGTCATCCTCAACGGGCGTCTGCAGCGGCTGTTCGCCGGA
>CADAZC010000094.1 GCA_902792295.1 uncultured Eubacteriales bacterium
GCGCTGACGGTCGTCTGCGGCATCGGGGACAATGTGATGCTGCACAAGGCGATCTCCATGGCGGGACCCGACGACGTTCTCGTCGCCGTGAACGGATTCCACGACGAAGCAGGAGGTATGTTCGGCGAGATGATGGCAACATCGCTGAAAGCGCGCGGCGCTGCGGGTATTGTGATGGAGTTCTGCAACCGCGATTCCATTGCAATCGAGGAAATGCGGTTTCCGGTTTTCTCCACGGGACTCAGCATCAAAGCAACGACCAAGTGCTGTCCGGGGCTCATCAATCACCCGATCGTGATCGGCGGTGTGCGTGTCTGCCCCGGTGATCTGGTGTTCGCCGATCAGGACGGCGTCGTTGTCGTCCCGCGCGCGGACGCGCCCGCGGTTCTGGAGGTCGCCCGTGCAAGGGAGCAACGCGAACGGGACATGCGCGAAAATCATATTCTGAAGGGCGAATACACCACGTTTAAGATGTTTGAAAAGAATTATCTTGCACTGGGACTTTCCGAGGAAGAGTAATCCCTCCTGAAAAGAACGGAGACCTCTATTCTTCTGGGTCTCCGTTCGCTTTTTTGTTTGTATTTTCTGACAGAATTTGGTATGATAAATAAAAACGAAGGTCGATTGACAATATCGACAGCAAGACGACGGGGAGAGAGCATGCAGAATAAAAACAATATCACCATCCGCGATATTGCCGATCGTGTCGGGGTGTCAAAAACCACGATTTCCCGCTATCTGAACGGCAAGTATCAGTACATGTCCAAGGAAACGCAGCTGCGGATCAAGGAAGCGATCGAATGTGCAAACTTCCGTCCGAACAAGCTGGCAAACAGCCTCAAGACCTCCAAGAGTGGATTGATCGGTCTGGTTCTTTCCGACGTTACCGCGGTTCTTGCGCCGTACATTATCGGTTCGGTTTCCTCGACGGCGGGAAAGCATGACAAGCAGGTCATCGTCGTCAACACCAACGGGAACCCGGAGCGCGAGATTAGTCTGGTCAACGATCTGCTGGATCAGCAGGTGGAGGGACTGCTCGTCGGAAGCGGATACAACTCCGATTATTATATGGGTCTGAACGAAACGCGCTGTCCGGTCGTGCTGATTTCCCGCGTCAAGGAGAGCCGCAGCATCGATTCGGTCTACATCAATCACCGCGAAGCGACCGGGCTTTTGATCGAGCATCTCATCGCTTCTGGATTCAAGCGGATCCTGATCGTGTCCACTTTGGGGCATGACGAAAGCAGCACGATCACTGACCGCGAGCGTGCGGCGGTGAATGCCTGTGAACGTCATCGCGGGGAGGGTGTGGAGAACAGCCTGTTTCTGATCGAAAACAACAAACCGAACGCTTCGCTCGGCTCCCTCCAGGCAAAGCATGTCGAACAGATCCAGGACATTTTGAAGCTCGCCAATGCAGAAAGCCGGAAGGAAAAGACGGCGATCTTTGTTGCCGCGACCGTTCTGATGGGCGAATTCCTCTGCTGCAGCTATCAGCTCGGCATACCCCTGTCCGACCGGTTTACGATCGCGGGCTACGACACCTACCATTACGCCGCGTTTGTTACGCCGCACATCAACGTCATCGAGCAGCCGATCATGGAAGTCGGCAAGATAGCAACCGAGCGACTTCTGGAACGAATCTCCGCCGCAGAATCTCTTCCGGTTCAGGAGACGATTTTGAAATGTAAGCTGTCTCTGCAATAAACGGTTATGCAAGGATAAAACCGCTTCTTTCGGACATACAGACTCCGCAGACGATTTATAAAAAAGGAAAGGAAAACTGCATGAAAAGAACAATCGTCGTACTGGACGGATTTACGGAAAACCCCGGTGATTTCAGCTGGGACGTTCTAAAGGAGTACGGAGATCTGAAGGTCTTTGACCGGACGTCCTATCGGGATTCGGATCTGATAGCGGATCGTATCGGAGATGCGCAAATCGTCGTCACCAATAAAACACCGATTACAAAGAAAACCTTGGATCGCTGTCCGGAAATCAGGCTGATTGCCGTGCTGGCAACGGGATATAATGTCGTTGATTGCGCCTATGCCAAAGAAAAAGGAATTGCCGTTGTGAACGTGCCTTCCTACGGAACGGCGACGGTCAGTCAGTTTTCAATTGCGCTGCTGCTCGAAGTATGCCATCACATCGGCTCGCATGACGCATCCGTACATGCAGGAAAATGGGCACAGGCAGCAGACTGGTGCTACTGGGATTATCCGCAGATTGAGCTCGATGGAAAGACAATGGGCATCATCGGATTCGGCAGAATTGGACAGGCGGAAGGGAGAATAGCAAAAGCGCTCGGAATGAAAGTAATCGCTTACGATCCCGTTCCGAGTAAAGCCGGCGCAGAAACCGGCGAATACGTCAGCATGGACGAACTCTTTGCGCGTGCCGATATCATCAGCCTTCACTGCAATCTGACACAGGAGAATATCGGCATAATCAATCGGGAAAACATTGCAAAGATGAAAGACGGCGTAATACTGATTAACAATTCCCGCGGGCAGCTGCTTCGAGAGCAGGACGTGGCGGACGCCTTGAATTCCGGCAAAATTGCCGCTGCAGGGCTGGACGTCGTGTCGGTTGAACCGATTCAAAAGGATAATCCGCTTCTGACTGCCAAAAATTGTATCCTGACGCCTCACATTTCGTGGGCAGCAAAGGAAGCAAGACAGCGTATTCTGGATTGTACTGCCGCCAATATTGCGTCCTTCCTGAACGGAACGCCGCAAAACGTTGTTAATCCGTAATAACAGAAAAGAAGCATCTGTTGAGAATCCGTTGTCGAAAAGCTGTGTCCGCTTTGTGTCCAACAAATTATCCGCCGGTTAAGAGAGTGACCCATGCGCGCAAAACGTGTTATATCTTAAATGCGCTAA
>CADAZC010000095.1 GCA_902792295.1 uncultured Eubacteriales bacterium
CATCTTTTCAGCGGCACGGTCATGGAGAACATCCGCTACGGGCGGCTCGACGCGACCGACGAGGAGTGCATAAAAGCCGCGAAGATCGCGAACGCGGACTTCTTCATCACGCATCTGCCCGAGGGCTATCAAACGCAGCTTGTCGCCGACGGCGCGAACCTCTCGCAGGGACAGCGGCAGCTTCTGGCGATCGCGCGGGCAGCGGTTTCCGATCCGCCGGTGCTGATCCTCGACGAGGCGACGAGCTCCATCGACACCCGCACCGAGAAGCACATCGAAAAGGGCATGGACGCGCTGATGCACGGACGCACCGTGTTCGTCATCGCGCACCGGCTTTCGACCGTCCGCAACAGCGACTGCATCATGGTGCTGGAACACGGCCGCATCATCGAGCGCGGCGACCACGAAGCGCTTTTAGCCCAGCGCGGCAAGTACTACGAGCTCTGCACCGGCACATCTGAACTGAGTTAATATGAAAAACAAAACAGGACGGCGCAAACCGTCCTGTTTTTCATATGCGGTTCAGAACCGTTCTTCGATCATGGAAAGCAGCGTTTCTTTGTCGGCACCGAGCGCTTTCGCGTCGGAAACGAGCGCGTCCACGGCGGCGGAAAGCCGTTCGTCCACCTTGCTCTGCCGGTGCGTCTCGTTGATCGGCGCGACGAAGCAGCCGCTGCCCGTGCGGGTGACCAGGTATCCGTCGTGGATCAGCTCTTCCCACGCGCTGCGCACCGTGATCATGGAAACGCCGAGCTCCTTCGATACCGTGCGGATCGGCGGCAGCGGGGTGCCGGGGGACAACGTCCCCGAAAGCACCTCGCTTGCGATCTGCTCGTATAACTGCCGGTAGATCGGCGTTTTGTCGTTCGGATTGACGGAGAGCTTCATTGCACGTCAACCTTTTCGTAATTATTGACGGAGATCCGCGCCGCAAGCAGCGTGCAGACGGCGTAGATCAAGAGCCCCGCGCCGAACAGGATCAGCTGCACCGTCCATGCCTTTGCGGTTTTCGGCATGCAGTCGACGTATTCGGCGAGGAAGCGGAAGAACGGAACGTCCGCGCCGCTTTCTTTGATCGCGCCGGAGGCGATCATCGTGCCTTCCGCGAGGATCAGCCAGACCCAAACGCCGATCGCGCCCTTCAGAAACGACGTGCCCGCCTTGTAGCCGGTTTTATAGAAGCTCGGCAGGAAGATCAGATTGAAGATCGCGAACAGCACGAGCGCAAAGGCGAGAAGCGAGAGCCCGTGATCGGTGCCGCCGGCGTTGTGGTCCGGCATGGAGACGATCGCGAATGCGCACATCCCGGCCATCAGCAGAATGTCGATCGTCTGAACCAGCACGACGAACAGACACCGTGCCCTGACCGTCTGCGCCTTCGATACCGGCAGCATGGCGGTATACATCGGATCGCCGTTTTCGCGCGCGCTCTGGAAGATGAAGAAGATCGCGTTGCAGACGAAGAAACACGAAACGAGGTACGGATAGCTCGGGATCAGAAGCATCAGCACCATCGCGAGATAGATGAAGATCGTCGGGTGCAGACAGAGCTTAAAGTCCTTACAAAGCAGCGCTTTCATGGCCGTCCTCCTTTTCCGTATAGATCATAATGGATTCCATATCCGCCGGAGCGATCTTGAGCCCCTCCGCGGTTTCCGCGTCCTCGCGGCGCATCAGTCCGGTAAAGCCGAACGCGTGCGCGCGGTAGCCCGTAAGCCGATCGCGATATTTCGGAAGGTCCTCCGCTTCGCCGGAAACCAGGCGGTAGGCGTCCTTAAAGGTTTCCACGTCGGTGGAGCAGAGGATCTTTCCGCCCTTGATGTATGTAATGTAGTCCGCGCACTTTTCGAGATCGGAAATAATGTGCGTCGAGAAGAGGATGCTGTGCCTGCCGTCCTCGATGATCGTGCGGAAGATCTCCAGAAGCTCGTCGCGCGAGACGGGGTCCAGGCCGCTGGTCGGCTCGTCGAGGATCAAAAGCTTCGCCCGGTGCGACAGCGCCAGCGCCAGAGCAAACTTCACACGCATGCCCTGACTGAGTTCGCTGACCTTCTTTTCGGGATCGAGCGAAAAGCGCTTCAGAAGCTCCTGATACAGCGCCTCGTCCCAGTCCGGATAAAAGCGTTTCGTGACGTCCGCGATCACGCGGAGCTTTTTGCGCTTGTAATAATCGAATTCGCCGAGCACCAGACCGATCTCCTTCTTGCAGACGGTCTCGTTCGCCCAAAGATCGCGCCCCTCAAACAGAACGCTGCCGCCGTCCGCATGCGCAAGGTTCAGAATGCACTTGATCGTCGTCGTCTTGCCCGCGCCGTTGCGGCCGATGAAACCCATGATGCAGCCCTCTTCGACGTCGAAGCTGACGTCGTTCAGAAGAAAGCC
>CADAZC010000096.1 GCA_902792295.1 uncultured Eubacteriales bacterium
GATCTTGCGGTCACGGCGGCGGACGCGGCGCTGATTCTGCGCTATGTGGTCGGGCTTGTGGGAAGCCTCCCGGCATAACGGCAAAATAAAACTTTGAGCCCTGCAAGGGGCTCTTTTTGTGTACAAAAAAACAGACGCTTTCGCGCCTGTTTTTTCTCTGTGTTATTCCTTTTTCTTCAGAAGCTTTGCCTTCAGGACGCCCTTCGGATCCCGGATCAGCAGGATCACGATCCAGATGATCAGCGCCAGCGCAACGACGGAGAGCCCGAGGAACAGATCGTTCGCCATGTCCTTGAGCGCGGGCGTGAAGTACGCCGCGCCGAGCTCGGCATATTCGAAGATCGCGTCGATCAGCCACATCAGCGAAGCGCCCCAGAACATCCAGCAGAGGACGCCGAGCTTCATGCTGCTGTCCGGCTGACGCTTATACCAGATCGCGGTCGTGATCGCCGCGGCAAACACGGTGACGAGCAGGGTCATATGCGTACCCCACTTATTTCACCGCGGGAAGCGCCTTCAGCGCGCGCTTTTCGAGCGATTTCGAGACAAGCAGCATGCCGATCCACACGACCGTCACGATCGCCGCCATGCAGACGCCCGCCGTCGCCATCTCGTGCAGCATTTCGGAGACCGCCTCCGGACCTTCGCCCGCCGCCGTAAGGAACGGGAAATACGGAACGACCTCGCCGTGCCAGACGTGTTCGAACGCCAGAAGCGCGGAACCGCCCCACAGCATCTTGTTCAGCCAGCCGAGCTTCTGCGAGAACGGCGTTTTTTCCATCTTGAAGCCGTCTGCGCTCGTGACCGTCTGAACGCCCGCTTTCTTTTCCTTCTTTTCAATCACCTTTTTTGCGACCGTAGCGACGATCGCTTCCGTCATCGGAACCAAAAAGCATGCCATAAAAAATACCCCCTGTAGAATCTACAGGGAGTATATCATTTTTGTTCGTTTCTGAGAAGCCCCACGGGGGGATACGCGCGGACCGTCGGGGCGGTTTTATTTGATCAGCTTGTCGATGGCGTGCTCCAGCTCTTCGATCGCCTTCTGGTCGTTCGATTCGACCGCGTGCACGATGCAGTGCTCCAGATGGTCCTTCAGGATGATGCGGCTCGTTGCGCCGAGCGCTGCGCGCACCGCCGCAAGCTGAACGAGAACGTCCGAGCAGTCGCGCCCGTCCTCCACCATGCGCCGGACCGACTCCAGATGCCCGATCGCACGGGACAGGCGGTTCAGAACGTCCTTGGTGTGGGCGTGCTGATGCAGATGTTCGTGACGCTCCGAAAGCGCGTCGTGCGGATGTTCCCGATGCTCATCCATGCCGTTCAATCTCCTTCCTGACAAGCGACGCCGCTTCGGCGATCGTGACGTCCTGTTCCCTTGCGATCCGCGCAAGGTCCTCGTATTCGATCTTTTCACGCGTAACGCCAAAGCCCTCGGAACGCTTGACGCGTACCGTGCCGAGCGTCGTTCCGTACGAATCCACCGTGCGGGAAAGCACGTATCGCTTTGTTTCGATCTCGCGCACGCCGAGCGTGGTCGTATGCCGGAAGAACGCCGAAAGGACGGCTTCCTTTTCGCTGCGTTTTACGATCGCGCGGATCAGCGTGCCGGGACGGCTCTTTTTCATGCCGACCGGAACGGTATAGACCTCGACGGCGCCTGCCTGAAACAGGCGTTCCGCGGCGAAACCGATCTGTTCCGCCGTCATGTCGTCGATGTTGGCGGAAAGTTCAAAGATCGATTCCGCAAGCTGCGGTTCCGTTTCGCCGAACAGCGCGCGGACGCAGTTTGCCGTATTGAAATCCTTTGTGCCCATGCCGTACCCGATCGCGTTCACGCGCATGACGGGCATCGGTCCGAACTGCGACACAAAATGCTGCAGCAACGCGGCGCCGGTCGGCGTACAGAGCTCGCTTTTGATCTCGCCGCCGCAGATCGGCACGTCTTTCAAAAGGTATGCAGTCGCGGGCGCGGGCACAGGAAGAACGCCGTGCGCGCAGCGTACCGTGCCGCTGCCGACATGAACGGGAGAGGCAAGCACCTGCTCCGGCTGCAGCTTTTCAATGAGAAGGCAGAACGCCGTGACGTCGGCGATCGCGTCGAGCGTACCGACTTCATGGAAATGGATCTCGGTCACCGGGCGGCCGTGCACATGGCTTTCGGCGTCGGCGATCAGGCGATAGACCGCAAGCGCGTCGGCTTTGACGGCGTCCGAAACGGCAAGCCCGGAGACGATCGCTTCGATCGAAGCAAGGTCGCTGTGCGCGTGATACTGCGCGTGCGTGTGTTCGTGTTCCTCTTCGCCGTGTATCCGCACGGAGAGATGCGTACCGGCGATACCGCATTTCACCGAATCCGAACGTTC
>CADAZC010000097.1 GCA_902792295.1 uncultured Eubacteriales bacterium
GCGCTTCTCGAAAAGAACGGCTACCGCGTCCGCGCAATCAACGTGATGGACGCTTCTCGCCGCTCCACGAAGGCGAACGCGTACTTTGCAGGTTTCGGAAAAATGAAGACGATCGTGCTCTACGACACGCTGGTCGAATCCATGACGCCCGACGAGATCGTCGCCGTCTTTGCGCACGAACTCGGGCACGGTCTGCATAAGGACACGCTGAAAAATCAGCTCCTGACCTTCTTTGAAATGCTGCTCCTGGGTTTCCTTGCATGGGGCACGCTCAAGATCCTTCCCCTGTTTACCGCATTCGGTTTTCAGGGCGTCAACTACGGCTTCGCGCTGATCGTGATTATGAATGCGGAGTTTGCGCTGCTTTCGCCGCTGTTCGGACTGATTACCAATTGGCTCTCCCGCCGCGCCGAATACCGTGCCGACGCACACGCGGTCAAGGAGGGCTATGGAGAAAACCTGATCTCCGCGCTCAAAAAGCTCGCGCGGCAAAACTATTCCGACCTCTCCCCCTCGCCCATCCTCGTCGCACTCACCTATTCGCACCCGACCCTTGCGCAGCGCATCGACGCCGTCCGCAAGCTCGAAGACAAAGAATGAATTCCTGACAAGACAATGCCCTCCGATCCGGAGGGCATTTCAATTATTATCTTCCCGTCGTTATCCGTTCTTGATCAGGTTCTCAAGGAACTTGATCGTGGTGATGTTCTTTTTCGTCGCGGGATATTGTTCCGCAAGTGCATCCGCCGAAACCGAACCGGTCGGTTTATACCAGGAAAACTGCTTGAAGTATTTATAATAGTTGCTTGTGTCGTTGAACTTGTGTCCGCCGCGGGCAAACATCTCGTTGCGCGCATAGCCCAGGAGCTTCAGAAGCGTCATTTCGTCGGTCGCCGGAATGTCCCACAGCTCGTCGTACGACACGGATTCTTTGATACTCTTCGCCATGACGAGACCGTCCTTGTCGAACGGGCTCTTGTCCTTGTTTTCGGGGAAGACCATGCTGCCCTCCGAAAGCGTATAGACCGTGTAATCCTTGAGGTCTGCGGTGCTCTTTGCGGCGCTGCGATCCTTCTCCACGGTGAGGTGCACATCGTTTGCGGTATAGCCGGTTTCCAGTTCGAGGTCGTAGACGTCCGCGATCAGGTATTCCGTGCCGCCCGACGTCGTAATGTTGTAGACGATGCGGAACACATTGCCGTGCTCGGCGGATTCGTTGCCGACCGCAAAGTAGTTATACCGGATTTCGCTCGATTCGTAGCTGCTTCCGTATTTCTGCTCCTTTGCGGCACGGATCGCCGTGCGGACCTCGGTCTGATCGAAGCCGTACAGCGAATCGATCGCGTCGGCATTGCGCTGCGGTTTCGGAGTAAACGACGCTTCATCGTTATAGGTGCCGGAAGGTGTGGTCGGCGCGGGCGTCGCTGCGGGCGTTTTGCCGGGAACATCGTTAAACGTGCCGGAAGGTGTGGTCGGCGCGCTCGTTTCGGGCTGCACGGGTGTTCCCGGCGCGGCAACCGTACCGAGATGCGCTTCCATCTCCGCGTCGGTCCACGTCCACTGCGTGTTTACGATGCGGATCCCTGCCGCCGCAAGGATCGACGCCCGCATCCTTCAAAAGGCGCGCCGTATCCACCGCCGCGGTATATCCGTCCGCGGTGCGGGCGGTCTTTACATAGGCGGAAAAATCGAGATCGTTGTTCTTTACGGGCTGCTGTGACGCGGCTGCGCGCATCTCGGCGCCCTGCAGTGACCATTTCGTATTGACGAGCCGGATGCCGCGCTTTTTCAGCAGCGCGGTCGGATCCTCGCCGGTCGTGACCGTTTCCATCTCATAGAGGTCGCCGCGCTGCGTGATGCGCACGGAGAGCCCTTTGAGCGCCTCGATTTCCGGGTACAGTTCCCTTTCGCTCTCGGTCGGATTGTGCAGACGTTCCCGTTCGATCAGGCGGTCGATGTCCAGCGTCGCAACGTATCCGTTTGCGCCGTCGCTTTTGACCGTGGTGTACGAAGAAACGTCGATACGCTGGAGGTTACGTCCGGTCAGAAAGTGCGCGCCGATCACAACGGCGCAGATCAGAAGAACCAGGACGGTTCCGAGACCGCCGATCAGTCTCCTTATCGATGCATTCGACATATCGGTTCCCTCCTTTACACGCGCTTGCCGCAGTAGATGCAGAACGCGGAATCGGCATCGATCGTCTGTCCGCAATAGATGCACTGCTTGGTGGCGACCGCTTCGGGTTCTTCGGTATCCTCCTCCGCGGGTTCGGCTTCCGCTTCCGCCGGTACAGGCGCAAAGGTGATGTCGGGTTCTTCGGGACGCTCGTTCTCCTCGGCATCCTTCATGAAGTCGGCACGAATCGAGATCGGCTCCTCCTCTTCGTCGTCAAACAGGTCCGGCGTGGGTTCGGGCTCCTCGTCCGTATGCCGGAGCGCACGGCGCTGCTTGCGTTTGATCTCCGGCGACCAGCTTTCGTCCGCCTCTTCGGCGCGCTCCTCCGGCACGGTCTCCTCCTCGAGGAAATCATCATCCTCATCGTCGTCCAGAAACTCGTGCTTTTTGCGTCCGCCGTCGTCCCGGAACGAGACGATCGCGACCGTCATAATGATAAACGAGAGGATGCAGCCGATGCCGATCACCAGCGCAACGAACCCCGTGTCGCGGAACAGCTGATAGATCGAGCGTCCGACAAACGCCGGGTTCACACGCATCGCAATCAGCGCGAACAGTCCGTACAGCGCGGTCGTAACGCCGAAGGTCGCAAGGATGGTTCGAATCGTTTTCATACCTGTTCTCCTTATTTTTCGATCAAAGATTGAATCTCGCGAAGCAGCCGGATGTTGCTTTTCTCCGCTTCCGTCATCAGCCCGGAGAGGTCCGGGGTGCGCGGTTCATACCACGCATATGCGCGATAGTGCTCGTTGAATTCACGCTCCGTTTTCGGATCGAACGCCGTGTAATACCGGGCGTAGATCTCCTTTCGCGCATAGCGCAGAAGGTTCGCCAGCGAATGCCCGTCCACCGCGGTCAGCGCCCAGATCATGTCCTCGTCCAGAAGATCGTAGGTCGGCGACCAGTAGACGCCGTTTGCAAGGCGATAGCTCGTCGGGCTGTTCGGAAACCGCACGAACCCGTTGAGGTCAAAGCCGTTCTTGCCGTTGACGCGCACGCCGCCGCCCCAGAGCTTGGTCACGCTTCCCGACGACGGCAGGCGCTTGCTCTCCTCCTCGCTGTCATACATGGAGACGTCGATGCTGCCGTAACGGATCCTGCCGCCCTCGCGGTAAAGGTCGTACACATCCACCGTGAACCAGATCGAGACCGGCTCCGCTCCGTCCTCCGGACGGAAGGTCGCCGTGTAGCTTGCGCGGTACAGATTTGTGTGCCGTCCGCCTGTATATACTATAAACGCCACTTGTGTCTTAGTTGTGTCATAATTGTTTCCGAATATCTCTTTACACAACAAATCGCGTTCGCTGTGGACCGCTTCGCATACGGAACGGAGATTCAGTCCGTTTCCGTCCGCATCCAGAAGCGAGGTAAGATATCCGTCCGCCTCCGCGGGCTCCGGCGTATTCGCGGGCGCAGGCGTTTCCGTCTGCGGCAGCGGGACCGGCGTAGGCGTCGCGCCCTCGACAAAGCCCTTGACCTGCTGTTCCCATGTCGTTGCGGCAAATGAGATGCCGTACCGCGCGAGCGTTTCCGTGTCCGCCTCGATCGTCACGCGCAT
>CADAZC010000098.1 GCA_902792295.1 uncultured Eubacteriales bacterium
TGATCGTCAATGCGGCAAACGCTTACGACGCAGATGCGCCCGAAAAGCCGATCGTGCTTTCGGTCACCGGCAGGACGTTTTCGGTCTCCGATCGCGGCAGAGGCATTCCGAAGGAGGTGCAGGACCGCATCTTCGAGCCGTTCTTCCGCGTGGACAAGAGCCGCAGCAAAAAGCAGGGCGGCAGCGGGCTCGGGCTGGCGCTCGTCAAAACGATCGCCGACGCGCACGGCGCGACGATCGCCGTGGACAGCGAACCCGGCAAGGGTACGACGGTTTCCGTGATTTTACCGGAATAACGCAACTTTATTACAGTTTCATTACACTTTGGTGAGGTTTTTCGTGCCGCCTTTCGGTATGCTTGATGCAGAAAACCGAAAAAGGAGTGATTTCATGAAAAAGCATATTATTATAATTCTGCTTGCATCCCTTCTGCTTCTTTGCGCCTGTCAGCCCACGCCGGAAAGCCCGATCGTGGTCGGCAAGGACAACGAGGCAATGATCGAAAAAGCGAAGGAGACGAGCGCACCCGTACCGGTCGGGACCGCATTACGGGAGCAGCTCGGCTGTCCGGAAGTGTTTTCGGTTTCGATTGCCGATGAAGCGAAAAAGATCAGGATCACCGGCGAAGCCCCGATCATGCTGCCGGATACGGATGCAATGCCGCTTCTGTACGTGCAGGCGGGCAGATTCGGTCAGGAACAGGTATACGCTTTCTTCCGCACGCTTACCGCTGGGCAGGAAATGTACGAGCTCCCGACCGCTACGCCCAAAGAATACATTGCGAAACACATTCAGGAGGAACAGGAACAGTTGAATCAGCTCTTAGCGGACGGCAAGGGCGAGGACGACTTTGAGGTCCGCGCATACCGGGAGAACATCCAGGCGCTTGAGAAGGAGTATCAGACGGCGCCCGAAACGGTTGCGCTCGTGCCGAACGACGGCACGCTGAAGCCATACGAATACACGTTTGCGGGCAAGCAGCGCGGAACGGGAACCTCGGTTCTGGCGATCGGCAAGCCCTTTACAAACGAAGGCAGCTGGTTTCAGGTGACCAACGACGCCGATTATGCCGACGCAGGCAGCTATACCTTTATCGACGAGGACGGCAACGAGCAGTCTTTATCGCCCATGAGTTCGTCCAATCTGGAGTATGCCCGGGAGAGCGGTCATATGGTCGGCTCTTATACCGGGAGTACCGCCCTGCTGGACGTCACCGGGCAAAGCGAAACCGGTGAAGCCGCCGTGCTTCCGGACGGAGTCATGATAACTGGGTATTTGGAGCCGGAAACCCTGCTTCTTTCCGTCACGCCCGCCGAAGCCAGACGGCAGGCGGAAACGCTGATGCAGGAATGCGGGGTGACGGATATGTTCGTGGACGGCGTATATCTTCTGACCGATCGGCAGCATATCGATCCCGAATGGTGGCGGGAGGAAGACCTTGCGGAACTGCGCGCCAAGCCCGAGCAACAGGTATATGCCGTGCGTTTCTTGCGGCGGGCGGAAGGCGTTCCGGTGGAAAGCTATTTCGGCGCCAGCCAGGCGCGGACCGACGACAGCGGCTACGGACCGGAGTGGTTTTACGAGGTGCTGGAGGTTGGCGTCGACGACGGCGGCATACAGTCCGTGTACTGGGTCGCGCCGCTGACGACGGAATCCGTCATCACCGATCACGCCGCGCTCCTGCCATTTTCCGACGTGCGCGGGATCTTTGAAAAGATGCTGCCCGTACGCTATGCAAACTATGCGGCGGATCTGGAATGGGATATCGAAATCGAGGAGGTACGGCTGTGCCTGTGGCGTATCTTTGATCGGAATTCCTTTACCCGCGGAATTCTGGTCCCGGCATGGTGCTTCTACGGCAGGATCAACGGGGACAGCGGCACCGAGTTTCAGCCGATCCTGATTGTCAACGCCGTCGACGGCACGATCATCGACCCGCTGCTTGGGTATTGAAGGGAGGACAGGCATATGAAAAAGCACATTTTCATCATTCTTCTTGCAGCGCTGCTGCTTCTTGCTGCCTGTCAGCCGACGCCGGAGACGGAGTTTGTCATCAACAAGGGCGATAATGTTCTGGAACAGAAGCTGTATGCGACGCCGGAGCCGGTCGCCGATACG
>CADAZC010000099.1 GCA_902792295.1 uncultured Eubacteriales bacterium
CATGGACTACATGGCGCAGGAGCAGGAACGCGGCATCACGATCTGCTCCGCCGCGACCACGACGTACTGGCGCGGTCATCGCATCAACATCATCGACACACCGGGACATGTGGATTTCACGGTTGAGGTGGAACGCAGTCTCCGCGTGCTGGATGGTGCTGTTGCCGTGTTCTGCGCGAAGGGCGGCGTTGAACCGCAGTCCGAGACCGTCTGGCGGCAGGCGATGAAGTATCATGTGCCGTGCATTGCGTACGTCAACAAGATGGACATCACGGGAGCGGATTTCTTCCATGTGATGGACATGATGCGCGATCGTTTGGGCGCAAACCCGATACCGGTGCAGCTTCCGATCGGAAGCGAAGCGAACTTCCGCGGCATCGTTGATCTGGTCACGATGAAGGCGGAGGTCTACTACAACGACGACGGAACCGACATCCGCGAGGAAGCGATTCCCGCCGACATGGTCGAAGCGGCGGAAGAACACCGCAACGCTCTCATTGAGGCGGTCATCGAGCAGGACGAGGCGCTTCTCGAAAAATATTTCGAGGGCGAAATGCCGACGGAAGCGGAGCTGATCTCCTGCATCCGGAAGGCGACCATCGCCGGCGCAGCCGTGCCGGTCACCTGCGGCACCTCGTACCGCAACAAGGGCGTACAGCCGCTTTTGAACGCGATCGTCGATTACCTGCCCTCTCCGCTGGATATTCCGCCGGCGAAGGGCACCGACCGGAGCGGCGAGAAAGAGCTTGTCGCCGAGCCGCGCGACGACGCGCCGTTTGCGGCGCTTGCGTTCAAGATCGTCACCGATCCGTTTGTGGGACGGCTGGCGTTCGTGCGCGTATACAGCGGCACGCTGAAGTCCGGTTCCTACGTCTATAACGTCTCGAAGCAGAAACGCGAACGCGTCAGCAAGATTCTTTTGATGCACGCGGACGCGCGCACGGAGCTTGATGAGGTCCACGCAGGCGATATCTGCGCGCTGGTCGGCATGAAGGAAACGTCCACCGGCGACACGCTCTGCGCGGAAAACCGCCAGATGCTTCTGGAAAGCATGATTTTCCCCACGCCGGTCATTCAGGTCGCGATCGAACCGAAGACCAAGGCGGGACAGGAAAAGATGATGGCGGCGCTCCAGAAACTCGGCGAAGAGGATCCCACATTCCGCACCTACACGGATAAGGAAACGGGACAGACCATCATCGCCGGCATGGGCGAGCTGCATCTGGAGATTATCGTGGATCGTCTGATCCGTGAATTCCGCGTGGAAGCGACGGTCGGCAAGCCGCAGGTCGCCTACAAGGAATCCATTGTGCGTCCGGTCACCTACGAATGCCGTTACGTGCGGCAGACGGGCGGTCACGGACAGTATGCGCACACGGTGATCGAGTTCGCTCCGCTCGAAGACCCGCAGGAGGGCGAGACCTTCCGTTTCGTCAACAAGGTCGTCGGAGGCGTGATCCCGAAGGAGTTTATTCCGGCGGTCGATCAGGGCATCCGCGACGCGCTGATGAGCGGTCCGCTCGGCGGGTACGAACTCATCAATCTCAAAGCGACGCTGAAGGACGGAAGCTTCCACGAAGTCGATTCCAGCGATCTGGCGTTCCGCATCGCGGGCTCGCTGTCGGTCAAAGAGGGCATCACGAAGGACAACTGTGAGCTTCTGGAGCCGATGATGAGCGTCGAGGTGCTGGTGCCGGATGAATATCTGGGCGACATCGTGGGCAATCTCACGTCGCGGCGGTGCAAGATCTCCGGTATGGAGACGCGCCAGGGCAGCACGGCGGTCCATGCGATCTGCCCGCTGAGTGAAATGTTCGGGTACGCCACCGATCTGCGTTCGAGAACGCAGGGAAGAGGCACGTTCACGATGCAGTTCAACCGCTACGACAAGGTTTCGGCCGCAATACAGGAGCAGATCCTGGGCAAATATAACTACTGGTTCTAAAAAACAATTCAAATTATAAAGGAGAACTACAATGGCAAAAGCAAAATTCGAACGTACGAAGCCGCATGTAAACATCGGCACGATCGGACACGTAGACCACGGCAAGACGACGCTGAC
>CADAZC010000100.1 GCA_902792295.1 uncultured Eubacteriales bacterium
CTCCCCCGCCGAAGCCGAAGAAAGATCGCCGATCGCCGCGATCGTCCCGCCGGCGATCCCGACGTCGGCGCGAAACGCTTCCGCCCCGCTGCCGTCCAGAATCAAGCCGTTTTTGATGATCGCATCAAGTTCCATGTCCCTATCATATCATCTTTCAGCCCGCGCTGCAATCCCATAAATGGGAAAACAAAAAAGGCGTACCCTGAATCCCCGGACATGCAAATGCTCCGTTGCTTATGATCACAGGGCTGTATTGCTGCGAATGATCCTTGACGGCTGCTGCCTTTTCATGTATAATCAGGATCATTCGAGACAGGAGTGTAAACCCATGATTTGTGCGCCGATTGAAAAGTAACTTCTGAAAGTGGGAGCCGCAGGACGCAGCCACAGTGGGAGCTGCTTCTCTGCGGTATTTTATACCCTTTTTCAGCAACCAACAGCCCAATAAAAAACGATTTGAGGAGAAAATAAAAATGGAATACGAAATGAAACCTTTAACAAACGAAGATGCGGAATACATGGAAGAACGGATCGACGAATTCGACGACGCCGTACTGCCGCCGGAACCGGACGCGCCGGAGGATGAGGAGCTCATCTTAAAGGTCGAAGACGAAGAGGGAAACACCGTCGCCGCATTCGACGCAATGATCTACACCTGGGGTCAACTGGATGACATCACGATGTGGGTAGATGAGGCGTACCGCGGGCAGGGATTGGGCTCCATGCTGTTAAGAGAAGCCGAGCACATTGCCAAAGAACGCGGCTGCTATCTCTCTTTGCTCGAAACCTTCGATTTTCAAGCCAAGGACTTTTGCGATAAGCACGGCTATTCGGTGTGCGCTGAGCAGAGCAGGTCGAAAGGTCCGACTCGTTATTATATGTGCAAGCGTCTCGATCGGGATCTGCCGGACGTTATGCCAAAGTATAACAGCGCGCAGAAGCGATTTGAGATCAGGCGCGGTACGGAAGAGGACGTTGATTTTATTTACGAGAATCTGGACGAATTCAACGATTCCGTTGTTCCGCCGCTGCACGGGTATATCCGCCTGAACAAGAAGCTCGTCGACCGTGACGGAAACATGATCGCAGGTATCATGGCAGGCGTCGGCGGCTGGGACGACGGCTACGTTCACCTTCTTTGGGTGGATGAGCCCTGCCGCGGTCAAGGGCTTGCTTCCTATCTGCTGAAGGAGTGCGAGCGTGAGGCGAGGGAAAACGGAGCCGACGTTCTGTTTGTGTACGCCCGTGATTGGGTCGCGGATTTCTATGGCAAACATGGATTCACCGAGTACGGCGCTGCTGAGGATTTCCCGAAAGGACATCGCAGCTGCCGATTGAAAAAAAAGCTGTAATGAAGTGTAAAAACAACGCGGAATTACGGTAATACGGATCAGACGGATCGCCGATCCGTTTGACGCAAAGCAGCGGCGGGGAATGATATCCCCGCCGCTTGATGCATGCAATCCTTTGTCCCTGTTTTCAGTTTTCCCGATACCCGAGCGCTTCACTGAGCGCGGCGGCGGTTTTGATGACTTCGGCGGTCGCGGCGCGGAACTCGTCCGAGTCGACGCGGCGGAACATGCCGATGAGACCTACGCAATAGCGGATCGCGCCGGTGTGGTCTTTGATCGGGGCCGCGACGCCGCGGACGCCGATTTTGAACTCGCCGTTTTCAATCGCAAAGCCGGTTTTGCGAACCGTTTCGAGCTCTTTTAGAAGCGCGTCGGCGCTTGAGACCGAATGCGGCGTGAATTGCTGAAACTGCGCCTCGAAGATGCGGCGCACAGCCGCGTCGGAAAGCGCCGACAGCAGGACCTTGCCCTGCGCCGTACAGAACACGGGCAGATGCGCGCCGGTCTCGGACACGATATGAAACGCGGAATCCGGCTCCGCATGCAGGAGCACCAGCGCTTCGCCGCGGTCGAGCATGGACAGCGACGCGGATTCGCCGGTCGCCTTGACGAGCCGTTCCATCGGTTCGCGCGAAAGCGCAATGATGTTGCGCGTGGAACTCACCGCGCTGCCGTACTCGAACAGACGCACGCCGAGCGTATAGCGTCCGCTGTCCGGTTCCTGTTCCACAAGCCCGCAGCTTCGCATGGAGCTTAAAAGCCCGTAAACGGTGCTTTTTGCCCATCCTGAGGATTGTTGTCAGCTCCCCCAGGGAAAGCGGGCGTTTTGCCTCTG
>CADAZC010000101.1 GCA_902792295.1 uncultured Eubacteriales bacterium
GTCGCTGAAAAAAACCGGCAGACAGATCCTGCTTTCCGTGACCAACACCGCGTCGAATCTCGAAAAGGGAAACCACGACCGGCTGTTCGACCGGTTCTATCGCGCCGACGCCTCGCGCAGTTCCGAAACCGGCGGGTTCGGGCTCGGACTTGCGATTGCAAAGGCGGTCGTCGATGCGCACAAGGGAAAGATCCACGCAAATTCGGACGGACAGTCCCTGACCGTGGAAGCGGCGTTTGCGGAATAAAAGATCGTATGAAAAACAGCTCCGGAGCTGCCGGAGCTGTTTTTTTCTGTCTGCCGATTATCGTCTGCCGTGCCCGCCTCCGTGACCGCCGAAGCCGTAGTTGCCGGTCGCGCCTTCCGTCGCGGAACTCTGCGTCCAGGAAAGGAAAGCCGAACCGTCCTTTTCCACCGTATAGGAACCGTAGGAACCGTTCAGAGCGAACGCGTCGGATGCGATCCAGCAGGAGGAATAGGAGCCGGAAAGTGTGAACGAGAAGATCGTATTGCCGCTCGCGTCCGTGATGCGGTACTCGCCGGAAGGGAAGCTTGTTCCGTTCGATACATAGGTGTTGACCGAACCGCTTTGCGGAGTCTGACAGATGCCGCCGAGCGCAACGATCGTGCCGCCGGTTACTGAGATTGTTCCGTCCACGTCGACCGAGCCGGACATGCCGCCCATCTGTGAGCCGGAAAGCACCAGCACGGTGCCGCCGGTCATCTGAAAGCTGCCGTTCGAGTCGATCGCGTCCGTATCGCCGGAGGGCGTTCGGATCTCCGCATACCCGCCGTTGATATACACCATCGGCGCAACCGCGCCTTTGCAGGCGTTCAGTCCGTCGTCGTCGGCATAGACGTACGTCGTGCCGCCGTTCAGCGTGATCACGTTCGCTTCGAGTCCCTCGTGGGATTCGACGACGGTGACCGTGCCGCCGTTGATCGTCAGCGCGTTGTCCGCATGCATGCCGTCGTCCGCAGACGTGACCGTCACGGAACCGCCGTTCACGGTGATATTGCCGAGCCCTTCGGCACCGTTTTCCAGCGCCGTCCCGCCGTTCGCGTGCAGACCGTCGTCACCTGCATGGATCGTGACCGTTCCGGCATCAACGATGATCTCGTTTTCCGCCTTGATTCCCTTCGCGGAATACGTCGTCTTGGACGAATTGCCGCCGCTTGTGATCTGTACCCAGTCGCCGTATGCCGTATCGCCGGAAACGGAGGTCAAAAGGTATCCGTTCATGGCGGTGTTGACCGTCTCACCGGTCGTGCTCGCTTTGTAGTTCGAGCCGTCCGGCGCCGCGCCGCGCGTTACGATGTGGAACAGGATATTCCGGTACCCGTCCGGGATGCGGAATACGAGCCCGTAATACCCGGTGCGTCCGCTGTAAACCATCGTCTCATAGACACACTGCACGAAGAGTCCGTCGGAATCGTCGTCGTTGTAAAGATACGCATAGTAGTCGCAGGTCTCGCTGTATAGAGAGCCCGGCACGATCAGATACGTTTCCGCACCCGCCGCAGCCGTTCCGACGTCCGCATACGAGGCGGTATAGATGTTGACGGTACATGTCTCCTCTTCGGAGATTTCAACGTTGTATGCCGCGCTGATGCCGTCGCACGCCGCGTAAATATCGACCTGTCCGCCCGTGATCGACACGGTGCCGCGCTGTTTTCCTTTCGACGAGACGTCCGTGTTCTCGGTCTTAACGCCGTCGCTTGCGGTGGAAATCAGAATGAGACTGCCGGATTTGATCGTGACGGAATCGTTGCCTTTCAGCGCGTTGCCGGTCGCCGTGACCTTCAGCGTCAGGTTTTTGACGGAAAGATCGTCCTTCGATTTCACGCCGTTGTCGAACGCGGTCTCGACGATCAGCGTACCGCTGCCGGAGAGTTTAAGATCACAGGCCGCGTAAATCGCGGCATCCTCCTCAATCCCGTCCGCGCTGCCGGTGCGGAGATCGGTCACGGTGTTGTAGCTGTCCTCCGCCGCTTTTACGGTGACCTCCGCGGCGTTTTGAATCAGAATCGGCGCGTCGGTCGAGCAGGAGATCGCAGCGTTATCGAGGATCAGCTTGATTTCATCTTCATCGCCTGCGTCCACCACGATCTGACCGTCGGAAAGCGCGCCGGAGAGCGTGTATTCGCCCGCTGTCCTGATCGTATAAACCGAGCCGTTCTGTGAGACCGCGCCGGTATCGGACATGATCGTGAAATCGTCCGTCGTTGTCTTCGCATCATCGGTCGGATCCGTCAGCGTTTCACTGCCGACCGGCGCG
>CADAZC010000102.1 GCA_902792295.1 uncultured Eubacteriales bacterium
TTTCTTGCAAAATCGAGCGGAAGCGTTTAGAATGGAAACAAAGAAGCAAAGGAGAAGGATTATGGAAGGCATCGGCATAAAGGATTTTCTGAATTACAACTTCCTTTCGAGCGTTCAATATGCGCCGGACGGCAAACGTGCGGCGTTCGTCGTGTCGAACTGCAATGAGGAAGAGAACTGCTACGAAAGCCGTCTCTGGCTGTACGAGGACGCGTTTCGTCAGCTGACCGATCTCGGCAAGGAAGCGCGATTCCTCTGGGAGAGCGACGACACGATTCTGTTTCCCGCCGTGCGCTCTGCCGCGGAAAAGAAACGAGCGGAGGCGAAGGAGCAGTTTACGAGCTACTACCGTCTCGATCTTCGCGGCGGCGAGGCGCTGCCCGCATTTACGCTGCCGTTTGCGGCGGAAAGGATCCGGACGCTTCCGTGCGGCGCGTATGCCGTCCTCGGCTCGATCGACGCGAATGTGCCGGATTATTATGCGATGAGCAGGGAAGAACGCGAGAAGGTACAGAAACAGTACGCCGACGACGCGGATAGGTCTTCGACGAGCTGCCGTACTGGATGAACGGCGGCGGGATCGTGAACAAAAGCCGCACCGCGCTGTTCCTCGTCTCGAAGGATGCAAAGGAGATCAAACGCGTCACCGACCCGTTCTTTTCGGTCGACGCGATCGAAACGATCGGAAATCTTGTCTATCTGATCGGCGACGGCTACACCGCACGCAGGGATCTGACGCATCCGAAGCTCTTTGTGCTGAACGGCGAGACCGGCGAGCTGCGTCTGATCAAAGAATACGAAGGTCTGTTCGTCGACGGAATCAAGGCGGTTGATGATACGCTCGTTATGACTGCCACGGAAGGAAAGGATATCGGGCTCAACGAGAACAGCGACTTCTACACGGTCGACCGCGAGACGGGCGAGCTCTCGATGCTTTATGAGAATACCGAGAGCTTGTGGAACTCGGTCGGCAGCGATGTGCGTCACGGCGGCGGTGAAACGACCTGGGCGGCGAACGGGAAACTCTATTACGTCACCACACGCGCTGAGAGCTCGCATTTGTATGCTTTGGATATGGCGGGGAACAACGTTCCCGTCGCGACGGAAATCGGCTCAATCGACTGCTGCGCGATCCATGCGGACAATGAGATCGCGCTGTTCGTTGCGCTATACGAAGGGTCTCTGCAGGAGCTTTATGCGAAGAACCTCAAAACCGGTGAGCTTACAAAGCTTTCGCATTTCAACGACGATGCGTTCAAGGACAAATACGTCGCAAAGTGCGAACCGGTCTCGGTCGAGAGCGAGGGTTACCGGATCGACGGATGGGTGCTGAAACCGAAGGATTACGACCCGAACAAGAAATACCCTGCGGTGTTCGACATTCACGGCGGTCCGAAGACCGTTTACGGAACCGTGTTCTATCACGAGATGCAGGTATGGGCCGGCATGGGCTACTTTGTGTTTTTCTGCAATCCGAAGGGCTCGGACGGCAGGGGAGACGCGTTTGCGGACATCATGGGACACTACGGCGAAACGGATTACAGGAATCTCATGGACTTTGCCGATGAGGTCTTGCGGCGTTATCCCGCAATCGACCCGAAGCGCGTGTGCGAGACGGGCGGCAGCTACGGTGGGTTCATGACGAACTGGATCATCGGACACACGGACCGGTTCTGCGCGTGCGCGTCGCAGCGCTCGATCTCGAACTGGCTGAGCTTCAACGGCATCTCTGACATCGGCTACTATTTCGTCGGCGATCAGAATAAGGCGGACTTCTATTCCGACCACGCAAAGCTGTGGGAGCACAGCCCGCTGAAATACGCGAAGAATGTGAAAACGCCGACGCTGTTCATCCATTCCGACGAGGACTACCGTTGTCCGATCGATCAGGGTCTGCAGATGTATGCCGCGCTGGTCGACCGGGGGATCCCTGCAAGGATCTGTGTGTTCCACGGCGAAAACCACGAGCTTTCTCGCTCCGGCAAGCCGAAGCATCGGATACGCCGCCTCGAAGAGATCACAAACTGGTTTGAGAAGTACGCAAAGGAATAAACAAAAACGACCGGGCGATCCGCTCGGTCGTTTTGCTTTGACCGGCTGTTGCGTTTGAATCAGGAATCCAGGAGATTGCCGGAATCGAAGGCGTCCAGCTTTTCGACGTCCTTGAGTTTTCGGTTGATGGCGCGTGTACGCGTGCCGATCAGCGTATCCAGCTCATTGTTGACCTGCTGCAGACGCTGCTGCGAGCGTTCGAGCACTTCGCCGAACTTCTCGAACTCGGTCTTGACAGCGCCCAAAACCTGCCAGACTTCGCCGGAACGCTTCTGGATCGCA
>CADAZC010000103.1 GCA_902792295.1 uncultured Eubacteriales bacterium
CCTTTTTATACACAATTTTGAGCAGAAAAGCGAGCTATCCGGAGGTCGGATAGCCCGCCACCCGTCAATTACTGGGCAACCTTAACCTGATTCAGATTATGGTAGCCGTTGGAATCCATTACAAAGCCTTCCACTTTCTTGTTGGCGCCAACGTTGATGGCGCTGTAAAACACGGGGATATTGTTGTTGATCTCAGCCAGCATAATGGCGATGTCTTTGTACAGATCTTTACGTGTGGACTCGTCTGTGTTGGAACGAGCTTCTTCAATCAGAGCGTCAAGATCCGGATCCGCGATGAAACTGCGGTTGCCAGCAGCACCCTGCTGCGTCGAATGCTCAAGGGAGTAGTAGGTGTAGTCTGCGTCTCCGCTGGAAGTCGTCCATCCGAAATACGCCATATCATGTTCACCTGCGGTAGTTCTGGAAATGTAGCTACCGAACTCGAGAACTTCTACGCTGCACTGCACACCGATGTCGAGCAGCATAGCCTGAATTGCTTGGCACATCTCAATACGGGACTGATTGTCATTGACCCAGAGCGTAGTGGAGAAACCATCGGGATAACCGGCCTCGGAAAGCAGTTCCTTCGCCTTTTCAGGGTTGTACTCTGGAACACCGGTAGAGTAGTAGCCGAAAACTGCCGGAGCGATGATCGCGTCGGCGGGCTGGCCACTGCCTGCGTTGATAGTGTCGATGATGGTCTGGCGGTCGATTGCCATGGCCAGAGCCTCACGAACGAGCGGGTTATTGAACGGTTCTTTGTTCATATTCATGGAAACATACCAGCAGGTGAGAGACGGAATTTCATAAACCATCAGCTTATCATTGTCATTGATTTTGGGGATGTCATTGACCGCCAGATCATAGGCCAGATCGATTTCGCCGGTTTCCAGAGCGATAGAACGCTGAGACGTTTCAGGGATGACCTTCATAATCAGGTTTTCCGTAGCGGCCTTACCGGCGTAATAGTCATCAAATGCCTTGAGTGTGACATGATCGCCCTGTTTCCATTCGACAAAGCAATACGGACCGGAGCCAACGGGGTTCAGAATGAAGGCGTCCTCATCTGCTTCAACAACAGCTTTGGGAACGATCGCCGCAAAGGGACGATATAGGAGACAGCTGCGGAGTTGCGAGCACGATCCAGAGAGAACTTGACGTCTTCTGCCGTCAGATCCCGCCGCCCGATACATTATGCGTAAATCAAATCTTCGTTTACGATCTCAATTGCCCTGTCCCGGATGTTGTTCATACGCTGCACCCATAGCATTTGATTCTGTGCTTTGAGCTGTTCGGTAACGCCCTCACGGGCAGCCAGTTGCTTTACCAGCTCAAGAAACATTCTCTCCGCCTGATCGTTCAGATCGACCAGATAACCGTTCAGCTTGCCGGTGATCTGCAGCTCCGTGTACAGCGCCTTACGGTGCTGCCGGAGATGCCGCAGATGCCGTTGGCCCCAAGCGCCGATGGGCCTTTGTTCTTCAGCGGGCAGCTTCAAACATGGAACGAAATAATTGCCTTGCAGCTCATACCAAAGTCCGTTCTTTTCGTCGTAGATGTGTTTTTCCATGATGTAATCCTCCAAATTTGATTGATTCCTGCAATTCAATCACTCTGGCTGATTACAAAAAGCCGAAGGGAGGCAACTTCCTTACGAAGTGCCTCCCTTCGGAGGTCTTTTTTGTATGCACCGATTCTATTTTCCCACACAGAAATCCCGAAAGATCCGATCGACGACCTCGGCATCCACATCCGTGCCGGTGATCGTTCCCAGCTGATGCAGCGCTTCGGCGATCTCGGTCGCGATACAGTCTGGCTCCTGCTGTTCGTCCGCACGGCAAACGGCGTCATATGCGCGTTCCAGCGCACGGATATGCCGCTCGTTCGTGATGCACACGCTCGACTGCGACGCGGGCTCGGCAAACGCCGCGATGCGCCGCTTCAGTTCTTCGACTCCTTCGCCCGTTTTGCAGCTGACCCGCAAATCGCCGGAACAGACGTTTCCGAGGTCACATTTGTTGGCGACGACGATCCGTCTGCGACCCACGGTCTGTTCGAGAAGCGTCGTTTCATCACCGGTCATCGGCACGCTGCCGTCCAGTACGATCACAAGCACATCCGCCGAATCCATCTCGCTTTTCGCACGTTCCACGCCGATGCGCTCCGCTTCGTCGCCCGTCTCGCGCAGTCCCGCGGTATCGATCAGCCGCACGGGCACGCCCTCGAGGATCGTTTGTTCATCGAGCACATCGCGCGTCGTGCCCGCGAGCGCCGTGACGATCGCGCGATCGCGGCCGAGCAGCGCGTTCAGAAGAGAGCTTTTCCCCACGTTCGGACGCCCGAGGATCGCGATCTTCCATCCGTCGCGCAGCACGCGTCCTTTGCGGCCTTCCTCGATCAGTGCAAGAAGCTCCGCTCCGGCTTCCTCTCGCTTTGTCAGGTACGCATCGTCGAGCTCCGCCTCGTCCGGATAGTCGATCGCCGCTTCGAT
>CADAZC010000104.1 GCA_902792295.1 uncultured Eubacteriales bacterium
AACAAGGGATTCTTCATACGGCACCGCCCTTTTTTCAGACATACGCAACTTCTCCTTAGTGTTCCTCGTGAATATATGTAACGTCCAGAAGATAGCTCAGCAATCCCTCCATTGCATCAATGGATATCGTTCTTTTCTTCTTCACGCGCAGCTCCCCCGTGATTGCGGAATCGGTTCTTTTGAGAAACCAGCGTTTCTCCTTGCCTGCATGATGACTATCCGTCTGTATGAATCTGTTCGGCAAACGGGAATTCAGCGATTCAGCCATTCCTTCAGCCGACTGAATACCTCTTTCATATCCTGATCGGGGATTGACCCGCTTTTATGCACTGCGTAATGATGACCGAATTCGCTGTCAGTATAAGTATTTCCGTTCAGTATCACCGGTTTCTCATATCTCGGTCTGACATGAATATGAAGATGCGGATTCGGATCTGAATCTTTATAAAAGCTGTTCATCAAACAACTCCAATTACACAGAGTTGCTCCCAAAGTTTTTTTCAAACAGGTCTCAATTTTACAAACCAGCTTGCGAAGTTCTTTCCATTCATCATCTGTCAGCTCTGACATGGAACCGCAATGACGCTTCAAAACCAGAATGCACCGTCCGATATAATCCTGTTCATCTGAAAGAAAAACAGACCAGAATGTACCCTCGTACACCTGAAACCGTTTGTCTTCTTCAGTTAGATTGCACCAACCGCAATTCTCCATTTCTCTTACCTGCAAAAATCCTTCTTTATTTCAGCAGTTGACTCTGCTCATTATGAAAAATCTCCTTTTCCCGGTTGATAAATCGATTGGATTACAGCTCGATCGTGATCACGTTGAGCCCCAGCGCGCTGTTGTAATACAGTTTCTTCGCGTACCGCTGCACGATGCGCAGACCGATGTTGTGCGTGATATCCTTCGGGTCCATCAGTTCCATCGCTTCCTGCCGACGCGGATCTCCGCCGTGTGCGGTTTTCCGTCGTTGAATCCGTGCTCCGTGACGTTTGCCGCCAGCTCCTCCATGCACAGTCCCGCATAATACGCATGTTTCCGCTCGATCCCCCGCGCACGGCAAAACGCCATGATCCGTTCGGACGCGTTGGTCACTTCCTGCGCGCTGCGGATCGGGATCGAGAGTCTCCGCTCGTCCGGCACGCCGAAGCCGTCCGGGATCGCGATCAGGTCCTCCGTCGACCGCGGGAACCGCTTCCGCACGAGGATCGCATACACAACGACGGCGATCGTGGTGAACACGCCGTTCAGCACGTGCGCGATCCACACGCCGATCGCGCCGCACAGCGGTGCAAGCGCCAGCGACGCAAGGCATGTGCCCAAAAGTCCGTCTATGACGGACAGCACATGCACGATCTTCATGCGCGCCATGCTCTGATTGAAATTGGTGAAGATGACACAGATCGCCGACAGCGGCATGCACAGCGGATAGATCCGGAACAGCCATTTCGTCAGGAAAAAGACGCTGCTGCCGGGATCCCGGAAGAACATTCGGGTAAGCGGGACCGCAAGGCAAGCGGTCAGCAGGGCGACGCCGCACACGATCGGAACGCCTTTATACAGCGCGGCCTTCATGATCCTTACGATGCCGTCGCGATCCTCCTCGCCCGCATATACGCTGACCAGAAGCCGCGTCGTCGCCGCAAGACCGCCCGATACCGCATACAGAAGCCCGCCGAACGTATTCAGTGCGGCGAGCGCAGCAACGCCGTCGCCGCCGGAAGCTTTCAGCAGCAGCGCGTTCAGGACGAACCCGCGGATCGACAGGCACAGCGTGGTGATCGCGCCGGGAATGCCGATGCGAACGATCGACCCGAGGTCCGATCGTTTCAGACCGCGCGGCGAAAACCGGATGATCGCTTTCTTTTTGAAATAATATAAGCCGAGCACGAGGAAAAACGCCCAATAGCTGATCGACGTGGAAAGCCCGAGCCCGAACATTCCCATATGCAGCACGACGATGAAGAGATAGTCGAGCGCGGCGTTGACAAACATCATCAAACCGATCCCGACATAGGTGCGCTTCTGCTGCTGTTCAAGCTGCAGAAACGCGGTCAGCTGCATGCCGAGCATCTGCGGCAGAACGCCGATCGCCATTCCGAGGATATAGTCTCTGAGTGAAAAGGACGGAAACCGATACGATCAGAATCATGTCCAGCGAAAACACCTTCCGCGTACGATCGACCTGATTCCTGCCGAGGAACTGTCCGCACAGGATCTGCGAGCCGCCCAGCAGCACGACGTTGATCGTTTCCGCGACCTTTATGAGCGGCATATAAAGACCGGTTACGGTCATGGCGTCTGCGCCGATGAAATTGCTCGCCATGACGCCGTCGATCACGGAATTGATGCTTCCGATGGCGAGCAGAAGAATCTGCACCGGAAGCAGTCGGAAAAACAGGTTTGTGATCATATCGGAACGGTTTTTCATTGCACAGTTCCTTTCAAGTTCGTTTGATCCGGTTTTGCCGCACGTTTTTCGCTGTTATTATTTGCCGTACGGCGAAGTCAAGCATTTTGCCTTGAAACAGCCGATTCGGAATCATCGGTACAATCCGTTCCCTGCCCGGAAGAGACGGAAATCCCTGCTGCCGGGTATCCTGCGATCATTCCACGATCAGCTCGACCTTTTTCTTTTTCTGCTTTGGCAGCGGAAGCTTGTCCAGTATGCGCCAATACA